>JAZNQO010000025.1:0-23095 GCA_045590215.1 Clostridia bacterium | reverse complement strand
GTCATGGTGGGGAACAGCGCGTAGCTCTGGAAGACGATGCCGATGTTGCGCTGCTCGATGGGCACATGGGTGATATCCTCGCCCTGCATGTGGACGGTGCCGCTCACCGGCTCGATGAAGCCCGTGATGGTGCGCAGCGTGGTGGTCTTGCCGCAGCCGGATGGCCCCAGGAAGGTGAAAAATTCTCCCTCCCTGACGTGAACGTTGATGCTGTGCAGCGCCTCGAAATCATCAAATTTAACCACGATATCCTTCAGCTGGATCATGTGCGTCGCTCCTTTTCGAAGAGTGGGAAGTGAAGCGCGGAGGGCAAAAACACAGATTGCCCGCAGGCCCCAGCCCGCGCCCTGTGCGTGCCGGCGCGCCGTTTTCTGCCTGCGTATCGCTCAGGCAAGCCGACCTTTGCCCTTCGCTTCACTGAGAAAAAAGCGGGCCCGTCTGGGCCCGCCCGCCGGGTTGTCCCGGTATTCGATTATTCCGCCTTCTGGGTCAGCGTGGCCCAGTCGAGGTTGTCCCAGTCGGGCTCGGCGGGGGCGTCGGCATTGTCGGCCCAGTAGAAGCCCAGGTTGGTCATGATGTTGGTCCACTCGGAGGAGTGAGCACCCACATACTCGGCGTAGGTCATGTCGGTGCCTTCCACCTTGTTCAGGGCGAAGTTCTTGATGGTGTAGATTTCGGGAATGTCCTCGCCATAGATCTCGGCCACGGCGCCTTCATTGCAGGGGAAGGAGTCGAACTCGTCAGCCCAGGCAGCCTGCACTTCGGCAGAGCCGAACCACTCGGCAAAGGCCTTCACGGCAGCGGTTTCTTCCTCGGTACGGCCAGCGCGGTCCAGCACGCCCAGGTACTCAGCGATGTAGTAGGTGCCGTCGGCAATCTCAACCAGGGCCCAGTTTTCGGGTTTCGGGGCGCCGATCAGGGGATGCTCGCTGCCGGAGGCGGCGTCGTCCACCTTGCCGTACAGGGAGGAGGAATAGAAGGTGGAAACCTGCACGTCGCCACGGTTCAGGGGATCGAAGCCGTAGCTGTCGCCGGTGAAGACACCGTTCTGGCAATACTGCCACAGGGTCTTCCAGCCCTCAACGCTGATGCCGCCAGCGGGGCTGGTGGGATCGGTGAAGGCGTAGAGCATGGAGTTGTTGATGTTGCCGTTGGTGGTGCCGCCCACCTTGCCCTGACGATACCAGGTGTAGCCGCAGTTCACGATGTCGGCCCAATGCTCGAAGGAGACCTTCTCGCCCTTGGTGCCCAGATCGTCGTTACGGTAGAGCATCAGGATGTTCTGGATGACCAGGCCGTAGGCCTTGCCGTCGTACTTGTACTGGCCAACCTGGTCAGCCCAGGAGGGAGTCCAGTCCATAATCTTCAGATTCTCGTAGGTGCCGTTCACCAGCTGGGACCAGCGCACTTCGTTCAGGCCGAAGATGATGTCGCCGTCCTTGTTCTCGTTGGCAGCCTGGATGGCAGCGGTATCACCGGAGATAACAGCGTTATCGTCCATGGAGATGGTAAAGCCGGCCTTCTTGGCTTCGTTCACGAGCCAGTTGGCACGCTCGGTGGAGTTGGAGTTGGAATAAATGCGGATGGTGTAGCCGGAGTAGTCTTCAGCGGACGCGAAGGTGCAAAGGCCCAGCACCATCATGATCGCCAAAACAAGAGCCACAAGCTTCTTCATGGGGTAAGTCCTCCTTTTTAATTGTCTGCGGGCAGTGCCCTTTTGTTGATTGTATTATAGCACAATTGTTGCACGGTGTAAAGATAGATATGTAATACAAATGAAAACTTGACCTCGGGTGATATCCAGGTTGCATTGTCCATTACGGTACTGTATAATATTCTCAACCAATTCGTTCAAACAGGAGAAAAAGCATGACGACTGATCTGACTCGCTATGTGAATCTACGCTACGGCGTGGACAATGAAGGCAACACGGTCATTGGCCCCCAGCGGCCCAATGCGTCGGTAAACCCTGCGCCCGATACCAAGGGCGGCCAGCACTCCGGCTACTTTACCGGCAATGATATCCGGGGCTTTTCCCAGATTCATGCCAGCGGCACGGGCTACGGAAAGTACGGCCAGTTCCTGCTGTCGCCGCAAATCGGGCTGGATACCAGCTTCACCGGACACGACTCTGCGGCGGAGGACGAGCGCACCTCATGCTGCGAATACAGCGTGCTTTTGAAGCGTTACGGCATCCGCTGCGCTGTGACTCCGGCGGAGCATGCGTCCATCTATCGGTTCACTTATCCTGCGTCCAGGGATGCAAGTTTGCTGATTGATCTGGCGCATAGTGTGCCTTTGCTTGCGAACATCGTGAACACCGAGAGCGGTATTTCTGCTTCCAAAGTGGTGCTGCACACGGAGATCAATGCCGAGGGCTATCCCGTGTTCAGCGGCTCCGGTGTGTACGAGGGCGGCTTCGGTGGTGCGCATGGGCTGTGCTTCTATGCCGTGGTAAAGAAGCAGCCTGTCGTCATCGGCACCTATGATGCGGACGGTCTGCATGAGGGCGAAATCGGCTTTGTTAAAGACACCTTGCGCTCCAAAGACGAGAGCGTGGGCGGCTTCATGCGCTTTGAGACGGAAGAAAACGAAGACGTGTATATGAAGATCGGCGTGTCCTTCACCAGCATCGAGAAGGCAAAGATGTGGCTGGAAAAGGAGATTCCCGATTGGGACTACGAGGCCATCCGTGAAGAAACCAAGGCTCTGTGGAACAAGGAATTGCAGAAGATTCAGATCAGCGGCGAGCACGTGACCGACGTGGACAAGATGAAGCACTACACCGCCATCTACCACGCCATGTGTATGCCCCGTGACCGCAGCGGCGATATCCCCGGCTATGGGGACGACGTGCCGATGATCGACGATCACTACGCCATCTGGGACACCTGGCGCACCCTGTACCCTCTGTACACGCTGATCAAGCCGGACATGGTGACCAAGACCGTGAACAGCTTCATTGCCCGCCATGCTAAAACCGATTATGTGCGGGACACCTTCGTGGCCGGTGTGGATATGCACCCCCAGCAGGGCGGTGACGATGTGGACAACGTAATCTGCGACGCTTATGTGAAGGGCGTACCCGGTATTGACTGGGACAAGGCCTATCAGGTGGTGAAGAACCACGCGGACAATTATCGCATCGGCTGGTACAGCTATGCGCCGCCGGTGGCCGACCCGGGCGCGCCGTATTACAAGCTGGGGTACATCCCGGATGACCACGCCATCCCCGGTACGGAGTACGGCCAGATGGCCTGCTCCTACACGCTGGAGCAATCCTACAATGACCATTGTGCCGCCACCATGGCGAAGAATTTGGGCAGCAAAGAAGATTGTGAAGCGTACACCCAGCGCAGCCGCAACTGGCAGAACCTGTGGAACCCTGATGCGAAATACAAGGAGTTCACCGGCTTCATCTGCCCTCGCAATTCCGATGGCACCTGGGTGGAGATCGACCCCGGCCAGCACTGGGGCAGCTGGGTGAAGCACTTCTATGAAGCTACGTCCTACAACTACTCCTTCTTCGTGCCCCACGATGTGCCCACGCTGATCGAGAAGTGCGGCGGCGAGGATGCGTTCATCCGCCGTCTTACGCACGGCATCGAAACCGGCCTTGTGGACTACGGCAACGAGCCGGCGTTCCTGGCTTCGTACCTGTTTGCGTATACCAAGAAGCCCTGGCTCATCACTGACAGCATCGACAAGCTGCGGGATTTGTTCACCATGGATGGCCCTCCCGGCAACGATGACTCCGGAGCCATGAGCAGCTGGTACATCTTCTCTTCCGTGGGCTTCTTCCCCAATGCGGGGCAGAACCTGTACTACCTCACCAGCCCCCGGTATGATGAAACGGTTATTAAGATGCCGGGCGGCAAGGAGATCGTCATCCGAGCCAACAACCTGTCCAAGGAGAACAAGTACATTCAGGCCGTGCGCATCAACGGGCAGGAATGGCACAGCACCATGTTCACCCATGAGATGATCCGTGACGGCGCGGTGATAGAATTTGACATGGGATCAACAGCCGTGGACTACACCAAGGGTGAATAACGAACGGCACAGCTATTGCGTTTCGACGGTTTGTTTTATATACTAAGAACAAATGTGCAAGGGGGACTTCCAGATGCTTTTGACCAATGAACAGTTGAAATCCATCTATTTCGGTGCGCTGCACTTCAAGGAAACCGAGGATGGCTATCTGCAGGCGTTCCAGTACACCGACAGCCAGATGGACTATTTCCGCAATTCGCCCTTTACCTTCTGGTATGAGCGGTGCGATGCCTCCAACTGCAAGACCTTTGAAATGACCACCGCTGCCACGAAGATCTCCTTTGCGTACAGGTTCAACTGGAAGTGTTCCGAGGATACGGTGGAGCTGTATGTGGACGGGCTGGCCTATGATATCAAGTATGTGAAGGACATGGGGCAAGAAGGCACCCTTTTCTTTGACCTGCCCGAAGGGGAAAAGCAGGTGGTGATCTACCTTCCTTCCGATGCTACCCTGCTTGTGAAGGATTTCGAGATCAACGCCGATTTCACTCCGGCTACAAAGGGCGAAAAGGTGCTGTGGATCGGCGATTCCATCACCCAGGGCTACGGCCCGCTGCGTTCCTCCCACACCTATGTGAGCGTAGCCAATCGCATCCTGAATTACGATATCCTCAACCAGGGCATCGGCGGCTATGTGTACGACAAGAACACCATGGTTCCCATGGAAGGCTACCAGCCGGACAAGATCATCATCGCCATGGGTACCAACCAGTTTGGCAGCGAAACCATGGACGCGGTGGAGGAATACTACGAGTGCCTGAATCAGGTGTACGGCGACACGCCGGTGCTGTGCGTCAGCCCCCTGTGGCGCGGCGATTGCCCCGGCCAGGAAGCCGTGCTGGAACGCTTCTGCGACAACGTGAAGAAAATCGCCGGCAAGTATCCCAACGTGACGGTGGTGGACGGCTTCACTCTGGTGCCGCACCTGCCGGAGTATTTCCTGGATAAGCTGCACCCCAACTGCCTGGGCATGGAGCTGTATGGCAGGAATTTGGTTGAGTTCATCAGGAAAGTGGGCTTCTGATTAGAGCAGATATGTTTTGAATAAGCGCAGAGTCGATGCGATGGCATCGGCTCTGTTTTTGTGTCCGGCAGCAGGGAGAAACTCCTGCTGTTTTGTCGTTTTGACACTACCTTTGTCAAACAGACTTAACGTTTGGGCTCTTTTTGCAACTGTATTATGAAAGGTGTTTTTTCAGAGGGTGGAGCGACCAGCGAGAGATTAAACTGCTTTCTTTTGTTGAATCAACACTACCTTTGTCAAACCGTTCCACGATTGGCTCATTTTTGTCATGCATAGTGAGGGGCGTTTTTCTTCGGGGAAAATTTCTTTCACAAAAGCCTCCGAATTGGTCTGACAAATGGCTTGTTTTTGTCATATGTATTGAAAGGGTTTTTGAACGGTTGCCAAGTGACCCGGAAGGAGGAAATGGACAGGCCGCTTTTGCCGAAAAAGCACTTCCTTTGCCGAAAATGTCCCATAATGCCTTGTTTCTGTCACGGTTAGTGAAGGGAGTTTTTTTACGAGAAAATTTTCTTCAGGAAATGCTCAAAAGTGGACTGACGATTGGCCCATTTTTGTCATATCTATTGGAGGGACTTTTGAGAGCACCTTCCGGTGTTCCTTGACAACTGCATACAAACAGGGGGCTGAAATAACCAAGGGGACAAGCAAAAAAGCAAACTCAAAGACATACGTTAGGCAAAGGAGGTGGGGTGTGTGAAAAAAAGCGAAGCGCCGGTGGTGCGCTGCGAATATACAAAAGCCGAAAAGAGCCTCTCCCATCTGGTGGAGGAATCTTTTCGGCTGTATCTGAGCCGCATCCTTGCACAGGCGGGGAAGCCTGCGGTATCATGGGTGCGATGAATGGTCGCTTATTTCGAGGAGGAGAAGATGTACATTGAAATAAGCAACCCCATGGATTACCACGTCGCCCTGTACATACGACTGTCAAAGGAGGATGAAACCGAAGGCCCATCCCAGAGCGTCACCAACCAGCAATCCCTGCTGAACGAATTCGTGCAGCAGCATCGCCTGTCCGTGTACGATACCTACATCGACGACGGCTTCAGCGGCACCAGCTTCGACCGTCCGGCGTTCCAGCGGATGATCGGGGATATCGAAGCCAAGAAGGTCAACATGGTCATCACCAAAGACCTGTCCCGTCTGGGGCGCGACTACATCATGACCGGTCACTACATGGAGCGGTACTTCCCCGAGAAGCGGGTGCGGTACATTTCCCTGCTGGACGGCATCGACACCGGTGTGGAGTCCACCGCCAACGACATCACGCCCTTCCGCGCTATCATGAATGACATGTATGCCAAGGACATTTCCAAGAAGATCAAGTCCGTCAAGCGTGACAAGCAGCGCAAGGGGCAGTTCATTGGCGGCAAGCCCATGTACGGCTACAAGATGCACCCCACGGAGAAAAACAAGATCGTTATCGATGAAGAGGTGGCTCCTGTGGTGCGGCGGATTTTCGCCATGGCGCTGGAAGGTATCAGCTGCAGGCAGATCGCGGTGCGGCTGAACGAGGAGCATATCCCCACGCCTGCCACCTATGCCGGGCTGACGCTGAGCGCCAAGGGGGCTTATTCCGGCCAATGGTCGGCGGAGCGGATCAACGAAATGCTGAAAAACGAAACCTACATCGGCCACATGGTGCAGGGGCGGACGGTGAAGATCAGCTACAAGTCCAAGAAGTGTCACGCTCAGCCGCCGGAAAGCTGGGTGGTGGTGAAAAACACCCATGAGCCGCTGATTGACGAGGAAACCTTCCGCAAGGTACAGCTGCTGGTGAACAGCCGCAAGCACACCCGTAGCCGCACCTACGACTTCCTGCTGAAGGGGCTGATCCACTGCCATGAATGCGGCTACCCCATGGCGGTGATGAACCGCCCCAACACCGCCGGAGAGGAAAGGCTGTTCTTCGTCTGCCGCACCTACCAGCGGTTCACCAAGGCGGGGGTGTGCACCTGCCACTCCATCAAGGAGCGGACGGTGACGGAGGCGGTGATTGCCAAGGTGCAGGAGGTGTGCCAGGCGTTCCTTCGTCCGGACAGGCTGCAGCCCATTGCCGCCCAAGCGGTGGAGGAAGCGCAGAAAGCCGACAGCACAGAAGCCGAGATCCAAGCCCTGCAAAGCAAGATCGAGAACCTGACCGCCCATCTGGATAAGATGTACATGGATCGGCTCAGCGGCTTGCTTTCGGACAGCGATTTCGAGCGCATCTACAAGCGGGTGAAGATGGATCGCACAGTATTGGAGGAAAAGCTGAAGCAGCTGGAAGCACAAAAGGAAAGCCCGATCTCTACAGAAGATCGGGCGAGGGAGCTGGTGCAGCAATATCTTGCTTCCGCCTGCAACAGCAGGGAACTGCTTGTGAGCCTCATTGAACGGATCGAGCTGACCGAAGACAAGCAAATCATCATCAAATTCCGCTTTCGGGAGTTAGCGGAATTATCTTAACGGGTATTGTTTACAGTAGCTGCCGTGCTATGTATCCCGGCTGGAAAAGCGGGCTATCACGCTTCTTCGGGAGGAAATGGGGGTATAGAGCTTGCAGGAGGCAAAGAATTTTGCTATAATGAAGTCAACGAAAAATGAATGATATACAGGAGGAAACATAAATGAAAACATGGGAAAAGTTTATTCGTCCCGAAGATGCCGGGCTTTCGTCCAAGGGATTGCTTGAATATCTGGAACAAGTGGAAAAGAACGGGGTGGAGCTGCACAGCGTGAAAATCCTGCGCCACGGCAAGCTGGTTATGACGGCGAACTACAGCCCCTTTGACGATCGGACGCCCCATCTGCTCTTTTCCTTGAGCAAATCCTTCTGCTCCGCTGCGGCAGGGTTCTGTGTGCAGGAAGGGCTTTTGAAATGGGATACCAAGGTCATGGACATCCTGCCGGAAGAAATGCCGGAAAATCCTTCCGAATGGCTGCAGAGCGTCACGCTGCATCATCTGCTTTGCATGGGCAGCGGCATGAAGCCGGAATCGGACGAAGGCAGGGCAGAAACGGGCTGGGCCAAAGAAACCCTGCGCTACGACTGCGATTATGCCCCCGGCACCCATTTCCATTATAACAGCCACGGCACCTATCTGGTTTCCTGCATGGTGCAGAAGGTGACGGGGCAGACGGTTCGGGATTATCTCATTCCCCGGCTCTTTTTGCCCCTTGGCATCCCCGTGCCTTTCTGGCAGTTCTCGCCGGAAAAGGTGAATGTGGGCGGCTGGGGTCTCTATCTCTCTTCGGACAGCATTGCCCGGTTCGGCCAGTGCCTGTTGCAAAAGGGCGTTTGGGAAGGCAAGCAAGTATTGCCTCTGGAATGGCTGGAAAGGGCTACCGTTGCCCAGATTGATAATTCCAATGGGGAAAAGGATCCGGAAAACGAATGGCATCAGGGCTATGGCTATCAGTTCTGGCGCACCAGAGGCAACCGCTTCCGGGGCGACGGTGCATTCGGCCAGCTGTGCATGGTTTCGCCCGATCTGGATATGGTGGCGGCGGTTACGGCCGGGGTGCAGGATATGGGCCTTGAAATGCGGCTGATGCACGAATATCTGTTCCCGGCGGCTGAAATGGCTCCCGGTACGGAAGAAGAGCAAAAGGCCTTGCAGGAGAAGCTGGCATCTCTTTCCGTCAATTGGCCAAAGGACGACGGAACGAAAGCGGACGTCGACGGCGTCTATACATGCGATCAGTTCACCCTGTACCTGAAAGAAGGAGAAGATGTTTTAAGCATCCGGTTGAAGAACCATGAATTTGAACAGGAAATTCTGGCTGGGAAAAACAAGCTGCTTACTTTTGCCCTGCCCCAGATGAACCCCGGGGATATAGCCGTTGTGTGTCAGGCCAAGTATGGCTGGGAAGAAGGAAAGCTGCATCTGATGGCAAGGAGCATCAACGGCCCCATGCGGCTGGATGCTGTGGCTTCTTTCCGTGACGGGAAAATGGAAATTGACGCCAATCAGAGCCTCGCCTTCCTGCAGGGCACGGTCACATTGGAAAAGCAATAAGCAATGCGCCGCAGGGGTTTTCCCTGCGGCCTTTTCGGAGGAATTATGGCCAATTGGATCACGCACGCTGCCATTGCTGATGGATTGATGGCAAGGGGCTTGCCTGTTGACAGACGGCACTTTGCCATTGGCAGCGTCGCGCCTGATTGTAATCAGGAAAACGAGGACTGGACAAGCTATGTGCCGCCCCGGGAACAAACCCATTTCATGCAGGGCAAAAGCAAGCTCACCGTGGATGCGGAAGGGTTTTATGGGGCGCATATCCGGGGCAGGGAAGGGCTTTCATTGGAGAAAAGGAGCTTTCTTCTTGGCTGGCTGTGCCATCTGGTGGCGGACAGGGCGTGGCAAAAGTGGCTTCGGGATGAAGACAGGGTGGCAATGTGCTTTGAACGCATCCGGAAAGTGCCGCAGATGGCGGAAAAGCTCTCTGGACACCCGGACACTTACGACACCTTGAAACAGGTATTCGGCAGGCCTGTGATGCAAAGCGACGTCTGGAAATTAGAGCAGGAATATGTGCTGGAGCACCCTGAAACCTGCTATGAAACCATCATCCGCAAAACCTGCGATTACCCGGATATTCCCGGCTTCCCAAAGAATGCCGTAAATCGGAAAATCCCCATCATGGTGCAGCCCGTTTCCGATAAGCCCATCGAAGCGACAATGCTCTTTTTCACCCAAGGGGAATACGAAAAGCTGTTGCGTATGGCGGTGGAAGAGTTTGAACGGATCATCGCCGAATAAAAAGAACGCCCGGACAATGCGGCCGGGCGTTTTTTGCTGGGTTCAGTTTCTCTGTTCTTCAGCTAAAGGGTTGTAAACGGGCTTCAGAAGCCTTGTTGCGCAAAACGTCATCCCCACTACGCCCACAAGGAAGAACATCAGGGAAATCCCTGCGCCTTTGCCCATGCCAAAGAGGGGCAGAAGCATTTTTTGCAGGGGCGAAGGTGCAGCTATGAACGGTTCAAACACATGGTCGGCCAGCACACCGCCCAGGAATAGCCCCAAGGGAATGGCTCCGTTTTGCAGGGTATCACGGGCGGAGAAAACCCGGCCTTGCATTTCGATGGGCACTTGCTCCCGCATGATGGCGGAAAGATGGGCGTTCATGATGGCGGCAAACAGGTAGCTGATAAAATTGCCAACGCACCACAGCCACGGGCGATGGGTGAGCCCCAGCAGAACATTGCCGGAAAAGGTGAGGGTCAGGGTGATGAACACCGTGCGGATTTTGTTTTTCGCCGGCTGCATCAGGGTCATGATGAGGCTGCCGGCTAAAAGCCCCACAGCCACAAAGCTTTGCACTAAGCCCAGCACCTGCTCGTTGTTTCCCGTTTTGGATAAAACGAAGGGGGAAAGCATGCCGTCGCCGCCAAGCTTTGCCAGGAAATTCACAATGGTCATGCAAAGGATCAGGTGCAGCAGAGCTTTATTGCCTTTGAGGTAATGGATGCCGTCGGTTAAGCGGCTGATAAAAGGTTCTCTTTGGGCTTTCGGCTTTAGCTTTTGCTCTGGGATTTTGATGAAAAACAAGAGCACAAGCAGGGCAATGGAGAAGCTGACAAGGTCAAAAAGCAGCACGGCATCAAGGCCGCCCACGGCCAGCAGCACGCCGCCCAGTGCCGGAGACAGAATTGAGATGGCCGCCCCGGAAAAGCCTTGTAAGCCGCCGGCTCTGGAATAGTGCTTTTGCGGCACCAGCAGGCTGGTTGCGGTGTAGGCGGCAGGCACCTGAAAAGCGTTCATGAAGCTCAGGAGCACATTGATTACGTAAATGTGCCCGATTTGCAGAGCGTCCTTTGAAAACAAAAGCCAGATCACGCCCGTGCCGCAGGCGGCCAGAGCGTCAACCAGCAGCATAATGCGCTTTTTGTTCCACGCATCGGCCAAGGCTCCGGCCACAAAGCGGAAAAGAATGGTCGGCAAAAAAGAGCATAGCGTGAGCAGCGTAACGCTGGAGGCTGTGCCCTGCTGTTCATGAATCCAGATGATTAAGGCAAAATTCACCATGGCTGTGCCTAATTCGGACACCGCCTGAGAACTCCACAGCAAAAGAAAGCTGCGCAGTTCTTTGAAAACAGATATTTCTTTCATGGCTTTTAACTCCTTACAATTTGTTTTTGTGATTGTAAGCAGCGCAAAGCCTTAACGGACGATTCATGGGTTCATCGCTCCGTGCAAGTATCGTCCTTTTCAGGCCTTGCGCGGAGCCATGACATCTGCGGATAAAGGCAGAAGACCCAGATTCCAAGTCATACGCCGTCACCTCTTTTGTTCGTCACTATAGCTGCAATAGAAAATAATTTTGTGTTTCTATATGTAACATAGTTATTCTAATGGCGTCAAATAATGCCACATGCTTTCCCCAGTCGGTTTTGGGGAGGGTGCGAGAGGGGAATTCTGACGCAAAATTCCCTTCCGAAAAAACTCCGTCCCCTTACAGCTTTACCACGTTGAATGCGGCGGCACGGGCCATGCGGTTCATGACGGCCAGCACCATTTCCTCCCCTTCCCAGCCTTGGGCAAGAACGAGGGACGCCCCCATTTCGTCGGTTTCACGCAGGCGGCGGAACAAGAGCTGGGCCGTTTCTTCCGGCGTGCTTCCAAGGGTCAGGGTGCGGCGTGGTTGGAAGGCAGCGGCATCGCCTGTCAGAGCCAGAATCACGGCATTCTCCGCTTGGTCATATTGTTTACAGATTGCTGCAATCACCTTTTCCCTGTTCCCGATAAAGACGGTCATCTGCGCCTTGGGTGCATAATGGCGGTGCTTCATGCCGGGGGAAGGAGCAGCTTCGCCCTCTTTCAGGGGCCGCATCACGCTGTCAGCCACCGTGCATGCGCCCACCACGGACGCAACCATTTCTCTGGTCACGGCACCGGGGCGCAGGATGCAGGGCACATCGCCTGTCATATCAAGCACCGTGCTTTCCACGCCCACACGGCAATCGCCGCCCTGCAAAATCATGGCGATGCGGCCGTTCATGTCCTCATAAACGTGCTGTGCCGTGGTGGGGCTGGGGCGGCCGGAACGATTGGCACTGGGTGCGGCGATGGGCAGGCCGCTTTCTTTCAAAAGTGCCAAAGCCACGGGATGATCCGGGCAACGGACGGCCACGGAGGGAAGGGAAGCAGTGGTCACGTCCGGCACAGCAGGCTTCTTCTTCAAAAGGATGGTCAAAGGCCCCGGCCAGAAAGCGTCCATCAGCTGCTTGGCCGCTTCCGTCACTTCGCATAAAGGGGATAATTGATATGCGCCGGCCACATGCACAATCAGCGGGTTATCCGCCGGGCGTCCCTTGGCGGCAAAAATGGCTTTCACAGCCGCTTCGTTCAGGGCGTCCGCCCCCAAGCCATACACCGTTTCGGTGGGAAAGGCCACCAGTTCGCCCCTTTGCAAAAGGGCGGCGGCTTTTCGGATGGCTTCTTGTGTGGCTGTGGTAAACTGCGTTTGCATAAGGTTCCTTTCCTTTGCCCGAAACTCATGATTATGCAAAAAGAATGCAAATTCCGGACAAGGGTATCATAGGCTTTTTTAGAAATTTTGTCAAGAATCAGGCTGTTTTTGATGTATATAAATTGAATTTTCCTTGAAAATCATGTATAAATATGGTATACTCTCAATGTATATGCAAACAGATAAAAATCCTGTCGGGCAGTGCTTGCCCGGTTTTCAAACCGCATGAGGAGTGAACGAAATTGAAAAACGCACGCCAGACGGCCATTCTTTCCATTATTGACCGCTATGATATCGAAACCCAGGAGGAGCTTTCCGCAAAGCTGAAAGAAATGGGCATTGTGGTGACGCAGGCCACGGTTTCCCGTGATATTAAGGAGCTGCGGTTACTCAAAGTGCTCAGCCCCAAGGGCGGCTATAAGTACGCCACCAGCGATCGGGCGGATCATGGCCTTTCGGATCGGTTTGTGCGGATGTTTGTGGATTCCGTTCTGTCTATTACCTATGCCCAGAACATCATCGTGATCAAAACCTTGTCCGGCAGTGCCAATGTGGCCGGGGAAGCCATTGATTCCATGCGCTGGCCGGAAATCCTTGGCACCATGGCCGGGGATAACACCATTCTGGTCATCGTGAAGGATGAAGGGGAAGCGGCCAAGGTGGTCAAGAAATTTCAAGAAATGCTGAAGTAAGCGAGGCTTCATATGCTGCTTTCATTGCGAATTGAAAATATAGCCCTGATGGATGAACTGGAAATCCTCTTTCAAAAAGGCCTCCATGTATTGACAGGCGAAACGGGTGCAGGCAAATCCATCATCGTGGATGCGGTCACGTTCTTGCTTGGCGGCAAGGCGCAGAAGGAGCTCATCCGCACCGGGGCGCAAAAGGCCCGTGTGGAGGGTGTGTTTGACGTGAGCGATTGCCCTGCTGCCGGGGCTTTTTTGCGCGAACAGGAATTGGACGACGACGGTGAAATGGTGCTGGCGCGGGAAATGACGGTGCAAGGCCGGTCTTCCTGCCGGGTGAACGGCACCATGCTGCCCCTCAATCAATATCAGCAGCTGACGGCTTTGCTCATGGATATTCACGGCCAGCATGAGCATCAGTCCCTGATGGACGAAAAGAAGCATCTGGCTTTCCTGGATGCAACGGGCGATGAAAAGCACGATGCGCTTTTGCAGGGTGCGAAAGAAGCGTTCCTTCTCTGGAGCGAAAAGAAAAAGCAGCTTGTGCAATTAAAGAAGCAAAGTGCTCAGGCGCAGGAGCGCATGGAGCTTTTGCAGCTCCGTGTGCAGGAACTCAAGGAAGCGAACCTGACGGCTGGGGAAGAAGATGCCCTGATGAAGGAAAGGGACATCTTCAAAAACAGCGAAAAAATCGAAAGCAGCCTTCGGAATGCCTTTGAATATGTGTATGACGGCTCTGCTGCTGCGGCGGAAAGCCTTCGCCGGGCGGTGAGTGCCCTGTCCGCCATTGATAATCTGGACGAGAGCTATGCCTCCCTCCGCGCCCGGCTGGATGGCCTTTATTATGAAGCAGAGGATGCCGGGCTGACACTGCGCAAAATGCTCTCTGCGCTGGATTTTGACCCTGACCGTCTGGAAGAAATCCGGGAGCGGCTGGATGTCATCCGCAGGCTTTCCCGGAAATATGCCGGGGCGTCCACCGTTGATATGGTGGAAAAGCTGAAAGAGATGGAAGCGGAGCTTTCCGGCTTTGAAACGCTGGACGAGCGGCTTAACGAAACGGAAAAACAGGAAAAGGCAGCGGCGGCGGCCTATCAGAAAGCAGCCTCTCTTTTGACGGCCAGCCGAAAGCAGCTCTCTCTCGCCTTTGAAAAGGAAATGGAAAGCCAGCTGAAAGACCTCAATATGGCAGGCACACGCTTCCAAGTATCGCTGACAGCGTCAGCCCCCTCTCCCTCCGGCGCGGAAACAGCTCTTTTCCGCATTGCGCCCAACCGGGGCGAGGAAATGCAGCCCCTTTCCCGAATCGCCTCCGGGGGTGAATTATCCCGTCTGATGCTGGCCATCAAATCCGTGGCTGCCAAAAGGGAAGGCATTCCTTCCATGATTTTCGACGAAATTGATACCGGTATTTCCGGCAAGGCCGCCCAGGTGGTGGGCGAAAAGATGAAGGCCATCAGCCGGGATCGTCAGGTGCTGTGCGTCACCCATCTGCAGCAGATTGCCGCCTTGGCGGACTGCCATTATCTGGTAGAAAAAGCCTTTGACGGCCAACGCACCCATACCGTTCTCACCATTTTGGATGGGGAAAGAAGGGTTGCCGAAATCGCCCGGATGCTGGGCGGCGAGGAAGACAGTGCCAAAGCCCATGCCAGAGAAATGCTGAAGCAATAACAAACGCCTGAGAGCTTTCTCAGGCTTTTTCATTGCGTGCTTTCTATTTACCTTTTCCGGAAAAGATGCTATAATGAACCTACCGAAAAACAAAAAAGGAGCTGTTTTCATGGAATACAGCATTCAGATGTACAGCGTCCGGGACGCTGTTAAGCAGGATTATGAAAAGGCTTTGTTGCAAATGGGTGAGCTGGGCTATAAGAAGGCCGAGCTTTTCGGCGGCATGAACCCAGATGCAAAAACCATCCGCCGGTGGGCGGACAATGCCGGGCTGAAAATTTCTGGCACCCACACGGGAGCAGACGCCCTCACGGCAGAAAATTTGGAAAAAACCATCGAAGACCATGAAATTTTGGGCTGCAATCTGCTCATCATCCCTGGCCATGATTTGAGCACGGCGGAGAAAATTGACAGCTTTGTGGCACTGGTGAACACTGCCCAGCCTGTGCTGGAAAAGGCAGGCATCACCTTGGCGTACCATAACCACAGCCACGAATTTGTGCCCAATCAAGACGGGCAGATCATCTACGACGAAATCTGTGCAAGAACCAGTATGAAGCTGGAGCTGGATACTTACTGGGCTTATAACGCCGGAAAAGACCCCTTGCAGATGATGGACGCTCTGAAAGACCGCTTGATGGCCATTCATTTGAAGGACGGCTTCATGGGCGGCGAAGGCATGCCGCTGGGGCAAGGTACGGCTCCCGTGAAACAGGTGTGGGAAAAGGCTAAAATGTGGAACCTGCCCATGGTGGTTGAAAGCGAAACATGCAAGCCCGACGGCCCCACGGAGGCCAGAGAGTGCATGGCATATCTGCGCTCTCTGGAAGAAGAGTAATGCCCGTTCTGGGTGCCCGGGCCCACGATTACCGGGGCGATACGCCGGACAGCCTTTTTGCCGCCATCAGCGGTCATGGGTTTGAGGCAATCCAGCTGGCTTTCCCCAAATCCTTCGGTGTTTCTTATCCCGTGCCCGAAGCTTTCTTGGAGGAAACGGCAGAGGCTTTGAAAAAGCATCGCTTGCAGCTTGCCGTGGTGGGCTGCTATATTGACCCGGCCTTGCCTGATAAAGCCGCCACCAGAGCCAATGTGGAAAAGTTCATCGCCGCTTTGCAGACGGCCAAGGCTCTGAACGCCGGCTGCGTGGGCACGGAAACCACCAATTTGGAAAAGGCCGGGGGCGACCGAAAAAAAGCCCTGCCCGTTTTGATCGACAGCGTGAAGCGTATGGCAGAGGCGGCGGAAAAAATCGGGGTCAATATCGGCATCGAGCCGGTGTATGACCATGTGATGCACAACGTGGACGAAACGCTGGAAGTGTTGGAAAAGGTGGGCTCTGCCAAAGTGAAAATCATCTGGGATGCGGTGAACCTGCTCTCCTTGGAAACGGCAGGCGACCAGCCCGGCTTTTTCCGTTTCTGTTATGAGGCGTTTTTTGAAAGGCTCATCGCCATGCACCTGAAGGACTTTGCCTTTGATGCAATGGGCAAAAAGCCTGCCCGGCCGCTGTTTGAAGGGCAATTGAACGTGCAGGCACTGCTTTCCCTGGTGAAAGGCGAAAAAGCTTTGCCCATCCTGCGGGAGCAAGCCTTACCCCTTCGCAGCGTAGATGAAATTGCCGCCATCCGAAAAATCTTGGAAACATAAAAAAGCTGCGCATAATTTGTTCGTGCGCAGCGTATAATACCATCGAAACAGGAAGTGAGAGGAAGGTTTTTCAGGGGAAAAACCACACTTCTGAATGTTTCAGGAGAACATGTCCGATGGGATATGTTCTCTTTTTATTTCAGTTCACGGGCAAAGGGAATGGAAGCGGCGGCACCGGGACGGGAAACCGTGACGGAAGATGCCCGGCAGGCGTATCGCACTGCTTCGTGGATGCTTTTCCCCTCCATCAGCTGCACGCATAAGGCACCGATGAAGGTATCCCCGGCGGAGGTGGTATCCACAGCGGTTGTTTTTACCGCATCGCAGAAGAAGATTTCTTCCCCCTCATGATAGGCGCAGCCCTTTTCGCCCAGCGTAATCAATACGTTTTTCACGCCTTTTTCCCGGAAAAAGCGGATGTTTTCCCGGCATCCTGCTTCCGTTTCAGCGGATGTGCCGGACAGGGCGGCGGCTTCGTGCTCGTTGGGTATCAGCCAATCCACGAAAGGATAAATTGCATCCGGCAGAGGATGCGCCGGAGCCGGGTTCAGAAAAATGGGCACGGCGGCTGCATGCGCTATTTGGACGGCCTCCATCACCGCCTCCATGGGGATTTCCAATTGCAAAATCACAGCGGCGGCTTTTTCAATGATGGCCTTTTTTTCCCCAATCACGTCCTTGGTTAGGTGTCCATTAGCCCCGGCATGGAGCAGGATGCAGTTATCCCCGTTCACCACCGTAATCATGGCGATGCCGGTGGTGGCGTTTTGGGTGCATAACCCCTCAAAGGCCACGTTATCATCTGCCATGGCTTTGAGCAGCATGGCACCGTTCATATCGTGCCCCACAGCCCCCAAAAACCGCGCCTTGCCTCCCAGCCGGGAAACAGCGATGGCCTGGTTCAGCCCCTTGCCGCCGATGTTTACGGAAAAATCATGGCCAGGCAGGGTTTCGCCGATTCGGGGAATACGGCTTGTATGGATGGTGAAATCTGCATTGGCACTGCCGATAATCAGAATGTTTTTCATGGAAAATGCCCCCCTGAAAATAATCCTCTGTGGCGAACGGGCTTTTCCAGCCGCTCTTCCAAAAACGCTGCCAAGAGTGCGCCGGGGGCGTCTTCCTCCGGCAGCTCCGTCTTGTCAATCCCCACCGCCAAAACATCTCGCATCCATCTTGCTTCCCTTGGCAGGATGGAAATCAGCCTTTCCATCATTTCGCTGCATTCGGGGCACACAAGGCCGCCTTCTTTCGTATCGAAATGGCGGATTTCTGTGTCTTCCATGCGTCTTTCGCACTTCACGCAATGGGAAAGCCTCGGCTTATAGCCGCTGATGGCTGCGGCATGGAGCAGGAACGCAGCAGTTACGGCCTTCATGTCCTTTTCCTGATAGCACAGCCGGGAAAGGGAACGAGCCAGCAGCGTGAACAGATGTACATTGCTTTCGCTTGGCTGAATGATGGCTTCGCAAACGGCCAGCATATACGTAGCGTATTTCAGCTTATCATAGTCATTCCGCAGGGGGTAAAAGCTCTCTGTCAGGTTGCAGGAAACAACGGTCATGCGCCCTTTTCCCGTGTATAGCACATATTCTCCAAAGGCAAACCATTCGCTGCCGTTGAGCAAGGGACTTCCCATCTTTTTGCACCCCCGGCACAGGGCTTCCATGCGGCCGAGGGTGGGGGAAAAGAGGGTCAGCATGCGGTCATGCTCCCTGTAATCGGCGTGGCGAAGCACAATGGCTTGGGTGGTCAGATGGGGCAAAGCAATCAGCTCCCTGTGGAACGATAAAATTTCATAGCCTTTTGGAAAATGGCATACATGATGGCGAAAAACACAAATCCTGCTAACGGGCAAATGAAGGCCACCGGCAGGCTCATGCCAAACAGCGGCTTGCCAAGGATATACGCCGCCGGGGCGTGCAAAACCATGGCAAAGGGAAACAGCGTGCCAAAGAGCACCCGAAGGGGGCCGGGATAAATATCAATGGGATATTGGCAGGCACTGCGGCCGCCGTAGGTGATGGCGTTCACAATCTCAATGGATTTTACGGAATGTACCGCTGCCACCGCTTCAATCAAAAATAATCCCAGTATCAACAGCATACCAAAGACAACGGCTTCCGTAAAGAGGAAAATTTTCGGGATTGTCCAAAGAATATCGCTTTGCCTGCTGCCTATCACCAACGCCACAATGCCCACGGCAATGCAGCCTATGCGCCTGGGGTCAATGGCGTGGCAGAGCACTTGCGTCATGATGCCACGTGGACGCAGGAAAAAGGTGTCCAGGCTGCCGGAGCGGATCAGGGCGGCAAAGTTCCCCGTGATGCCTCGGCCGAAACATTCCGTCAGGTAAAAGGTGATGCTCATGAGACCAAAGAAGAAATAGAGGTTTCCCCCCGTCCAATGGTTCAGCGTCTGGAAGCGGTTCACAATCAGCAGCACCGCCAGCATTTCTCCTGCTTCCATTACCAATTGCGCCAGCGTCTGCAAGGCAAAGCTCCAAGGGTATTGCAGCTGGCTTTTCAGCAGCATTTTCATGGAGTGGAGGTATAATTTCACGGTATTCATCAAAATCAACCTCCCTGCACAATCATTTTTTTCGTGTTCTTCTGCCACAGCATCATGCCGATCAGGGCGAAAATGCACAGCCAGACGAACTGAATCAGCAATACCTGCCCGGCATCACCAACCGGCGTTTCTCCCGTGTACAGCCGGATGGGGGCATCCAGCAGCTGGGCGTAGGGGAGAGAACGGATCACCTGCTGCCAGCTGTCCGGGAACAGGGTCAGCGGCAGGATATTGCCGGAAAAGGTGGTCATCAACAGGTTCAAAAGCGCATGAAAGCCCTTGAAATCAATGGTGCGCATGGAAATGCCCATGGTGATATTTTCCAGGGCACAGATGCACAAAAGCCCCAGCATGAGCCCCGTGAGGGATAACATCAGCGCAGGCAGGGAAGCCGGAGCGGAGATGCCCCATCCTTCCGGCAGGAAGGACGCAAAAATCAGCATGGGCACAGCCCGAAGCAGGCTGCCCATCAGCTTCATTGCCATGATTCTGGCATAATAAAACCCATACAAATTCACCGGGCGGCACATTTCATAGGCAATGCCCCCCGTGCGGATTTTGTCCATCAGTTCATTGTCGGAAGAAAGCAGCATTCTGAAGAACGCCTGCTGCAGCCATACATAAGTGCAGATGGAGGAAAGGGGCATGCTTTGGGGATTGCCCTGATAGAGAGCCCGGTAAAGGGCGATCAAGATCAGCCCGAACACCATCTGGCAAATGATGCCCCCAAAGGCTGCGCCCCGGTATTGGGTTTCCATTTTCCATCGCATCCGGAAGGTGGAAAAATATTTCTTCATAAATCCATCTCCCGGTACATTCTGGCAATCAGATGATCAATGCTCTGGGATTGCGCCGTCAATTCCTGCATATTCCCGGCCTTTTGCAGCAGGGACAAAAGCTCCGCCGTGGGCATTTTGCCCGGCTCGTAGGTGATGATATAGTCATCCCCGTCCCTTTGCAGGGCGCAGCTTTCGGGAAGGGAAGAAAGCATTGCCTCATTCTCATAGCGCACCTTCACCGTCCGCTGGGTATCATACCGGGCAAGCAGTTCCGGCAGCTGCCCGTCGTATAGCTTCCTGCCGTGGCCCAGCACCATCACCCGGTTGCACAGGGCAGCAATGTCTTCCATGTCGTGGGTGGTGAGCAGGATGGTGGTGCCTTTTTCTTTGTTTTCCTTTAGTAAAAATTCACGCAGCTTTAATTTGCTTACCGCATCCAGCCCGATGGTGGGTTCATCCAGAAACAAAAGTTCCGGGCTGTGGAGAAGGCTGCCGCAAAGCTCCGCCCGCATCCTTTGCCCAAGGCTCATGAGCCTGAGCGGCGTGCGCAATAGCTCCTTCAAATCCAGTGCATCTGCCAGCTCTTCCAGCCGGTTATCGAAATCCTTCTTTTCAATCCGATAAATGTCTTTGAGCAAAAGGTAACTATCCCAAATCGGCACGTCCCACCACAGCTGCATCCGCTGGCCGAACACCACGCCGATATGCTGCACATGCTTTTTTCTGTCCAGCCAAGGCGTCAGGCCGCCCACGGACACCCGGCCGCTGTCCGGTGTCAGAATCCCCGAAAGAATCTTCACCGACGTGCTCTTGCCGGCTCCGTTTGGCCCAATGTAGCCCAGAAGCTCCCCTTTTTCCACCGAAAAGGAAACATCCTGTAGGGCGTGAATATATGTTTTTTCCCGCATCCAATGCCCTTTTTCCCTTTTTTTGCGCAGTGAAAAAGACTTGTTGAGCTTATTAACTTCAATAAAAGGCATATTTTCCTCCGTATATTTTCGGTTGGTCGAACGTGCGTATCAGAAATGTGGAGCGTTATTGTAGCAAAGGATGAGAAGATTGTCAACAGTTTTTTGCTTGATTAACTTTTGCAAAGGGTGTATACTGTTTATGAACCGATTACGAAAGGAAGTTTATGATATGAAAATTGCCATCGCCTGCGATCCTGCCGGGATGCCCTTGAAGGCCCCCATCGAAGAAACCTTGACGGAACTGGGCATTGTATATGAAGATTTGGGCATGCACGAAGGGGATACAAGGGATTATCCCGTCTTTGCCCTGCGTGTTGCCAATAAAGTGGTCAGCCAGGAATGTGACCTGGGCATCATCCTTTGCGGCACCGGCGTTGGCATTTCCATCGCCGCCAATAAGGTGGACGGCATCCGCTGCTGCTGCTGCTCCGATTGCTACAGTGCCAAAATGAGCCGTGCCCATAACGATGCCAATATGCTGGCTTTGGGCGGCCGTGTGATTGCGCCGGAATTGGCTAAATTGATCGTCACGGAATGGGTGAAGGGCGAGTTTGAAGGTGGCCGTCACCAGACCAGGATTGATATGTTCAAGGTGATAGAGCAGGGCGGTCAGCTGGAATAAAATGCGGAATTCGCAAATGATTTTGTTTTTCGTATCCAGGCGGCAGAGCAAGAGGCTATGCCGCTTTTTTCTTTAAGATGAAAAGTTTTCCGGAAAAAATAGAAAAATGTGCTTGACAAACGGAAAGGAATGCTGTATTATAACTCTTGTGCCGCAAATGCAGCACAAAGGCGGGGGAGCATAGCTCAGCTGGGAGAGCATCTGCTAGACTGCAGAGAGTCACAGGTTCGAGCCCTGTTGTTCCCACCAAAAAGCACTGAAGCGTGACACACGCCTCAGTGCCTTTTCTTTCAGTTATTCATATATAAATTACTACCATCAATTAACAGAAGATAAGATCAATCAATATAAACTGAAAGATGAGTTTCTCCGACAATGATCATACAACCCGGCGCACAATTAGTTGAATTGTATTCGGATATATATCTTAACAATGTTTTATCATCTGCGCTTTGATTGGTATTATCCGTTGGGTGTGAGTGCCATTCGCCGATATAAGTTAAGTTTCCCGCGGTTACTTCTTCAATTCTTTCAATTTCAGATAACAGACCTTTACTACCTCGAATAAATGCATACGGATATTCTTGGCTATCGTGAGGTGTCTTCACCGTGTCAACAATATAGCAAATCTTGCGTTCATAGTCAAATGCTCCAATTAATACACCACCTGTTTCATTTGGTAGTTTATCATTTCGTAATGAAAATAATTTCTGTTCTAACAGCGAAGAGAATTTGACACTCCATCCATTATTGCTATAACATGCAAACGATACTCCTTGTTCATTAATCGACTTAATTGATAACCCATCAAAAGTCCAAATCAGAACATTTGCATCGTTATTATGATGGATATTCTTTAGCAGTTTGCTAGCAATACCAGAAAAAACAGCAACATTATCTTGAGAGTACTTCAAGCTCTCATTCCTACAGCTAGATGAGTAAATCACTTTTTGCTCACTTTTTAAGTGATTTCGCAAAAATTCGTTATTTATTAATATAGAGTAATATTGCATTTCTAAAGTATCCAGTTGTACTTTTCGTTCCGAATCTTCTATCAAAACCACAAGATCCGTACCAGATGGATTCATAAATGCACTCATACATCTAGTCTTATTCGCTAATTTATGACAGACATAACGCTCTACCGCAATGCTTGCCGAGCAGTCAACCACCAAATCAACGCTCTCAATCTCTTTTATAAAATCATTCATAAATTCAGAGTTATATATATTTTCGCAAATAGCTTTATTAACACATCGTTGTCCCCTAGTATCAAGAATATTATCTGAATACTCTTTCATTAGTAATGCTTTGCTCTTTCCTAAACCATCCTTTGTTAGACAATGTCTGGCTAAATTATGCGGAAACAAAATATCGGGGTCGACATATACCCATTCGCCATATCCGGCTCTAATACAATTATTTGCGATTTGTGAACCTAAAGAACCTACTCCAATTTGAAGAAATCTTTTCCTACAAACTCGTTCGTCTAAACCATTGTATAAATTAGCATAGTTGGTATCTAAATAAAAAAATGTTTCAAATGCACTTAATATTATAGATGAAAAATCGCCTGATTTAGAATCTCTTATAAGTTTGTTTTTTTCGACTCT
>JAZNQO010000024.1:0-29310 GCA_045590215.1 Clostridia bacterium | reverse complement strand
CCAACAAATCAAAACTCATTCCAGAATTAACTGTCGTTCTTTCCTCGTTCTCTGTATCGTTTTCAAGGTTCTTCGCTCGCCGCTTTTGACCCTCCTGAAAGGCTCCCTCGCAGCGTGCTTGATTATAATATCAAACATTCTCCCCTTTGTCAACACCTTTTTTCAAATTTTTTTGAAATTTTTTTGAACCCCAATATCCTGTATAAAGCCATGCAACAGCACCACAAATCACCAGTGTAGCAGCCATTTTTGCAAGGCATAATACCAGCGGAACAAATAAAAACAATGGGTGGGGCAGCATGACGGGAATGCGGAAAATGGAAGGAATGCCGGTGATCTGCAACGGCAGAAAAACCGGCAGTGTGATAAGAGCCGTGCTCAGCCGGGACGGGCGAAGCCTGCAGGGCATGATGATCCGCAGCCGCTATTTAGGCCCACGCTGGCTGAACCGAGATCAGATTGCGATGGTGGGGAAGGTTTCGGTGATTGTCAAGGGGAAAACCAGCAAGCCGCCGCTGGAAGCGGATTACCAGCTTTTTCGGGTTTCGGATGCGGACGGTGAGCGGCTTGGCATTGTGACGGATGCGCTGATTCACGAAGAGACCCTGCGAGTGGCGGCGTTGGAAATCTCCTCCGGCCCCATCGATGACATCACGGAAGGGCGATGGTACGCCACCGCTTATTCCGTTTTGCCGGGAAAAAACACCGGCCATGTGACGGTATTCTGCGATGGAAAGGGGGTGAAGCCATGAGCAAGTGCCTGACCGCCGGGATGATCGGCTTTCTGCTGGGGGTGAAATGCCGCAAATGCAGCGGCAGAATGTGTTCTGCCCATTTGAAAAAGCAGGCGATGAAGATGATGGGCCTGAAATAACCCAAAAAGGAGCGAGCAGCCATGACCACCAGCCTTCACAGCCGGATGAAAATCAGCCGCTGGGTCTGGGCAATCATCAGCCTCGGCGGCTGCGTGGTGTTGTTTTTATGGCAGCCCTTCCGCCAGCTGTGCTGGCAGGTGGCCTTGGCTGCACTGCTCACAGCCGCCTGTCTGCCCCTGCAAAGGAAGCTGGAAACGAAAATGAGCCGCAGCCTTGCCGCCCTTTTCAGCGTGGTCAGCGTGGTGGTGATCATCATCGGGCTGCTTGTGATGGCCATTCCTCAATTGATTGAACGCATCAGCGGCCTGATAGCGCAGGTGCCCCAGCTGCTGGGCACGGTACAGGCTATGTGGGACAAAATCAGCCGCACCGAATGGTTTCAGGCCATGCACCTGAACGCAGACCTGCCCGGCACATGGATGAAAGAAATCGGCACATGGATTGCCGCCGAAGCTCCAAAACTGATCGGCGGCATGGCTTCCCGGATCAACACCCTCTCCCGTGCTTTTTTAGCACCTGTTCTTTCCTATTATTTATTAAGGGATCGGGAGACCTTTTCCTACAAGGCCAGCCTGTGGATTCCCTCCGCAAAGCGAAAGACCGTCTTGAAAGCCCTCCGGGAGATGAAAAGGGAAGCCGGGAGCTTTCTGCGAGGGCAGCTGATGATTTCCCTGTCCGTTATGATTTTAACCGCTCTTGGGCTTTTGATACTGCAAATTCCCTCCTGGCTGTCCCTTGGGCTGGTTATGGGCATCTGCGAACTGATACCCTACGTCGGCCCCTTCATCGGCGGGGTGCCTATATTGCTTTTTTCGCTGCCGCTGGGAATGACCAGAACGCTCTGGGCACTTGCCATGGTCATTGCAGTGCAGCAAATTGAGGGGTATTTTTTATCCCCAAGGCTGATGGCCGGGGCGGTATCGCTGCATCCGGTGTATGTGCTGCTGCTGCTTTCCGCCGGGGGTTTGATTGGGGGCCTGATAGGCATGATGGCCGCAATTCCGCTTTTTGTGTGCGCAAGGGGAGCACTCCGGGTCATTTATGCAGAAAAACAGCCCGAAACAATTGTAAAAATTGTAAATTTTAACAAAGAATGACATAATAATACCCTTTTTCAGCCTTGCAGCCAAGGGAATTTTCGTGTATAATCAATGGTAAGTAAGAGAGGGGGCAACGGCATGATAAACGACAATACCACCAAACTTACACCCTTGCCCGAATACAAGGAAACTGCGGCCGATATTTTGGCCCATGTTTACAGTGCATTGCAGGCCAAGGGGTATGATCCCATTACCCAATTGGTTGGTTTTGTGTTGACAGGAGATCCTACCTACGTAACAAGCCATAACGGTGCCAGAAGCATGATTTGCCGTTTGGAACGGGATGAAATTCTGGAAGAATTGGTGCGCCATTATGTGGCCACCAGGCTGGGCTGATACATGGGCAGGATATTGGCCCTGGATATAGGGGACAAGCGTATCGGCATTGCTTTAAGCGATGAAATGCGCCTGATTGCCATGCCCCACAGCGTTTATACACGAGTGGGTTACGGCCCCGATTGCAAGTATATTCTTTCCTTATATAATCAGCATCAATGCGATCTGGTGGTTTCCGGGCTGCCCAAGAACATGGATGGGTCGGTAGGCTTTCAGGCGGAAAAGGTGATGGCCTTTACGGAAAAGCTGAAAGAAGCCGGCATGCCTGTGGAATTTCAGGACGAGCGGCTGTCCACTGTCTCCGCCCACGATGCGCTGATTGAAGGCGGCATGCGAAGGGAAGACAGAAAAGGCACGGTGGATAAAATAGCAGCTGCGGTGATCTTGCAGCAATATCTGGATAAAAGACGGTAAAACACGCAAACCCTGCGTTTTTTCAATAAACAGGATGGAGGACAAAACCATGGCAGACGATATCAAGAACAACATCCCCGAAGAAGAACTTCCCGAAGGCATCATTGAGCTGACGGACGAAGACGGCGTTACCAATCAGTTTGAATACCTGACCACCATTCAGTACGAAGGCGAAGAATACATCGTGCTGATGCTGGTGGAAGATGAAGAACAGGACGACGAAGAAGGCGAAGTGCTGATCCTGAAAATTGAAAAGGATCCCGAAACGGACGAAGACATCTACGTTTCCGTGGATGACGATGCTGTGACCCAGGCCGTGTTTGAACAGTTCATCGCCATGATCGAAGAAGACGAAGAATAATGAAAGCAGAAAGCCTGATCGGTGCGCCCGTTGCGCTGTATGACCCCGAAGGCCGGGAATACCGCTTCCATGTGGCGGCGTTGGTGCCCTATGAAGGGGAAACCTATGCCGTATTGGAAGAAGAGGGCGAAAATGGCCAGATGCTGGTGACCGTTGTGGAAATGACGGAGGACCATATTCCTTCCTTTGTGGTACAGGGAGAAGAAGAAATTATTACCGGCGTTATGGAAACGCTGGTGGCCCGTTCCATCCAAAGAGCCATGGAAGACGGCGAAGAGGATGAATGCCGCTGCGGCCATGACCATCATCATCATGACTGTAACTGCGACTACGAACACCATCACCATTGTGACTGCGGCCATCATCACCACTGAAAACAAAAAACGTCTGTTCCGCTTTTTGCAGGACAGGCGTTTTTCTATTATCATTCCTCGTTTTCTGTTCTCTCTGCGATTGACACGAAACGCTCCTTCTTGCTATAATGGCAAGGAATAAACGGAAAGGGCTTGAAACCTGATGCGAATCCTGATTATTGACGGCCAAAGCGGCCGAATGGGAGCCCAGCTGATTGAAGGCTTACGAAAAGCCGGATTATCGCCGACGCACGAAATTATTGCCATCGGCACAAACGCACTGGCCACCAGTGCGATGCTGAAATCAGGGGCCAATCAGGTGGCTACAGGGGAAAACCCGGTGCTGGTGCAATGCAAAAAGGCGCAGATCATCGCAGGGCCTTTGGGCATTGTGCTGGCGGATGCCCTGCTTGGGGAAATCACCCCGAACATGGCAGCGGCCGTTGGCCAAAGCGACGCTTTCCGGGTGCTGCTGCCGGTAACACAATGCAAAACGGCGGTCGTTGGAACAGCCAATAAAACAAGAGCACAGCTGATTGAAGAGGCCGCAGCCCAGATCGTACAGCTGTGCGAAGAGCATGGATAAATGGTGCCGCGACGGCACTTCTCCCGTCAGAGACAGGAAATAAAGAAGGGAGAATATCCACAATGAACGCAAACACGGTAAAAATTCAAAAACTGGTGCTGGCGGCGGTTTGCCTGGCTCTTTGCATGGTGCTGCCCTTTTTGACGGCCAACATCCCGGAAATTGGCAGTGCCTTATGCCCCATGCACATTCCCGTTTTCCTGTGCGCCTTCCTTTGCGGCCCTTTCTGGGCGGCGGCGGTGGGCTTTGCAGCTCCGCTTGTGCGGTTTTTGCTGGTAGGGATGCCCCCCATTTTCCCCACAGGCCTTGCCATGTGCTTTGAGCTGGCAGCCTACGGCGTGATTGCCGGGCTGCTTTACCGCATGCTGCCAAGGAAGCCTTGGAACATCTATATCGCCCTTGTTGCCGCAATGCTGGGCGGCCGCCTGGTATGGGGCGCGGCGAGGGTTGTTATGTCCGGCGTATCGGGGGCGGCGTTCACATGGGCGGCCTTCATGGCCGGGGCTTTTACCAACGCCGTGCCCGGCATGATACTGCATATTGTGCTGATTCCGGTGATTGTGATGGCCTTGCAAAATGCCCTGCCCTGGATGAAAAAGAAATAAGAAAAGCGAAAGCGGCTTCTCTCCGAAGAGAAAGGCCGCTTTTTTTGTTCTGTTTCTCAGGCTTTGACAACGTCCCGATCCCGGAACAGAAGCGAAATACACCAAAGGCCGCCGGCACCAACCAACGTGTACACAATGCGGCTCAGCAGCGCATCCTGACCACCAAAGATGTACGCCACCAGATCAAACTGGAAAATGCCGATGAGCCCCCAATTGATGGCACCGATGATGGTGAGCAACAGCGCAATTTTATCGGTAATCATGAGAATCCCCTCCTTATTTTTTTCACAGTTAGTATAGGAAGGGAGCAAGAAAAATATGCAGAAAAATTTATGGTTTTTTTCTGTATTCCCTGGGCAGGCAGCCGAATTTTTCCCGAAAAGCCTCGGTAAAGCGGCTCTGGCTCACAAAACCCACCTGATTGGCAATGGCGGAAACGCTGTCATTTGAGTTTTTCAAAAGCTGCGCCGCCGCCGCCAGACGATGCTCCTTCATATGCGCCGCCATGGAAATGCCGTACTTTTCTTTGAAAGACTGCTTTAAGGTGGTGGGGTTCACATGAAATTGCAGGGCAAGGGAGGCAATGGTTAAGCGGCTGTCCAGATGGGACGTTAAATAATCATGCACCTGCACTGCAATTTCCTGATTGGACAAGACTTTTTCCCGTGGACAGGAAATTTCCATCACCTGCTCCACCATCAGATGCAAAAGACGGCAAACTTCCGTTTCCGCTGCGTGATAATGCACTTCCTTGCCCATGCGCTTGCCTTCAATCAGCCCCAGCGCAATCAGCGACCGCAGATGATGGGACACCGCCGGGCTGGATAAATGCAGCAGGGCGGACAAATTCAAAACACACTCTTCCCGGTGGCACAGAATCCAAAAAAGCTGGATTCGAGTATCATCCGCCATGGCACGGAAGATAGCCGCCGCTTCTTCAAAAGGCGTTTTGTTTTCCAGCGTTCTTTGCACATCCTGCATGTTTTCTTGCTTGCCATGGGTGTGGGGTATCGTAATATGCTGCATCCTTTTCTCCTTTTTGGCAGCGGATTTCGCCTTTTTGGAAATAGCACAGGCTTTTTGCTTGCGCTCTTTGATGAAATCAGTATACTAAATATATAACAATTAAGCAAGTGTTTAATTGTAAAAAGAAAGGAGACCGATATGGAACATCAACATCATCACCACAATCAAAAAGAAAGCCTTTTCCGGATTCTGACAACCATCGCCTTGCTGGTGATTTTGTATTTTCTGCCTTTAACGGGTTTTTTGCGGCTGATTGGTTATTTGGCCGTTTATCTATTCATTGGGTTTGACGTGCTGCAAAAGGCATGGAAGGGGATCCTCGGCAAAAAGATGTTCAACGAAAAGTTCCTCATGTCCATTGCAACGGTGGGTGTTTTTGTGCTGGCCATAGCCACAGGCAGCAGCGATTATTTTGAAGCGGTAGCCGTAATGCTATTTTACCAGATTGGGGAATTATTCGAGCACTGGGCGGTGGACAAAAGCCGCCATCATATCACACAGCTCATGGACATCCGCCCGGACAGCGCATGGATTGAAAAAGAAGGAAAGCGCATCAAAGTACACCCGGAAAGCGTGGAAAAAGGGGAGACCATTATCGTATTGCCGGGGGAAAAGGTGCCGCTGGACGGCATCATCACAGACGGCATTTCTTCCCTCAACACCATGGCCCTGACCGGCGAAAGCATGCCACGGGATGTACAAAAAGGGGATAGGGTGCTCAGCGGCAGCGTGAACATGCAGGGCGTTTTGCACATCCAAACAGAAAACACTTTTCAGGAATCCACTGTTTCCGGCATTTTGAAAATGATGGAAGATGCTCCTTCTAAAAAAGCACGGGCAGAAAGCCTGATTCATCGCTTTGCCAAGGTGTATACGCCCATCGTTTGCTGTTTAGCCCTTGCCATTTTCCTAATGCCGCCTCTTTTTTCCCTTATGATAAACGGCACTTATCCCATTTTGACATGGCTATACCGTGCCCTTACGTTCCTTGTCATCAGCTGCCCCTGTGCGCTGGTAATCAGCATTCCTCTTTCTTTTTTTGCCGGCATTGGCGGCGCAGGAAAAAAGGGTATTCTGATTAAAGGAGCCAATCATCTGGAGAATTTGAGCCGGGTGCATACCGTTTTTATGGATAAAACAGGCACCATCACCAAAGGATGCTTCACGGTGAGTGAAATTCTGCCGGAAAACATGACGGCGGAAAGCCTGCTGGAAATAGCGGCTTATGCGGAAAGTGCTTCTTCCCATCCCATTGCCATGAGCCTGAAAAAAGCCTATGGAAAAGAAATTCTGCATCAGAGAGTGGAAGACATTCAGGAAAAGGCAGGCTTTGGTGTTTATGCCACGGTGGATGGGAAAAAGGTGCTTTGCGGCAACGCAAAATTATTGCAGGAAGCACATATTGCCTTTGCGCCTGTGAACAGAACCGGAGTGATCCTCTATCTGGCCGTCGAAAATGCTTATGCCGGAGCCATCATCATTGCCGATGAAGTAAAGGAAACAGCCAAAGCAGCAGTAGATGCCATGAAGAAAAACGGCGTACAGGAAATCATCATGCTGACGGGGGACAGCCGGGAAAATGCCCTGCATGTGCAGAAGCAGACGAATGTTGACCGTATTTTTGCTTCCCTTTTGCCTGTTGATAAAGTAAACGAAACGAAAAAGTGCATGGCAAACAGAAGTGAAAAAGAAAAGGTTCTGTTCGTGGGGGACGGCATCAACGACGCACCTGTTCTGATGCAGGCGGATATCGGCATAGCCATGGGCGGTATGGGCATCGATGCGGCGTTAGAAGCGGCAGACGTAGTTTTGATGGAAGATGATCTGAATCAAATCGTCACCGCTATGCAGATATCCAAGAAAACTATGCGCATCGTAAAGCAAAACATTATCTTTTCCCTTGGCATCAAAGTTTTGTGTCTTATTTTCAGCGCAATGGGGCTTTTGCCCATGGGCATCGCCATATTTGCAGATGTGGGCGTAATGGTGCTGGCAGTACTCAATGCTCTGCGTTCCCTGCACCCATAAAATATTATCAAAAAAAGACAGTACAGCCTTTTCGCCGTACTGTCTTTTGAATTCTTGTTTTACTTGGCAAAAATGCGCACCGGCAGCACAAGGAACGTGAAAGCATAGCCTTCTACCGGCAGAATCATGCAGGGGGAAACATTGCTGTTAAAGCACATTTTCAGCCGTTCATCGCTGATATTATGGATGATATCCGTCAGATACCGGGCGTTAAAAGCAATGGAAAGCTCATTTCCTTCAAAGCCGATATCCAGTTCTTCATGCACATCGCCCCGTTCCGCATTCGCGGTCATTTCCATGATGCCGCCGGGCTGAAGATGAAGATAAATCAGGTTATTTTTTCCTTCTCTTGCCATCAGGCTGCAGCGGTCAATGGCTTCGGCAAACTGGGTGCGGGTGACCATCACTTCCGTTGCCCAGGAAGTAGGCAGAATTTTCTGATAATCAATAAATTCGCCGGTGAGCAGGGTGCCATATACCTTCACTGTGCCGAAAGAATACATGATATGAGCATGATTGAAAATGATTTCTACGTTTTCATCGCTGTCCGGCAGCATTTTGCTCACTTCGCCGAGGATCCGGCCGGGCACGACGGTATTCAGCACATTCTTTGCGCCCAGATCATTTTCCGCTTCAATCCGCTGCAGAGCCAGCCTGAACCCATCCAAGCCCACCAGCAGCGTTTCTTCCGGATGCACTTCCATCAGAATACCGGTCAAAATCTTGCGGCTTTCGTCATTGGAAACGGCAAACTGCACCCGGCTGATGGCATCCCGGAAATGATTGCAGGGCAAATCCACATGAAATTCTCCGCTGATATCCCGGATTTCAGGATATTCATCGGCAGCCATACAGCTCATGGACGTATTGCTTCCCCGGCTGCGGATGGCGGCGCGCATGCGCTCATCCACCCGGATATCCACTTCCCCTGCCGGCTGCTTGCGCATCATTTCAGCAAAGAGCTTGGCCGGAAGCAGGGCGCAGCCTTCTTCTTCCACCATAGCGTTAACCCTTGCCTTAATGGAGATTTCGCCGTCTGTGCAGGTAAGCAGCAGGCTGTTTTCATCCGTTTCAATCAAAACGCCGTCATAAACCTGCTTGGCAGGACGGGCGGCAATGGCACGGATGACCATCCCAAGGCCATAATTCATTTCATCTGTCTGTACACGAAAGTGCATATGATCATTCCTTTCAAAAGCCGACAAAAAAGCAGCGGCTTCATTTCCTTGTTTGTGGTGGTAGTATATATATTTTAGTAGTAGTAGTTTCCCTGTGGATAATGTGGAAAAGCCATTCCAAGCAAGGAAAAGACTACCTTTTTGCAGGGGAAAAACAAAGGGAAAAAACTGGAGAAAAAGGGGATAAACGTAGAAAAGGAGCCTATCCTTTCTTTTCCTGTGTTTTTCTTTCTTCCTGCACGTTGTTATTGTCGCACATCATGCGAAAAAATGCAAGTAAATTTCGATTATATAAGGAAAATAAACTACTGTTTTGCCTTTTCCACAGTTTCCACAATTGGCCTTTTCACAGTTTGTGGATAGCATAAAACCTGTAAACACAGCATTCTATGCGCTTTGAATACAAAATATCCCTGCTTATCCACCAAATTATCAACAAAAAAAAGAAAATATAATACAGGAAAAATATGGAAAAAAAGATTTTGCTTCCATAAGAAAGAGAAACATGCTATAATATATAATTGGTATACTATATAAACCATTCCTAAAAACAACATTTTAATCAACCCGGAGGCAGATATGCAGATTATTGTTGTGGGTGCCGGAAAAATGGGGATTGCCATTGCGGAAAGCCTGATCAATGAAGGGCACAATGTGACGGTCATTGATAAAGACGAGCATAAAGTATCCAAAGGCGAGCATGTATTGGACGCTTTGTTTATTCATGGCAATGGCGTACAGGTAAATGTATTGAAAGAAGCGGACGTGGAAAATTCCGATATTGTGATTGCCACCACCGCTGGGGATGAAATCAATATGCTGGTGTGTTTGACGGCCAAAAAGCTGGGAACACAGTATACCATCGCCCGCATCCGGGATCCTGAATATCTCAACAGCATAAGTTTTCTGCAAAAAGAAATGTTTATGGATTATGTGATTAATCCTGAACGCTCCACCGCTCGTGAAGTGAGCCGTATGCTGCGTTTCCCCTTTGTGAATGGTGTGGAAACGTTCGCCAGAGGCCGGGTGGAAATGGTGGACTTTCGTGCTTCTGAAAAAGACGGCATTACCGGCATTCCTCTGAAAGATATTTATCGTATCAAAAAAAATCTGCCGCAAGTGCTTTTTTGTGCCGTGGAAAGAAACGGCCAGGCCATTATTCCTAAAGGTAATTTTGTTATTCAGCCCGGTGATACGGTGCATGTGGTAGGCGATGTGAATACCATCACCGCCTTTTTCCGTGCCATTGGCAAGGAAGCGGCGTCCATCCGCTCGGTTATGATTATGGGCGGCAGCCGCATTGCCTTTTATCTGGCGCAGATGCTGCAGAATATGCACATCAAAGTATCGATGATTGAAATCAGCAGCGAAAAGGCCAGAACCCTTTCGGAAATGCTGCCGGGGGTGAATATCATCCGGGGCGACGGAACGGATCAGGAATTATTGGAAAGCGAAGGCCTGCCAGAATTCCCGGCATTCATTACGCTGTCTGACCGGGATGAAGAAAACCTGATGGCCGGCCTTTACGCCGTAAAGCGGGGCGTGAAAAAGGTGATTGTGAAATCCAGCCGGGATACCTATTCCGCCATTATGAAAAACATGGGGCTGGATTCCATTATCAGTGCGCTGAAAGTGGCGGTGAATAACGTGCTGCGCACGGTGCGCACCCGTTCCAGCCGCTCTTCTGCTGCCGTTGTGCGGATGTACAGGCTGGTGGGCGGCAAGGCAGAGGCTCTGGAATTTATTGCTGAAGGCAATATGCCCTTTATGTATGTACCGCTGAAGGAATTGAACATTGATAAAGATTGCCTGATTGCCGTCATTGTGCGTGAAAACAAGGTGCTGGTGCCCTTTGGTAACGACACGATCGAAAACGGCGATTCGGTGATTATCATTTCCAAGCGGCTGGGCATCAGCTCTTTGGACGAAGTGATCCATAAGGATTAAGAAACGAGGAAACAAACCTTGAATAAGCGATTGATACTCCGGTTGATGGGCAGGTTTTTGCTGATGGAAGCAATATTAATGATTCCATCTTTGATCATTGCGCTGATTTACGGCCAGGGAGACGCAAAGGCCTTTCTATATACCATGCTGATTATTGTTGCCTGTAGCATTGGCCCGGCATGCTTTGTGAAGCCGGAAAGGGAAGATTTGAATGCCAAAGACGGCGTGGCAGTGGCGGGATTAAGCTGGATCATTCTTTCCTTCTTCGGGGCTTTGCCCTTTTGCCTGTCGGGCGCCATTCCCAATCTGGTGGATGCCTATTTTGAAGCGGTTAGCGGCTTTACCACTACTGGTGCTTCCATCCTCACCAATATCGAAGCCTTGCCCAAGGGCATTTTGTTCTGGCGGTCTTTCACCCATTGGATCGGCGGTATGGGGGTTTTGGTATTATCCGTGGCTCTGCTGCCCAGGCTTTCCGGGCGTACCTCCCATCTGACCATGGCAGAAAGCCCGGGTCCCACTTTTTCCAAGCTGTTGCCACGAACCAGCGATACGGCCAAGGTGCTGTATCTTTTGTATTTCATTCTTTCCGTTATTTTGTTTATTTTGCTGATAGCAGTGGGCATGAATGCGTATGATGCAGCCATTCATACCTTTTCCACAGCTGGTACCGGCGGCTTTTCCAATTATAACGCCAGTGTAGGCGCATTCGGCAGTGCGGCAGTGGAATGGATATTGAGCATTTTTATGATGCTGTTTGGCGTGAACTTTGCCATCTATTTTCATCTGATGCGCAAGGAAGTCAAGCTGGCCGTGAAAAACGAGGAATTGTGGGTGTATTTTGGGATTATTCTTGCGGCGACGCTGGGCATCACCTTTGTCATTCTTCCCTCTTTCCCCAATTTTCACGACGCTATCCGCACGGCCTTTTTCCAAGTGACCTCTATTATGTCCACCACAGGCTTTGTGACGGCGGACTTTGACCTGTGGCCCACGATTGCAAAAATCATTCTGCTGCTTCTGTTAATTATCGGTGCCAGTGGCGGTTCCACGGGCGGCGGATTCAAGGTGAGCCGGGTGATTATGCTGATTAAGAACGCCCTGCGTGATATTAAAGTCACCATTCATCCAAGAAAAGTTTCCGTGGTGCGGATGGACGGCAAGGCAGTGCCGGAAACGGTATTGGCGAAGGTGGGCGGATTTTTGTTCCTTTATATTGCGTTGGAATTGGTGGGGGCTTTTATCCTCTCTTTTGAAAGCGTAGTGACGGTTGAGGACGCTTTTGTGGCAGTGCAGACTTGCTTGTCCAATGTGGGCCCCGGCTTAGGTGCCGTTGGCCCCACCCAGAACTTCGCCTTCCTGTCTCCGGTATCGAAAATCACCCTTTCTTTCATGATGCTGGCCGGTCGATTGGAGATTATCCCCATTTTAAGCCTTTTTTCCATCAGTCTATGGCGAAAGAGGTAATAAACTGTCGAAAGCTGCTGCGGCGCATGAAGCCATAGCAGCTTTTTGTTTCACGTGAAACATTTTTGCGCCCTTGACATTCCATGGCCTTTGTGGCAAACTTGGCTTATCAAAAAGAAGGGGGGATGACGGATGCACATAACAGGCCTGCGGCTGCACAATTTTCGCTGCTATGACCAAGTGATGTTGACGCCGCCGGAAGGCGTGACGGTATTGGTTGGCGAAAACGGTGCAGGGAAAACCAATCTGCTGGAAGCGGTGCATCTGTGCTGCCTTGGCCGCAGCCATCGCACCTCCTTTGACAAAGAAATGATTGCAAACGGCAAGGAAACCACGGCGGTGCAATTGACGGTGGAAAGAAAAGACGGCAAGCACGAAGTGGGCGTCCGGCTGTTTGAAAATGCCCGGAAAAAGAAGATTATCTATGTGAACGGCAAAACGGCCTCGAAAATCGGCGAACTGATGGGGCATGCCACCTGCGTGATTTTTTCTCCCGAAGATTTGCAGCTGGTAAAGGATGGGCCGCAGGCGCGGCGGCGGTTCCTGGATATGCTGCTTTCCCAGCAGCAGCGCAGTTATTTTTATGCGCTGCAAACGTACATGAGCGTATTGAAGCAGCGCAATGCTCTTTTGAAAAACGGTGATATGCGGCAGCTGCCTGCATGGGATGAGCAATTGGCCTTGGCGGCAGCTCCCGTAGTGCGTTTGCGCAGGGAGGCCTGCCAGCGGCTGCAAGACTGGGCGCAGCAGCATTATTTCTATATTGGCGGCAAGGAAGAAGAAGTTTTCGCCTTGAAATATGAAAGTGCCCTTGCGCAGGCGCAGGAGCCTTCTGAAAAGATGCTGCAGGGGCTTCACGCCAGCCGGGATGAGGATTTGAGACGGCAGTTCACCACCTTCGGCCCTCACCGGGACGATGTGGAACTGACCCTTTGCGCCATGCCCATGAAGGCCTTTGCATCCCAGGGGCAAATGCGAACGGCGGCTCTTTCTATGAAATTGGCGGCTTTTGACCTGCTGGCTGCCTCCCAAGGGGAAGCACCGCTATTGCTATTGGACGACGTGCTTTCGGAACTGGACCCCGAACGCCGCCGCCGGCTCATCAGCCGCATCGGCCATGCCCAAGCCTTGCTCACCTGCACAGACCCCGGCGATTTCATCGGCGCAAAGCCTGCCTGCGTATTGCAGGTGAACAAGGGCAAAATCACCCAAGGATAAGAAAGAAATGCCTTGTTAGCAGCAAAGTATTTCTTTTTTTTATGCCGAAAAAACGCAAATAAGGAATGTTTCACGTGAAACATTGAAGATGTAATCAAATAATAGAAGAAAAAGGCATTCTTTTAGAAAAAAATTAGCAGGAAAAAATGAATTTATGTGGAATAAGAGAATTTGGGTAAGGATGAGGTTCCTATAAAAATGGGAACCTGTAGCATATTTATGACGCCTTCAGACCAAGAAAAAAATCACAAGATTGGGGGATCCGGAAATGGACATGTCGGAAAACTTGCAGACATTGGCCAAGGAAAAGACCGTCCTATTGCAGGGTGATGCCCAGCGCATTGCCAAGCAGCATGGAGAAGGCAAGTGCACCGCCAGAGAGCGCATTGAAAAGCTGTTTGATCAGGGCAGCTTTGTGGAAATGGATGCGCTGCGGGCGGACAGCAATCTGGTGGCCGGTTACGGTACCGTGAACGGCAGTGCAGCCTATTGCTTTGCCCAGGATTATACTTCCTGCGGCGGCGCAATGACCGCATCTCAGGCCGAAAAGATTCAGAAACTGCTCAATATGGCAAAGCTCACCGGGGCTCCGGTGGTGGCAATGCTGGACAGTGCCGGGGTGAAAATCACTGAAGGTGCTGCTTCTCTGCCTGTATATGCCAAGGTGATGAACCAGATGGCACGCCTGTCCGGCGTTTGCCCGCTGATCGCCGTGGTGATGGGCCCCTGCCGCGGTTTTGCTGCCCTGCTGACGCAGGTGTGCGATATTACCGTGCAGGTGAAAAAGACCGGCGAAGTGGCTCTGCACTCCGCACTGGTGATGAACATGGAAAAGGGCGTGGAAAAGACCACCCAGACGCTGTTTGGTGCCGAAACCATGGCCAAGCAGGGCGTTTGCGCTCTTACAGCCGAAACGGAAGACGAAGCGGAAGCGTTGGTTGCCGCGCTGATTGACCTGCTGCCTGCCTGCAATATGGAAAGCGCACCCATCAGCGACGAAGACGACCTGAACCGCCTGATGGTTTCCGATAACGCCCAAGACGCTGCTGCTCTGATGGCGGACGTTGCGGACCTTGGCAACGTGATTGAGCTTTACGCCGCTTACGGCAGTGCCATCCGCACGTCCCTGTGCCGTATCGGCGGCCATGTGTGCGGCTTGGTGGTGTCTGACCATGCCAATGACAACGGCCGTCTCTCCGTGGAAGATTGCAAGAAGGCTGCTCGTTTTGTGCGGCTGTGCGATTGCTATTCTTTGCCGGTTGTGTCCTTTGTGAATGCTGACGGCCTGGCTGTTCCCTGCGTGTGCAAGCAGGGCGAAATGATTCGTTCAGCAGCGGAACTGTGCTATGCCTATGCGGAATGCACATCTCCCAAGATTGGCATCATCTGCGGCAATGCCGTGGGTGCGGCTTATGTGGCGATGGGCGGCAAGGACATGGCGGACGTGAGCTATGCCTGGCCGGGTGCCATGATTGCGCCGCTTTCCGAAGAAGCTGCTGTGCAGACCTTCAACGAAAAGGAACTGCTTTCCGGCGAAACCAGGGCTGATCTGGAAAAAGCCTATCATGACAGCTGCGGTGCTCTCTTCGCCGCCAAGCAGGGCATGGTGGACGATGTGATCGTGCCCAGTGAAACCCGGAAATATATCATTGCCGCTTTGGAAATGCTGCTTTCCAAGCATGATGTGAACCTGCCCCGCAAGCACGGCAACCTGCCCCTGTAAGCAAGGGAGGAAGCAGATATGTTGTTAGATAATTTGATGCTGGGCCTTTCCACAACGCTGGTTGGCGTGCTGGTGGTGTTTCTGGGGCTGGTGATTCTCATTGCCTGCATTTATGTGATGGGCATGATGAGCAAAAAAGGCTCCGGAAAAAAGAAATCGGCAGACCCCAAGCCTGCCCCGGCTCCCATGGCTGCGCCGGCTCCCGTGCCGCCCATCCAGCCGGAAGTGAACGTGCAGGACGATACCCAGCTGATCGCCGTCATCACGGCGGCCATCGCTGCCGTGTGGCAGAATGAACAGAGTGGGTTTGTGGTGCGCCGGGTGCGCCGGGTGGATTCGATGAACGCCCGTGCCCGTGCCGCCCGTGAAGAACAGATTTACAGTCATTTTTAATAAAAGAAAGGGAGATTCCTGTCATGCGTAAATTCAATATTACCGTCAATGGCGTTTCCTACGAAGTGGAAGTAGAAGAAGTGGGCGCAGGCTTTGCCGCTCCCGTTGCCCCCGTGGCTCCCGTTGCCGCTCCCAAGGCTGCTGCCCCTGTGGCTGCTGCTGCCCCTGCCGCTGCCCCCAAGGCCGCTGCTCCCGCCCCCGTGGCCAATGGCCTGAAGATCACCAGCCCCATGCCCGGCACCATCCTTGACGTGCGTGTTTCCGTGGGTGCTGCCGTTAAGAAAGGCGACGTGCTGCTGATTCTGGAAGCCATGAAGATGGAAAACGAAATCGTTGCTCCCGAAGACGGCACTGTGGCGCAGGTGAATGTGCAGAAGGGTGCTTCTGTGAACTCCGGCGACGTGCTGTGCGTGCTGTAAGCACTCCTTAAATGATGAAAATTTGCTGAAAGGAGATGCTTGTACAGATGGAATCTGTGAATATTCTGCAGACGCTCGGTGACCTTGCCAACAGCTCCGGCATTGCGCAGTTTGTGCAAAATCCGCTGGCACTGATTATGGTCGGCATCGCCTGCATCCTTATCTATCTGGCCATCGTCAAGAAGTTTGAGCCGCTGCTCTTGCTCCCCATTGCTTTCGGTATGCTGCTGACCAACCTGCTGGGCAGCGAAGTGTATCACGAAGCCCTCTTTGCCGGCGGCCATGCCAATTGGAGCCTTTTTGGAGGGGCCATATTGGTGGAATCCAAAGATTTATTGGATCTGGGCACGTTGACCGTTAATAATGGCGGGGCTGTGCTCAACAGCTCCATGCAGGTTATCGGCCAGATTACCGAAAACTTCTCCGTGGGTGCTTATCTGAATGAAGTGGGTGCCCTTCTTGCCGAAGATGGTTCCCTGATTGCGGAAAGCGTTGCGGTCATTATCAGTGATTCCGCTGCCTTCATCAGCGACGGCATGGTGTATAACGCCGTTGGCACGGCCATCGCCACCGCCGGTCAGACCATTAACCCCGGCTTGCTTGACTATCTGTATCTGGGCGTGAAGCTGGGCATTTATCCCTGCCTCATCTTCATCGGCGTTGGTGCCGGAACGGACTTTGGCCCCCTCATCGCCAACCCCAAGACCCTGCTCATGGGTGCCGCCGCCCAGATTGGTATCTTCATCGTGTTCATCGGCGCAAAGGTCGTGGGCTTCTCTTCTGCGGAAGCCGGTGCCATTGGCATCATCGGCGGCGCAGACGGCCCCACCGCTATCTGGCTGACGGGCAAGCTGGCCCCCCATCTGCTGGGCCCCATCGCCGTGGCTGCTTACAGCTATATGGCTCTGGTTCCCGTCATTCAGCCCCCCATCATGCGCCTGTTGACCACCAAGAAAGAACGCATGATCGTGATGGAACAGCTGCGCCCCGTAACCAAGCGGGAAAAGATTCTCTTCCCCATCGTGGTAACGGTGCTGGTGTCCCTCTTGCTGCCCAGCGCAACGCCCCTTGTTGGGTGCTTGATGCTGGGTAACCTGATGCGTGAATGCGGCGTGGTGGAACGCCTCAACAAGACCGTTCAGAACGAACTGATGAATATCGTCACCATCTTCCTTGGCATCACGGTGGGTGCTACCGCTACGGCGGAAACCTTCCTCACCGTGGATACCATCCTGATTATTGCCCTTGGCGTGTTCGCTTTCGGCTGCGGCACCGGTAGCGGTGTGCTGCTGGCAAAGCTGATGAACAAGCTCACCGGCGGCAAAATCAACCCCCTCATCGGTTCCGCCGGTGTTTCCGCTGTGCCCATGGCCGCCCGTGTTTCTCAGGTGGAAGGCCAGAAGGCCAATCCCGGCAATTTCCTGCTGATGCACGCTATGGGCCCCAACGTGGCCGGCGTCATCGGTTCCGCTATTGCTGCCGGCGTGCTCTTAAGCATGTTTGGCTGATGAATGAAGCAGGGGCCTGCGCGGCCCCTGTACCCCGCGGCAGGGGGATCCCCCCTGCACCCATCCTGCGCTGACATGGTTTTGCTGCTCCTTCTTTTTTCCGCATGAAGCGTGAAGAAACCGATGGAGAGGGCACAATGAAAACGGTGAAAATGCGGCAAGGCCGCCGTGCCCGTGACGAGTGAAAGGTTTTTGCAAGCGGCATCGGAAAAGAGTGTGAGAGGAAAGACAATTGTGTTCCGCTGAAGGGTCCAGGGTCAATGACCCTGGTGGGGTGAAGGGGCAAAGCCCCTCATCGTTCCCCATCTCTTGAATGAAGTAAAGGAGATCGTTATGGCAAAAGTATTGATTACCGATACCATCCTGCGTGACGCGCATCAGTCCCAGGCCGCCACCCGTATGCGCATTGACGAAATGCTGCCGGTGTGCGAGATGCTGGACAAGGTTGGTTTCTTTTCTCTGGAATGTTGGGGCGGTGCCACGTTTGACAGCTGCCTGCGCTTTTTGAATGAAGATCCTTGGGATCGTCTGCGTCAGCTGCGCAAAGCCCTGCCCAACACCAAGCTGCAGATGCTGCTGCGTGGCCAGAACATTCTGGGCTACAAGCACTATGCCGACGACGTGGTGGATTATTTCGTGAAGAAGTCCATCGACAACGGCATCGACATCATCCGCACCTTTGACGCCCTGAACGACCTGCGCAACATGGAAACCGCCGTGAAGGCTACCAAGAAGTACGGCGGCACGGCGGAAGTGGCCATGAGCTACACCACCTCTCCCGTTCACACGGAAGAATATTTCGTGAAGCTGGCCAAGGACATCGAAGCCATGGGCGCAGACATGATCTGCATCAAGGACATGGCAGGCCTGCTGCTTCCCTTCAGTGCTTATTCTCTGGTGAAGAAGCTGAAGGAAAACACCAAGCTGCCCATCGTGCTGCACACCCATAACACCGCCGGTACCGGTGCCATGACGCTGCTCAAGGCTGTGGAAGCCGGTGTGGACGTGATCGACACGGCCCTCTCCCCCCTTGGCGGCGGTACCAGCCAGCCTGCCACCGAATCCATGGTGGCCGTTCTGAAGGACAGCGAATTTGACACTGGCCTTGACGAAGAGCTGATGAGCAAGATTGCCGAGCACTTCCGTGGCGTGGCCGACCGGCTGAACAAAGACGGCTGGCGTGATGCCGGCAAGGTGCTTTCCGTGGACGCAAAGGCGTTGCAGTATCAGGTGCCGGGCGGCATGCTGTCTAACCTGATTGGCCAGCTCAAGCAGGCCAACGCTATGGATAAGTATTATCAGGTGCTGGAAGAAGTGCCGAGAGTGCGTGAAGATTTCGGTTTCCCGCCCCTTGTAACCCCCACCAGCCAGATCGTCGGCACCCAGGCTGTGATGAACGTGCTGGGCGGCGAACGCTATAAGATGGTCACCAAGGAATCCAAGGGCTTGCTCCGCGGCGAATATGGCCGTCTGCCTGCCCCTGTGAACGAAGAAGTGCGCAACAAGTGCATCGGCGATGCCAAGGTGATCACCCATCGCCCGGCGGACGATATCGCCCCCGAACTGGATAACTACCGCAAGGAAATTGCCCAGTACATCAAGCAGGACGAAGACGTTTTGTCCTATGCCCTGTTCCCCCAGGTTGCTACCAAGTTCTTCCAGTGGCGTCAGGCGCAGGATCTGCAGGCTGACCCCACCGCATTCAATAAAGAAGACGGCACCATGCCTGTCTGATGCTTTGCCGGGCTGCCGGGCGGTTTCGCTTGGCAGCCCGAAAGTGTTTGAAAGGGAATGGGAAAGAGCATTCGGAATGAACGAGTGTTGCATCATTTGTTTGCTTCCAAAGGGCAGGAAATGATGTGCCGATAAAGCAGGGCGGTCATTGACCGCCCGCTGCTTGTAACAGGAACCGATGGAGCAAAATTGAACTTTCAGAAAAGGGTTTTTATGAATTTCGAGCGTTTGAATGAAATTGCTTTCAAAATGATGGGCAAGCGGAAAAGCCACATGGAAAGGGAAATCGGAGCCGCCTATTTCCACGGCCAGCGCACCGGCAAGGGTGCCGTGCAGCTGCGCAAAGCCCTTGTGCCGCAGGATAACAGCATGGATGATATCCTGCTTTGCGCCGGGATGTTTCACGACATGTGCAAGGGGCTGGAACCCCACAGCAATAACGCCGCTTTCCTGTGCCGGGAAGTGCTGAAAAACGAACTGACGGAAGCGGAAATGGAACAGGTTTGTGCTCTCATCGCCGCCCATGACAAGCGGCATCCCGGCACGGATGTGAACACCGTCTGGGAAAAAATCCTGCAGGATGCGGATATTTTAGACCACTACGGCAGTCAGGGTATCTGGATGAGCAACACCTATTACGCCTATTGCGGCCAACGGGAAATGGCTGCCCTGGGAGAATTTTATTTCAATGAATGGGATCCCCAGTGCGCCCATGACCGCAAAAAGCTGAACTTTGATTTGTCCAAGGAGCTTTTCGACGAAAAATGCGCCTTTGAAAGCAGCGTGATTGAACGGATGCTGAAGGAAGCGGAAGGAACGCTGCTGCCCTTGCAGGAGAAATAAAGAAATGAACACAAAAAACGAAGCGGTTTGCTTCGTTTTTTTGTGTGTGTATGGCTACAAAGGCTTAACTGTTTACGGAATAATCCTTCTTGAAGCCGTGGGCACCAAAGATTTGCCAGTTGCCTGCACCCAGCCGCTGAAGGATGGCCTTGCGCTCTGCTGCACACAGCTGGGGATCGGTATCCACGGAGGTCATCAGGATGGGGGCGTATTGATTATACTCCGCTTGTTCCTTCGTCAGCCCGTGGGTATTGATATAGATATCGCCGGTGAAAGCAATATGGTGATTGTAATCAATCAGCACAATTTCGCCGGGCAGATGGCCGCCCATGCCTTCATACACCTCGAAGTGCAGTTCACCGAAAGTGAAAAAGCCGATCTGGGTCAGAGGCTGCGAGAGGGTTTCCCTGTTATCCCAAGGCGTTGTGATTTTTGCAGGGTCTGGCGGACGATAGGAAGTCAGCGTTTTGCAGATATTGATATACGGCCTGTGAAGCGGGTTGAGCTCTCTGTAGCCGTTGTTTCCCTCAAATTCTTTTTTCAGGCACAAAGCGGAGCGATGGCTGGCGATGATTTCGTCAAAAATGGGCAGCAAGCCGCAGTGATCCACATCCGCATGGGTGATAAGCACGGTTTTTTTCATGCCGGAAAAACCGGGCAGCAGCCGTTCAAGCAGGCTGTGCATTTCGGCGGCATAGCAGGCATAGCCCGTATCCACAAATAAGACCTCGCCGCCGCTCATGATGATCATGGTATTGCTGCCGCAATTGGGCTCGATCAGCATGATTTCCGTATTATCGGTGATTTTATGACGGCTGATCCGGGGCAGAAAGCTTTCGCCCTTTGATTTGGCCAGCAGTTCGGCAAATTTACTGATGCTGTCGAAGGTTTTGTAGGGGGATAAGCCCTGCTCGTCCAGCGTTTGCATGGCCAGATTGATATGCACCAGCATTTCCTGCCGCACCTTTTCCTCCAGTCCCATCATTCGGGAAAGCCCCATCACATAGGTGTTATAAAAAATGCTGTTGTCATATACCTTTTCAGAGCTGTTGTAATCAATCACACGCACCTGGCACAGCTTTTCCGCTTCTGTAAGAAATTCCGCAATCCGCTCCGCATCATCCACATACAGCCCCATTTTGAACAGCTGATAATCCGTTCCGTTTTCTTGGGAGCTGATGTAGGAAATGTTGAAATTGAATCGGCTGATCAGCAGCAAAACATCTGTTACGCTGCCGGGCACGTCCTTCAGGCAAAATTCCAGCAGCACAACACTGCTTCTGTCCGTGTTATTTTGCAGATAGCCGATTTTTTCAAGCTCCGCATCGGCTCTTTTTAATTGTTCTTCAGTACCTTCTGCGTCGATGAACAGGGTGTGGGAATCCACTGCTTTGTTATAGCTGACACGGGTGATATTGATGCCCAGCGCAGAAAAGCATTTGCTGGCTTTCAGAAAGGCACCGATGTGGTTGGGCATGGAAGTGATATATGTTTTTTTCATGAGAGGAACCTCCGATAAGGATAGCGGTTTAACCCAGCTCCACCAATTCTTCGCCCGTTTCCATGGCAGCGTTCACTTTCATCAGGGCGGCAACGGCCTCTTCTTTGGTGGAATAGGCGGCGATATATTCCCAGCAGCTGATCCGGGTCTGGATCATGAGGGAAGTGCCGTCCACACGCAAGCCACCGTAGCAATAAAGCAGCTTATCCTTTTTCGGGCTGAGCACTTTGGTCTTCTTTCGGGGCTGCAAAACGGTGCCGTCTTTCAGCTGCATGGCGTGGGAAGAGAAGAAATCTTCCAACGCATCCTGCAAAATTTCGCCAATGCTGTCGTTGAACACTTCTTCCATCCGGTCGATGAGCTCATCGGTCAGGTCAGCAATGGCGTCGTCTAACATTTCCTGCATTTCATCACGGATTTCGTCGTCCATGGAAAAGCCCCCTTTGCTTTTTGCTGCCCATATTTTATCACAGGGGGAAAACGTGGGTCAAGAAAAAGAAAATGAAAGGAATTTCTCATCAAATTCTCATCATTTCCCCCCTGATTCTTTTAACTTGGGGTGGTAAGCTTATCCCGTACGAAAGGAAAGAAGATTTTATTGGAGGAAAAAACATGGTACACAACAGTATGATTGATAAGCTGAGCAAGCAGGCCAACGTATCCTATGCGGATGCACGGGAAGCCTTGGAAATGACGGAATGGGATGTGCTGGACGCCTATGTGTGGCTGGAAGCGCAGGGCAAGATAGACAGCATGACCGATGCTGCCAACGAAACGCAGGAAGCGAAAAAGCCTGCCGCCCCCGAAACCCGTTTTGAAGAAAAGAAGGACGCTGCTCCCCTTGGCTTCTTTGCCACCATCGGCCGCATTTTGAAAGAAAACCGGCTCTTTATCCGGGCAAAGGATGGCCGTCAGTGGTCCGTTACGCTGCTCGCCATGATTTTGCTGGTGATGTTTTTCCGCAAGGCCATGCTGATCGGCTTTCTGATTGCCCTGTGCTGCCAAGTGAAATTCTCTTTTGAGGGGCCGGACATGCCCAGAAAGCAGAAAAAACAGGCGTAAGGGCGCATAAGTGGAGCGCAAATCTCCCGGCGGGCAAAAAAAGTCCCACAAATTATAGAAAAAAAGAGGGTCAACCCTCTTTTTTCCTTTTCCGGGATATGTTATAATAAATTGGTTATTCTGTTATCATCATTTGTAAGGAGGACCAGAATCCATGCAATATTCCCGTGAAGTGGAAGAAATGGTATGCGTGATGAAGGGCCCCAACCACGGCCCCGCACCCATTCCCGAAGAAGGCAAGTGGATCCAGGCCAAGGAAATCAAGGATATTTCCGGCCTCACCCACGGTATCGGCTGGTGCGCCCCCCAGCAGGGCACCTGCAAACTGACCCTGAACGTCAAGCAGGGCATCATCCAAGAAGCTCTGGTTGAAACCATCGGCTGCTCCGGCATGACTCACTCTGCCGCTATGGCCAGTGAAATTCTGCCCGGCAAGACCATCCTGGAAGCCCTGAACACGGACCTCGTGTGCGACGCCATCAACACCGCCATGCGGGAACTTTTCCTGCAGATCGTGTATGGCCGCACCCAGTCCGCTTTCTCTGATGACGGTCTGGTCATCGGTGCCGGTCTGGAAGACCTGGGCAAGGGTCTGCGCTCTCAGGTGGGCACCATGTACGGCACGCTGGCCAAGGGCCCCCGTTATCTGGAAATGGCCGAAGGCTATGTGCTGAAGGTTGCTCTGGATAAGGACGATCAGATCTGCGGCTATCAGTTCCTCAGCCTTGGCAAGATGATGGATGCCATCAAGAAGGGCATGGAACCCAACGAAGCCTACGAAAAGAACATCGGCACCTACGGCCGCTTCAAGGCCGAAGACGGCGCGGTCAAGTGGATTGACCCCCGGAAAGAATAAGAGGAGGTATACGAATTATGGCTCTGTTTGAAGGTTATGAACGCCGTATGCCCCAGCTGCAGCCGGTGCTTGACAAGTACGGTTTCAAGGATTTTGAAGAACTGAAGGCTTACAACAATTCCAAGGGCGTTGATGCTTACAAGATCGTAGAAGGCATTCAGCCCATCGCTTTTGAAAATGCCAAGTGGGCTTATGAACTGGGTGCTGCTATCGCTCTGAAAAAGGGCGTGAAGACTGCCGCTGAAGCTGCCACCTGCATCGGTGAAGGCCTGCAGGCTTTCTGCATCCCCGGCTCCGTTGCTGACCAGCGTCAGGTTGGTCTGGGCCACGGCAATCTGGGTGCCATGCTGCTGGACGAAAAGACCGAATGCTTCGCTTTCCTGGCCGGCCACGAATCCTTCGCCGCCGCCGAAGGTGCCATCGGTATCGCCCGCAACGCCAATAAGGTGCGCAAGAACCCCCTGCGTGTTATCCTCAACGGCCTTGGCAAGGATGCCGCTATGATTATCAGCCGCATCAATGGTTTCACCTATGTGGAAACCAAGTATGATTACCTGTCTGCCGACGTGAAAGAAGACCATGCCCTCACCATCGTGAAGAAGACCGCTTATTCCGATGGCGAACGTGCCAAGGTCAACTGCTACGGTGCTGACGATGTGCGTGAAGGCGTTGCCATCATGTGGCACGAAGGCGTGGGCGTTTCCATCACCGGTAACTCCACCAACCCCACCCGCTTCCAGCATCCCGTAGCCGGCACCTATAAGAAGGAAATGACCGAAGCCGGCAACAAGTACTTCTCTGTTGCTTCCGGCGGCGGCACCGGCCGTACCCTGCATCCCGATAATATGGCCGCCGGCCCTGCCTCCTACGGCATGACCGACACCCTGGGCCGTATGCACTCGGATGCCCAGTTCGCCGGTTCTTCCTCCGTGCCTGCTCACGTGGAAATGATGGGCCTTATCGGTGCTGGCAACAACCCCATGGTCGGCATGACTGTGGCCGTGGCCGTGGCTATCGAAGAAGCTTCCAAGTAAGGGGCAGCGCCGCCAGCCAATCTGCAAAACAGCAATGCGTTCCTGTGTAACTGTGTATGCGAGGGGCTCATGGTAAGCACTTTATAAAAGATAAAACACATCGGGCGTCATGCCCGGTGTGTTTTTCTATTTTTTGTAAGTTGTGTTTGCGTGAAAAAGTACTTTATGCTATAATAAAATTGACAGAAGAAAAATATACGTTTTCAGCATAGTGGAAGATGAAGGGAGCGTTATTATGCCGTCTTTGGGTTTACTGGAAGAAGTAAAGGAATTACGCACAATTTGGCCGCATGAGGCCTCTAATTTCACTCCATGGCTTGCAGAAGAAGATAATTTGGCATTACTAGCCGATGCGGTTGGTATTGAAATGGTATTGGATGAAACAGAATCCTCTGTTGGTGATTTTAGTGTTGATATTGTTGCCACCGAAGTAGGAACGGGAAAGAAAATTATCATCGAAAACCAGCTGGAAGACACCAATCACGACCATTTGGGAAAATTGATCACGTACGCGGCTGGTAAACAAGCAAATACGATTATTTGGATTGTGAAGCATGCACGTGAAGAACATCGTGCGGCAATTGAATGGCTGAATAACCATATTGATAATGAAATTGGTTTTTTTCTTTGTGAAATACATCTCTATCGGATCGGCACGTCAGATCCTGCTGTGAAATTTGAAATGATTGAAAAGCCCAATGATTGGGCCCAAGCGGTAAAGAAAAATGATGCGCTAAATTCAAGAGAGCAATTCCGTTTGGAATATTGGCAAGCGTTTAATGAGTATGCTTTTGCAAAACCACAGTATGCACGGATGTTTAGCAGGAGAAAACCAACAACTGATCATTGGATGAGCCTTGGAATTGGTTCTTCTTCCTGTAATATTTCTATGAATGTTATTCGTAAACATAGCCATATCAATGTGGAACTTTATATTTATGATGACAAAGAACTGTTTAAATCACTGTATGCAAAGAAAGAAAATATTGAAAAAGAATTTGAGTGCGCTTTAGATTGGAGAGAATTGCCGGATAAAAAAGCAAGCCGTATTTTGTTGATAAATCCGGTTCAGCTTGATGATCGAACAACTTGGGAAGCGCAATTTGCGTGGCTGATGGAAACGTCAATGAAGTTCAAAAAGGTGTTTAAGAAGTATTTGTAATATAAATAAGAGGTTTTTCCACGAGCTGGCGGTGGAACACCGCCTGCCGGATGCTCTGCATCCGGGGAAAACAAATAAACGGCAACGGAGAGAATTTATTCTCTCCCGTGCCGTTTTTTGTTTTCATTACGCCCGTGGACGGATGGAGTGCCCTGGTTTATTGTTCCCAAAGGTAACAGTCAGCCAATAGTCGCCCCTATTGTGTTCATCCCTCAAGTTTCGCGCGGAAATACCTTTGTTCAACCGTGCTGCAACATCGCGGGAAAGGTGTCCAGAGGACATGTCCTCTGGTGCGGGGTACAGGGGCTGCATAAGCCCCCTGCTTCGTATTTATGTTTTCTGCACACCGAATACACCGATAATAATCACCACGGCGGCGAGGATGGAAACGAAATTCACGCTCTCTCCAAGGAACACCGCCCCGGCGAACACGGAAATTACTGTTGTCATATTGCAAAAGGCGGTGGTTTTGCGCACGGGCAGGGTCGTCGCGGCGAAATTCAGGCACAGGAACGCCAGAATGGAAGAAAGCAGGGAAAGATATAGCATTGAAAGCAAAAAGGGCGTGCTTTGCAGGGGCGCAAGCAGCAGGGAAACATTCTGGCGACATTCAATGGCCGCCAAGGCGGAAAATACAAGAGCTCCCATGCCCATCATCACATACGTCCGCTCCAGCGCAGAAAAGGCGGTGCTCATTTTGCGGCTCATGATGTTATAGGCTGCCCCGGTGATGACGGCGCAAATGAGAAGCAGGATGCCAAGGGGGCGAATTTCTCCCCCGGCACTTTGCTGCAGTGTCATCACCACCACGCCAAGGATGCACAAAAGGGAAAAGATCACCTGCATCCCGGAGGGCTTTTCCCCCATTAGGAGAAACCCTGCCGCCAGTGCCACGATGGGAATCAGGGCGATGATGACGCCGGAAACGGTGGCGTTGGTCATGCTGATGCCATAGCTTTCCGCAAGGAAGTAGAGCACCGGCTGCACAAGCCCCAGCACAAACAGCGGCAGGGCTTTTTTCCACGGAATGCGAAACCGCAGCCATCCTTCTTTCTTTGTGCTTTTCGCCCACAGAGCTAGGCCGGAAATGGCCACATACGCAAACACGAACCGATACATCAGCATCACGAAAGGTGACGCCGTTTGCAGGGCAATCCTGGAAAACATGAAGCTGAACCCGAAAATGCTGTTGCCAAGCAGGGCAGAAAGCGTGGCGAAAAGCACGGGCTTTTTAGGCTGTTTTTCGATCATAGAGAGAAAAATCCTTCATCCGTAAAAATCGGAAAAATCAATACATCTTATATTCGCCGCAGAGCATCAGGAAAGAGAAGAAATACAGGCAGTTGTCATAGTACCGCCGCACGCCCTTGCGCAAGGGGGTATCCCAGAAACGCTGCAGCCATTCCTTTTTGTAGGGGCCTTCGCTGGCGATGGAACCGGCGGCCAGCGTGGCTGTGATGGCCACGGGGTGCATGGCAGGTTCCGGGTAAGGAGTGCCGTCCAGCATATAGCTGCCATACACGCCAAATTCCGTCTTTTCATAGAAGAATTTCTGCAAATTCTCGGCGATCTTGTCCATTTCTTCCGTTTCGCCCATCCAGAGGTGATCCAAAGCGATGTTCATTACCACCCGGTAAGCATCGGAATAATAGTCCATTTCCTTGCGGAACATATGCCGGGGCGTGCCGTCAAACTCGGCATATTCGGGGCTCATGCCGGTGTTTTCATCCGCAGAAAGCACGATGTATTTCCGGCTCTCCTCCGCGGCCTTTGCCCAGAAGGCCCGGTCTTCCTCATTGGCCCATTTGGCAAAGAGGGCATAAAAATGGGGCAGATGATAGGAAGGGTCGGAATAGGGGGATTCGGGCACGAACTTGATATAGTGGTTATCGGGATCCCACATGGGCTCGCCGCCTGCCACGATTTCGTGCTGATGCACGCAATGGCGCAGGATTTCCCGTGCCTGTGCGCTGTAATTGAAGGGGGCTTCCCTGTCGCCCCAGCGGTTGGAGGCAAAGAACAGGGCCATGGCGAAATATTCTTCCCCATCAGGAGCCGGGCCTTCGGCACGATGGCTGCCGTCCCGGTTCACGCTCCAGGCAAAATAGCCTTCGTATTTGCCGCTTTTTTGCAGCATATAAGTGACCGTAAACAGCCACAGCTTATCGAAAATATCCTGCCTGTCCATCTGCACGGCCATCATCATGCCGTAGCTCATGCCCTCGGTTCGGGCGTCTATATTGCCGGTATCCAGCATATAGCCCATGCTGCCGCAGGGGGTATCGAAATAAATGCGCTCCTCTTCGTCAAAAAAGAGGGTTTGGAAAATCTGGTTCAGCCTTTCTTGCACTTCTTGCTTTTCTTTGCCGATGAGGCTAAAATAATTATCATACACAGCCATGGATAGAGCCTGCCTTTCATTTTTTGTTTCATTCATTGTAGCACAGAAAAGTTCACTTGGAAAGACAAAAGGGAAAGTTCTTTTCGGGAATGAAAGAAAATGGAAAGCCCGTCGTTTTATGAGCAGAAGGCGGAGAGGCTGATGAAAAAGAAGGATATGTGTGCCTGCAAATCGGCACCGAAAAGCAAGGCTTGTCCGGCTGGTTTAGAAAAGAAGATTTAGCCTTTGGGGACGCTGTGAATCGGGTCATCTGCGATTTTCCGTCCTATGACAGAGACCTGTTTGCTGATGCAAAAACGCTTGGCGAGGTGATTCCTGGGGTGGAAAGCAAGGAAAACCCGCAGGCTGCGGATGTGTGGCTGATTGGCACACTGCCGGATGGCAGCTGGCTGGTGGAAGTGAACGGCGAAGAAGTGGTTCGGGCAGTGAGGGTGATGAAAAGGATAGAATTATCTTTCACTTTACACCAAAGAAATACCGAAACAGCAAGCCCGCCAAAGCTTGCTGTTTCTTGTACTGCTGTGATAAAATGAAAGCGATAAACTTGAATTTGAACGAGGTAATTACAAATGGATGTTCAACTCATTGCGTATAATAACGAAATTGAAATAGCAACCAATCTTATTATTAAGTTTTGGCAGGAACATAACCATTTTACACCCAGCTATGAAGATGCATGTGAAGATTTAGGGGATTGGACAAAAGCGGGTCATTTTCTGTATTTTATTTGTATGGACAACAAATTTATTGGATTTGTTCATTTAGGCAGCAGAGGTTGCGAAGCAGATTGGCTTGAAGATATTTTTGTGCTTCCAGAATTTCAGAGAAAAGGCATCGGAAGCCGCGCAATTCAACTGGCAGAGGATATTGTTAAAGAATACTCTGAATCGCTCTATATTGAAGTTGCTGCAAGAAACAGGAAGGCCATTCGCCTGTATCAGCGGATAGGCTATAACTGCTTAAATACAATAACCATCAGAAAAGACTTTCAGCCAGAAAGACATGAAACTATAGGAAACGAAAGAATATTCGAGATGGATTTTGTTGTAAAGCGGCACAAAGAGTGATTAGACAAATTCCAATTTGTTGAGCAGCCACAGATCCACAGGAGGGCGCAATTATACGCACCAATCCGGTGCATTGCGTTTGTACATCTACATAAGCAAAGGAGCATCCGAGT
>JAZNQO010000023.1:0-98066 GCA_045590215.1 Clostridia bacterium | reverse complement strand
TGTGCCCGTGGCGATGATTGTGTTCGTTCCTAAAGTTTCATGCGGAAATTGTCAGTTGAAGACTATGCGTTGTTCGCAAGAAGGGTGCAGGGTCGATGACCCTGCCGTGGGGTACAGGGGACGAGTAGTCCCCTGCTTGGTTATCCCTCAAAACTGTTTTACGCTTAATTTTCGTCGGAATCAGAAGGGATGGGCGGTTCCGGCGCAGTGGCTTCCTGTTCCAGATCGGCAATCAGTTCATCCAGAGCCGCACGCAGGTTTTTGAGTTCTTCCAAGGTCAATTCCCGTGCATCGTGCAGCAATTCTTCCATTTTGGGCTTACCCATTTCCTGAAAGGTTTTTGCTACTTTATCGGCGGCGTCTGTGAAGGCAGACTTGGCCTTATCAAAGATAGGCTCGCCCTTTTGTGCCAACTGCTCCACGGCTTCTTGTGCCTTTTCCACGCCGGTAGCCACGGCACCAATACCGGCCTTGATAACCTTTTCAATTTCCTTGCAGATTTCTTCCATTCCGGCATCGCTCCTTTTTTCGGATTCAGTTTGCCCTGTTAGCGAGGGCGGCATACATGCCATTTTTTCTTTTTCTTCATCCATTATGCCAGAGGAGAGCACATCTGGCAAGACAATTTGACGAAAAACAGCACAAAAAAACCTGTGATTTTTACATACAAGGGCGGAAAAGCTACTTGACAGCATGGCAAATATTGCGTACAATATATATGATCGGCTGAAAAGTCTGCTCCCTTATGTGGGGGGACTGAGCTGTTTTCGGATACATTGCTTCTGGTTTTATTTTGCAGGCGTTTTGCCGCTTCAGCATATTGGGTGTTTTTGTGTTGCACCCGGTTGTTTTAGTTGTAAAGAATCTGTATACCGGTTCATGGTGTGCGAAATACAGCTTTGCCGTGCGAAAACGGCTTTTTTTCGTGCGGTTTTTCAATTGAGAATGTTCAAAAATTTGAGAAAAGAGAGAGCGAAAGGAGGATGCCCGTGGATTTTGTTTGGATTATTCTGGCTGCCGTGGTGGGGATTGCCATCGGCGTGCTGGCCGGATATGTGTACCGCAAGAATGTGGCCGAAAAGAAAATCGGCCGCACTGAGGAATATGCAAAAAAGCTGCTGGATGATGCCACCCGCAAGGCGGATGAAAAGAAAAAAGAAATGATGCTGGCAGCCAAGGAAGAAATTCTGCACCTGAAGACAGAACTGGACAAGGAAATCCGCACCCGTCGTGCGGAAATTCAGCGGTCCGAACGCCGCACCATTCAGCGTGAAGAAACGCTGGATAAGCGTGAAGAACAGCTGGATAAGCGCAGGGATAACCTCTCCGAAAGGGAAGACGCCCTGAATGTGAAGTATCAGAATGCCCAGAAGCTGGAAGACGAAGCGGAAGAGCTGAAGCAAAAGCAGATTGCCGAGCTGGAACGCATTGCAACCCTGACCCAGGACGAAGCTCGGCAGATCATTATTGACCGTGTGCAGAAGGATGCTTTCCATGATGCCGCTGCCACCGTCCGAGATATCGAAAGCCGTGCCAAGGAAGAGGGCGAAAAGAAAGCCCGGAACATCATTGCGCTGGCCATCCAGAAGTGCGCTGCCGACCATGTGGCAGAAAGCACCGTTTCCGTTATCAACCTGCCCAATGACGATATGAAGGGCCGCATCATCGGCCGTGAAGGCCGGAACATCCGTGCCCTGGAAACGGCTACTGGTGTAGACCTGATTATCGACGATACCCCCGAAGCCGTGATTGTTTCCGCTTTCGATCCTGTGCGGCGTGAAATTGCCCGTCTTGCCATCGAAAAGCTGATCATGGACGGCCGTATCCATCCTGCACGCATTGAAGAATGCGTGGAAAAAGCCAAGAAAGAAGTGGAGAACCAGATCCGTGAAGCGGGTGAACAGGCTGTGTTTGAAACCAACCAGCATGGCATCCATCCGGAACTGGTGAAGCTGCTGGGCCGGATGCGGTATCGCACCAGCTATGGCCAGAACGTGCTGAAGCACTCCATCGAAGTGAGCCATTTGGCCGGCCTGATGGCCGCTGAACTGGGCGCAGACGTGGCTCTTGCCAAGCGTGCAGGCCTTCTGCATGATATCGGCAAGGCTGTGGATCATGAACAGGAAGGCACCCACGTTTCTCTGGGTGGTGAGCTGGCCCGGAAGTATAACGAAAGCCCCGATGTGATCCACGCTATTCTGGCGCACCACAACGATGTGGAACCCCAGACGGTGGAAGCTGTGCTGGTGCAGGCCGCTGACGCTATCAGTGCTGCCCGTCCCGGTGCCCGCCGCGAATCCCTGGAAAATTACATCAAGCGGCTGACCAAGCTGGAAGAAATCGCCAATTCCTTTAATGGTGTGGATAAGTGCTTCGCTATCCAGAGTGGCCGTGAAGTGCGCATCATGGTGAAGCCCGAAGACGTCACCGATGAAGGCACCAAGGTGCTTGCCAAGGAAATTGCCAAGCGCATCGAAAAGGAAATGGAATATCCCGGCCAGATTCGTGTGAACGTGATCCGCGAAACCCGTTCCACCGAATACGCCAAGTAATTGCAAACCAAAAGAAGCCGAGGGATCGGCTTCTTTTTTTGTGGCTATGCCGCACCAAATGGCAGTAGGCGGTGTTTGCGGAAAAAATTTCACAGAATATAGTCCGTGATGCAATCGTACCATTCCACGTAGGTTTCGCCGTTGATGAGGAGGCGGGGACTGTCCGGCAAAAGTTCCGTCCAGGGTTTGCCGTAGTGATCCTGATGCCAGTCGTTGCGGTTATATCGCCGCCAGAGGATGGTGCGGCCGTTTTTGTCCAGAAACTGTTCGGAAACCACGCCGGCATTATAAGTTTCAATATCCATAACGCAGACGGTATCGTATGTTTTGCCGTTTATTTCCACGGTGTAACGGCCTACGATGTCCAGCAGGAAAGGCTTCTTTTTGCTTTCGATCACATCGCCGGTGCGGATGATATCGCCCTTTGGGGCAAGATTCACTTCATTGCCGCAGTTGTTTTCCCCAAAGCCCCAGTTGGGCAGGAAGGCTTCTTCATCCAGGAAGGTGATGTAATTACGGATATCGCCGTCTGTTCGCATGGTGGCAAGGTAACGGCAGTGGGTGTCCGTCAGTTGGGCTACGAAGGTGCGGTTGATGACTTCTTTTTTGTTGGAATAGCTGGCTTCCCGGGCGGTGAGTTCCACCCCTTCAATGCCGTGCACCATGGCTTTGCCCGTAACTTGCATATCGTATACATGGGTGCAGCCTCTCTCCGGTAGATCATACATGGCCCAGGAAAGCTTTTCACCAAGGCGCGGCACCAGAAACCAGCCCATCAGTTCTTCCCATTTGACGGGGAAGGGGGCTTCCTTTTTTTCGGTGATGGTGTAAAGGGGTAGTTTAGAAGGCAGTTTTTTCATGGAAGTATTTCCTTTCTGTGTGTCCGGGAAGGGGGAATAATGGGCTTTGAAGTGCCGGCGTGCGGTGTGCAAACGGCTTTTCACTGTGCCAATGGGTATACCAAGCTGCTTTGCAATGGCACTTTGTGGCCATTCCAGCAGGTAAAAATATCGCAGAATCTGCTGTTCCTTTTCCGGCAGGGCTTGCAGCGTTTCCCATACCGGGGAAGGATCCGGAATGCCAAAACGCAAATCGGCAGGCTCTGCAATGCTGCAAAGCGGCAGGGTTGCCGGTGCCTGGTTTCGGAAATGATCGGCACATTTTCGCCGGGCAATGGAAAGCAGCCAGGGCTTGAAAGCAGCGGCATTTTTCAACTGATGAAAATGCCGGTGTGCGGTGAAATACACATCCTGCAGAATGTCTTCCGCATCCTGGCTGGAAGTGCAGCGGTAATGTACATAGCGTTCCGCGGCTTTTCCATGTTCGGCCAGCAGTGTTTCAAAAGCATCCATTCATTCACCTCCTTATTCGGTGATGGAAACCGGTTTCATATAATCAGACGGAAAAAGAGCGGAAAAGGTTCATTTTTTGGGAAAACGGCTGCAAGAAAATTCTTGCAGCCGTTTTTCATGTGTCTTGCCGCACCAGTTCCCGCAGGGCATACACACCCTCATAATCGGCACTGGTCTGAGGCGATGGTGCATTTTATTCAACCGCCAGTGCCAGCATCACTGCGCCATGGGCAGGCACGGAGAAATATTCGGTGTCTGCCGGCACATTTTCATTTTGCCAGATTGAGCGGATGGCTTTTAGGGGCCGCTGGGTAATCTGGCACCGGGGCAGCTTCACCGGCTGTTCTTCTTCGTTGGTATTGAACAGGCCCACAAAAATGCGGCCGTCTTCCCCTGTGCTTGTCCACACGATATGGCCTGCATCTTCCAGCACCGGATGGGCAGAATGGCCATGCTGATTGGCATAGAGGGCATCGCTGTTTGTGAGGAGGGACAGGGTGAAAGCATCATTTTTCGTCATTTCTGCGCCGATCATGAGCGGTGAGCGCATCATGCACCATAGGGTCATCATGGTATATAGTTCGTCGTTTGTGAACTTCGTCCAGTCGTCCGGGTCGGTGCACTGGCGAAGGGCTCCCATGGGCAGCATATCCGCATCCGGCCAGTGACCGGGGCCGGAATGGATGCACCATTTTTCGGCACGCTCAAACATGGCGTAGAGCAGCGGCCAATTATCCCAGAAATCGTCGGTGATGCGCCACATATTGGCGTGTTTTTGCAAGTGTCGTGCCTGTTCCAAGGGGGCGGCACCGGGGGAGAGGGAAAGGACGATATCCCGGCCGCAGTTTTTGCAGGCAGTGGAAATCACTTCAATTTCCCTTTGACAATGGGGATATTCCCTTGCAATATCGTCGCATTTCACGAAATCTACGCCCCAGGAAGCGTACAACTGAAAAATGCTGTCGTAATAGGCTTGTGCCTGCGGCAGATCGCATTTGAGGCCGTACATATCCGGGTTCCATGCGCAGATGGAATTGGGGTTGGCAACCTCTGCACAGGTCTTATCGCAGTTCAGGATGGGCAGAGAATTGTGTGCCGCCATCCGGGGCAACCCACGCATGATATGGATGCCGAATTTTAGCCCAAGGGAATGGACGTAATCTGCCAGCGGCTTGAACCCAACGCCGCCCTTGGCACTGGGAAAGCGGTTTTCCGCCGGCATCAGGCGGCCAAACCCATCCATACAAAGGGGCGCAAAGGGTTCATAAGCATGGCTGGAGGCCGAGGGCTGATACCACTGGATGTCCACCACCACATATTCCCAGCCGTATGCTTTCAGGTATTTCGCCATATATTCCGCATTCTGTCGCACCTGCGCTTCATTCACGGCGGCACCATAGCAATCCCAGCTGTTCCATCCCATAGGCGGACGAGCGGCAACAACAGACGTATTTTTCATGGAAAACGCTCCTTTTATGTTCCTTTTTGTTTATTATACGGAAGGAAAGACAAAATTTCAACGGCTTTTTGGTTTTGCTTGCCAGAAGAAAGGTTTTCCGTGTATAATAAACAAAAAAGAGAAAAGGACAGGTGTTTTTATGTATCGGCTTGCACTGGAGTATATGCAGAAATTATTGGCCATTCCTTCTCCCACAGGCTTTACGGAAAAAGCTGCTTCTTACCTCATGGAAACGCTGCAGAGCATGGGCTTTCATCCCGTGCAGCAAAGGAAGGGCGGTGTGCTGTGCGAGCTGGGCGGCGAAGGCAGGGGCATTTTGCTCTCTGCCCATGTGGACACACTGGGTGCCATGGTGCGCTCCATTAAGGGCAATGGCCGCATCCGCTATACCCATATCGGCGGCTGGGCAGACAGCACTGTGGAAACGGAAAACTGCCTTGTCCATACAAGAGACGGTAAGGCCTACTCCGGCACGGTGCAATCCACCAAAGCCAGCCAGCATGTTTTCGGGGACATGAACGGCGATAACCGAAACGAAACCAGCCTTGAAATTGTGCTGGACGAAATGGTAAAGAGCAAGGAAGACGTGGAAAACCTGGGCATTGAAACGGGCTGCTTTATTTCCTGGGACCCCAGAACCACGCTGACGGACAGCGGCTACTTAAAGAGCCGCCATTTGGACGACAAAGCCAGTGCCGGGATGCTGCTTTCTTTGGCGCAGCAGGTTGCGGAAGGGAAAATCAGGCTCTGCCGCCGGGTGGCTATTCTGTTTACGGTGTTTGAGGAAGTGGGTCACGGGGCGTCCATGCGCTTACCGGAGGGCATTGAGGATATTCTGGCGGTGGATATGGGCTGCGTTGGGGACGACCTTGGCTGCGATGAAACCATGGTGTCCATCTGCGTGAAGGACTCCGCCGGCCCCTATCATTATGGCTTTACAAGCGAATTGATTGCCTTGGCCAAGGCAAAGGGCATCCGCTATGCGGCGGACGTATATCCTTCCTATTCCTCCGATACGGCTACGGCTCTCCGTGCCGGGAACGACTGCCGCTATGCGCTCATCGGCACCGGGGTTTTTGCTTCCCACGGCTATGAACGCACCCATGTGCAGGGCATTGAAAATACCTGCAAGCTCATACAAGCGGTGGTGGCGGATTGAATACAGGTGACAATAGCGAGAAAAAATATGTAAAATTATGAGAAAAATGTGAAAAAAAACAATAAATGCGGTTGACATAAATGTTCTAACACGGCTATAATATGGATAAAGGAAAAAAACAATTGCAAAGAGAGACAATTGTAATTGTAATTTAGGAAGGAGCGTTTTCTGTGAAGAAAAACTTAACTCGCATTTTGCTGTTGGTTGCAGCATTGGTTCTGGCTCTGGGCATGGCTGCCCACGCCGAAGACGTGGCTGCCCCCGAAGCCGAAGCCGTCAGCACCACTGCCTATATTTTCTGGCAGGATTCTGACTGGTGGCCTGCTGTAAGCGAAAAGGAAGATGATTATTGGGCTCCCACGCCTGCTGTTGTTACCGGCGAAGGCTATTACACCGCCAGCGTTACTGCCCATATGCCCAGCTGGTTCTATTCCGGCGGCAACCACAATACCGGTGCCCAGAAGCTGGCCCTGATTGTGAAAGACGGTGCTGATCTGTTCCCCGGCATGTTCCTGCAGATTACCGATATTCGCATCAACGGCGAATCCTATCCCTGCCAGGATGTTACCTATGGCCAGACCGGCTATGACAACATCAACGATCAGGAAGGCGGCAAAGTGTATTGGGATGCCAATGATGCTTATGCCCTGATTTATGACCAGTGGATGCTGGACAACGGCGGTTCCATCGAAACTGGTGCTACCTGGAACAGCAGTGCTACTGCCCAGAACTTCAACGCTTTCGATGTGTCCCTGCTGAATGACCCATCTTCCATTGAAATTGACTTCTTCCTTGCTGCCCAGCAGGATGTGAAGCCTGCCGGCGGCCCTGCCCTGCGTGAAAAGAGCACTGCTCCTGCTACCGCTACCGATATCGTGACCGTAGCTGACATGACCGAAGTGCCTGAAAATGCGACCACTGCTCGTCTGGAGTTCATTGATTACGGTTACTGGCCTGTCACCGATGGCAGTTTGGGCGATTCCACTGAAGCACTCATTACCGGCGTAGGCAACTACACCTGCAGTGTGCGCTTCTTCGATCAGGGCGGCTGGACACCCAGCGGCGGATTCGATTTCGATCTGGGTGTGGACGCACAGGGTAAAAAAGAGACCAATGAGGGCATGAAGTTGTTCCTTGTCGTTGCTGACGGCGGCCAGAACGGTGAAGAAGATAATTACTCCATCCCCGATACCACTGTTGCCGGCAAGTATCTGGGCGTTTCTGAAATTCGCATCAATGGCGAAGCTGTTCCTATCGGAACTGCTGCCTTTGGTCCCACCGGCTATAACGATGAATGGAATCATTTCTTCGACAGAAACGATGGTTATTCCATTCTGGACAAGTACGATTACGACGGCTACGTCAGTGATGGTTCTCTGCCTTGGGGACACAAGACCTGGGACGGCTCTGATGGCACCTCTGATGTCGTTGACCTTTCTGCCGTTGGCACCATCCACACCATTGATGTTGACTTCTTTGTTACCGACGAGGAAGGCAAGCTGCCTGAACCTCCCGTTCTGGAACTGGAATACACCTATTATCCCAACAACACCATGGGCGTGGCTGGCCTGAGCCTGCGTGACATGGGTATCGGCAGCAAGTGGATCAATGTGGTGCCTGTGAACCTGACAGAAGACGGCATCTATAAGATTCCCCTCGTTGCTTCCAATGCGTTCATCATCGGTAATGCCATCGTCACCGTTTCCGGCGATGATGTGACCGTTACCTATGAAACAGTGTATGCTTCCCCCGGCAACCTGAACATCAACAGCGAATGCGTGAAGTGGTTCAAGAGCATTGATGAAATCACCGCTGATTTCACCAATAATCCCACCAGCGATATCGCTTTCGGCCAGACGGTGAGCAAGGCTGAACTGGGCGATGTGGCTTACCTGTACATTAACAACGGCGTTTCCTATGTGCAGCCTGTCAACGATACCGGCATTTATCTGGGCCGTTATTGGGAAGACCTGGCCGAATGGCAGGAATATCGTGCCGGTCTGGAAGCTCTGATGGCTCCTGCTGCTGAAGAAGTGCCTGCTGAATAAGCAAAAGTGATGGCGTAAACGCCTGAAAAAATCAAATAAGCAAGGGGCTGCTGCACTGATGTGCGGCAGCCTCTTTTTTGATTTGAAAGGAAAGTAAAGGAAAGAAACAAAAAGAAACATAATTCTACTTCTTCAAAAATCATCCATTGCAGGTCAGCCGATGTGCGCAGGCCTGTTTTTGCATGCAAAAAACGGCACAGCCAAAGCTGTACCGTTTCAGTGTTTATGAGATAATTAGAGATTAGCCGATGTATTCCTTGCCGCCCATGTACATCCGCAAGGCTTCGGGGATGCGCACCCGGCCATCTTCCTGCAGATTGTTTTCCAGGAAGGCAATCAGCATCCGAGGGGGAGCTACCACGGTATTGTTGAGGGTGTGGGCGAAATACTTTTTGCCGTCTTCGCCCTTCACACGAATCTGCAGGCGGCGAGCCTGGGCGTCGCCCAGATTGGAGCAGCTGCCCACTTCAAAGTATTTCTGCTGACGGGGGCTCCATGCTTCCACGTCGATGGACTTGACCTTCAGGTCAGCCAAGTCGCCGGAGCAGCATTCCAGCGTGCGGACGGGGATATCCAGCGTGCGGAAGAAATCCACGCTGTTTTGCCACAGCTTGTTAAACCAATCGGGGCTTTCTTCGGGCTTGCAAACCACGATCATTTCCTGCTTTTCAAACTGATGGATGCGATACACGCCACGCTCCTCGATGCCGTGGGCACCCACTTCCTTGCGGAAGCAGGGGGAATAGCTGGTGAGCGTCTGGGGCAGCTGATTTTCCGTCAGGATGGTGTCAATGAATTTGCCGATCATGGAATGTTCGGACGTGCCGATGAGGTAAAGGTCTTCGCCTTCGATCTTATACATCATGTTTTCCATTTCAGCAAAGCTCATCACGCCCGTCACCACGTTTCCGTGAATCATGTAGGGGGGGATGCAGTAGGTGAAGCCCCGGTCAATCATGAAATCCCGGGCGTAGCTGAGGATGGCACTGTGCAGCCGGGCGATATCGCCCATGAGGTAATAAAAGCCGTTGCCGCTAGTTTTACGGGCACTATCGAGGTCAATGCCGGAGAGGCGTTCCATGATTTCCACATGATAAGGCACTTCAAAGGCAGGCACCACGGGCTCGCCAAAGCGTTCCACTTCCACGTTTTCGGAGTCGTCCTTGCCGATGGGCACGGTGGGGTCGATGATGTTGGGGATGACCAGCATCCGCTTGCGCACTTCTTCCTGAAGCTGTTCTTCCAGCTTTTCGGTGGCAGCCAGGTCATCCGCCATGGCGTTTACCTGCGCCTTTACCTGCTCCGCCTCTTCCTTCTGGCCTTTGGCCATCAGGCCGCCGATTTGCTTGGAGAGCACTTTGCGCTGATTGCGCAGGCCGTCGGCCTTCTGGATGGCGGCACGATACTGCTTATCCAGCTCAATCACTTCGTCCACCAGCGGGAGCTTTGCGTCCTGAAACTTTTTCTTGATGTTTTCCTTGACCAGCTCCGGGTTATTGCGCACAAAATTCATATCCAGCATGGGTTTTTCCTCCTTTGATTTTTCCAATAAAAAAACCGCCCATCTTCACAGGGACGGATTGACCGCGGTGCCACCCCGATTGGTTTGCCAAATGGCAAGCCCACTCGTATTCGCTGTAAGGGGCGAACCCCGACGGCTCATCGCCATCCGCTCCCGGGCGGAAAGCAGGGAGCACGGCTGCCTTGCACCTTCCGGCAGCTCTCTTTCCTCATGCCATGCCTGCATTTTCCCGTTCATAACGGTATGGGGGTATTATAGCCTATTTGGCTGGGAATTGCAAGGGGGAAAATGGAGGAAAATTCGTGGCTTTTTCCCCTGCATACTGGACTTTTTAGGCATTGTGTGGTATGGTAAAACATAATGGGGGAAAGGTGGGATTTTGCAGATGATTGCCTTCTCGCAGGTGGCGGCGGTATTGCAGCCGTGGCTGGGAAACGACCTTTTGCGGCAGATGGATGAAATCATCCGGGATATTCATGTGCATCTATGCGGCTATTCCACAAGGCATGACCCCCAGGAAACTGTGGAATGGATTGACAGAAAGCTGTTCATGGCCATTCGTCAAGCAACCGCCGGCCGCTTTCTGATGCAGCTGCCGGACGACAGCTGGGTGAGAATACGGATGGACGATGTGGCTGCCATGACGGATGAAGTGATGTTTTTACTGTTCGATACATTCCCGGCGGATGAATTTCACAAGCAGTTTTTACAGCAGTTTTCCATGCGGCAAAGCAGCCTTTCCGCCCTGCGGGTGCTGTATACCAAGATGGCGCATCTGCAAACGGAAGAAGAGCTTTCGGCCATTGCCAGAGTGATCCGGGATTGCTATCCGCCATTTCGGTGGTACGCATGGATGAAGGAATAAAAGGACGGTTTTGAAATTTGGGTAAAATTATTTGCGTGGCGAATCAGAAAGGCGGCGTGGGGAAAACCACCACGGCGGTGAATCTGGCCGCTTGCCTGGCCAATCAGGGAAAAAAGGTGCTGCTGGTGGACTTGGATCCCCAAGGCAATGCCACCAGCGGCCTTGGCGTGAAAGCCGGGGCGAAGACCATCTATGAAGTGCTGCTTTCCCAGTGCACCGTGGAAAGCGTGATTGCCCCTACCAAGCAGCCGGGGCTGTTTGTGGCCCCTTCGGATATCCGTCTGGCCGGGGCAGAATTAGAGCTTGCGGCCATGGACAGGCGTGAATATCGGGTAAGGGCGGCGTTGGAGCCCTTGCGGAAGGATTATGAATTCATTGTGATTGATTGCCCCCCTTCTTTGAGCATGCTCACCATCAACGCCCTGACGGCGGCTCAATCCATCCTGATTCCCATTCAATGCGAATATTACGCTTTGGAGGGCGTGACGGCACTGATGAACACGGTGCAGCGCGTGAAGAAGGGGCTGAACCCGGCCTTGGAAATCGAGGGCGTGCTGCTCACCATGCTGGACGGCCGGACGAACCTTGGCCTGTCCGTTGTGCAGGAAGTGAAGAAGCATTTTAAGGGCAAGGTGTTTGCGACCACCGTTCCTCGCAACGTGCGCCTTGGGGAAGCCCCCAGCTATGGCCTGCCCATTCATCTGTACGACCCCCGGAGCACCGGGGCAGAAGCCTATCAATCCCTGAGCCGGGAAGTGATCGCCCGGAACCGCAGCTGAAATACGGAGGAAACATGAAAGCAAAGAAGAATGCTCTGGGTAGGGGCTTGGATGTGCTGCTGCCCGATGTAACGGAAGGGGACAGCGGCGTTCGTGAAATCGGCATTACGGAGATTGACCGCAATCCCGATCAGCCGAGGCGCATTTTTGACGAAGAAGCGTTGCAGAGTCTGGCTGAATCCATGAAGGAAGCCGGTGTTTTGCAGCCCCTGCTGGTGGTGGAAGACAATGGCCGGTATCGCATTGTGGCTGGTGAACGCCGCTTCCGGGCGGCTCGGCTGGCCGGGCTTGATAGCGTGCCTTGCATCGTGCGCACCATGAGCGTGCAGGAGCAGATGGAAGCTGCGCTGATTGAAAATATTCAGCGTGAAGATTTGAACGCACTGGAAGAAGCCAAGGCTATTCGCCAGCTGATGGATGCCTGCGGCTATACGCAGGAACAGGCGGCCAAGCGGCTGGGCAAAAGCCGGCCTGTTATTGCGAACCTGCTGCGGCTGCTTAATCTGCCCGAAAGCGTACAGAAAATGGTGGCGGAAGAAAAGCTATCCGCCGGTCACGCAAGGGTGTTGGCCGGGCTGGAAAACGAGAGCATGCAGATTTATCTGGCCGAGCGCACCGTGAACGAGGGCTTGAGTGTCCGGGCTTTGGAAAAGCTGGCGGTTCAGCCTTTGATGCTGCCCAAGGAAAAGCCGCTGCCCAAGCCCCTTTCCCTGGAATTGCAGGATATGGAAAACAGGATGCGTGATGCCTTTGGCGTGCGTGCGCAAATTCGAGGCAACCATAAAAAGGGCAAAATCATTCTGGAATATTTCAATGAGGATGAGCTGGAAAAGCTGTATCAGTGCATGGAAATGCTGGAAAATAAATGAGAAAAGGCAGCGTTATGCTGCCTTTTTTGGAGAAGAAAATGAAGAACTATGACGCCATTTTGTTGCTGGGGCTGAAGCTGAACGCTGATGGTTCGCCCAAGGAGGAGCTGCGCCTTCGGGTGGAAAAGGCCGTGAGTGTGTATCGGGAAAAGAAAATCCCCTGCATCATCCCCTGCGGCGGTCAAACGCCGGATACCCCCGTTAGCGAAGCGAAGGTCATGGAGCAGATGCTGCTGCATCATGGCGTTTCGCCGGATGCCATCCTGATCGAAGAGGCTTCCCAAGTGACGGTGGAAAACATCCAAAATGCCCGGAATCTCTTGAAGGAAAAGGGCATCAGAAAGCCGAGGGTGCTGGTGGTAACATCGGATTATCATGCCTTTCGGGCGGTGTTTATGGCACGGCATATGGGCATGAAGGCCAAGGCAGAAACCTGCAAAACCCTTCCCGGCAAGGAGAAGCGGCATAAGCAGAAAATGGAGCTTTTCTACTTCATCAATTACGCCGCCGGATGGGAAACCGGCAAGCGCAAACGCCCCACATGGTATGACAAGGGCGTGAAATGGCTGCAGAAGTAGGATTGTGTGATGAGAAGCAGGAGGGATAAGATGCGCAAGCTGCAGGTGATAGGCCGGTATCTGGCATGGGATAAGATAGAACCTTTCTTTTATCTGGGAGATACGGCATGGGAAATCTTCCATCGGCTGAACCGGGAGGAGATGGAGCTCTATTTTTCCACCCGCAGCCGGCAGGGATTTACTGTGATTCAAGGGGTGGCCTTGGCGGAGTTTGAAGGAGTAACGACCCCGAACGCTTATGGGCGGCTGCCGCTGCTTGAAACGGACGGTTTGCCGGATCCTGCCCGGCCGGATGATACCGGGGATTATTCCTACTGGGCGCATGTGGATTACGCCTTGGATTTGGCGGCTGAAAACGGTTTGGTCGTTGCGCTTTTGCCCACATGGGGAGATAAGTTTAACCAGCTGTGGGGGAAGGGGCCTGTTATTTTCACGCCGGAAAACGCCTATCAGTATGGCTGTTGGCTAGGCAAGCGTTATGCCATGCGGGAAAATATTATCTGGATGCTGGGCGGCGATCGGCCTGTGGAAAAGGAGCATCGGCCCATCTTGGATGAGATGGCCAGAGGGCTGAAGAAAACGGACCCCAACCATTTGATTACCTTCCATCCCAAGGGCTGCTCCTCCTCCTGCGAAAGCCTGCCGGGGGCAGAATACATTGATTTTCACACCATGCAAACCGGCCATGACGCCTTCTTGGCCATGGAAACGGACAGGATGATGCTGCAAATGGCGGCGCAGAGCGATAAACCTTTTATGGATTCCGAGCCGAGATATGAAGATCACCCAGCCTGCTTCAATGACCAAATCGGCTATTTCTGGCAGGCGGAGGACGTGCGCCAGAATGCGTATTGGAACCTGATGACTGGCGTTTGCGGCCATACTTATGGCAATCACTGCATATGGAGCATGAATCGGGAACCAAGCAGCTATTTTCCCTACACTTGGCAGGAAGCCTTGACCCATCCCGGCGCAGAGCAGATGCGCCATGTGAAAGCCCTTCGCATGAGCCATGACTATTTTTCCCTGCGCCATGCGCCGGAATTAGCGGAAGCGGTGTATGCCGGCATGGGCCATGTGGGGGCTTGCGTGGGGGATGGCTATGCCTATGTGTATTCGCCCTTGGGGCTGCCCTTCACGGTGAATCTGGATGCGGTGCGGCCGGCAGAGAGACTGCGCGCCAAGTGGTTTGACCCTCGTACCGGGGAGGAAAGCGTGTTTTGCATTTTTTCCGGCCATGGAAAAACCACGCTTGTGCCGCCCACCCAAGGGAAGGGCTGCGATTGGGTGCTGATTTTAGAAAGTGTATAAACAAAGAACACGGTGGAGAATGAATTCTCCCCGTGCTTTTTTATTTACTTATGCACCGTGTTTGCCGGCTGGAGTCCCCAGGTACAGCATCTGCTTTGGGAATGCGAGGGATGAAAGACCCCCATTACTGTGCACTGACATATTTGCGCATATGCACAAGGGCGTTTTTTTCCAATCGGGAAACCTGCGCTTGGGAAATGCCGATTTCCCCGGCTACTTCCATTTGGGTGCGTCCTTCAAAGAAGCGCATGCGCAGGATGCGTTTTTCCCGGTCGTTGAGGTGTTGCAGGGCTTCCTTGATGGCGATTTTTTCGATCCAATCGTTATCGGCGGTTTTTTCATCTTTCACCTGATCCATGATATAGATGGCATCGCCGCCGTCGTTATAGACAGGCTCAAAGAGGGAGACAGGATCCTGAATAGCTTCCAGGGCAAAAAGCACATCTTCCCTTGGCAGCCCCAGTTCTTTCGCCATTTCCTCCACGGTAGGCTCCCGGTGCATTTGGAGAGCCAGCCTGTCCCGTGCCTGGAGGGCTTTATAGGCAGTATCCCGAAGGGAGCGTGAAACCCGGATGGGGTTATTATCCCGCAGATAGCGGCGGATTTCGCCGATAATCATGGGCACGGCATAGGTAGAAAAGCGCACGTTCTGGGTAACATCGAAATTATCCAAGGCTTTAATGAGGCCGATGCAGCCCACTTGAAAGAGGTCATCCACATTTTCACCGCGGTTATTGAACCGCTGCACCACGCTGAGCACCAGCCGCAGGTTGCCCCGGATAAATTCTTCCCTTGCTGCTTTATCACCGCTGTGAACAAGGGGGAATAATTCTCGCATACGCTCATTGGTAAGCACAGGCAGGGTGGACGTATCCACGCCACAGATTTCCACTTTACTTGTTGCCATACTGCATTTCCTCCGTCATTGTCAGTATGGCACCGGAGGGGCAAAATTATGCAGCGGCGGAAAAATAAAAAACGATACACAGAATGTATAAATAAAAAAGCACTGCCCCTGACGCCTTTTCAGGCCATCAGAGGCAGCGCAGAAAGAGAAAGGATTACATGGAACGGTCGTCCACCACACGGAGGATCACAGTGATTTCCAGATATTCGCCATCGCCCGCTTTGCTCAAATCAATGGTAGCGTTGCCAATCTGGGAAGCCACGGCTTCATCCCGGTAGACCTTGAGGGTCAGGGAATCGCCTTCGCTATGCCCCTGCACACGGGCAATCACCTCATCGCCGGTGGCGGTCAATTCGCCGTCCACTTCCACGATGATATCGCCGGGCAGAATGCCGCCTTCTTCGGCAGGGGAGCCGGGCTCAACGGTGCGCACCAAGGGGCCTTGAGGCAGGATGCCGTTGGTGTTGCTCAGGGAAGCGATATTGACGCCCAGACGGGGCTTGCCAAGGAGCGGATTGGTGCCGGTGGAGCGGTTTTCGTCGGTATCGGCCTTTGTATCGGGCTGGGGGTTTACATCGTCGGGATTATAGGATTTCAAAACCTCTTCGATCAGGGGTTTGGCCACATTGATGGGGATGCACATGCCGATATTGTCAATGGTGGTGGTGGTAAAGAAGCCGGAGGAAGAGTATTTCCGGGAAGGAATCCCCTGCAATTGGCCCAGCACATTGAACATACCGCCGCCGGAATTGCCGGAATTGATGGCAGCGTCTACCTGAATCATGGTATTGGTGATGGAGGTGCGGCGGCCGTAGCGGTCATAGGTGGTATCGGTGATTTCCCGATCCAGCGCAGACACAACGCCCACGGTAAGCGTCCGGGCAAATTCTTCGCCCAGAGGGTTGCCGATCACGATAGCCCATTCGCCCACTTTCAATTGATCGCTGTCGCCCAGCGGTACGGCAGGCAGATCCAGATCGGGCACAAAAAGGATGGCGATATCCAGATCGGAATCAAAGCCCACAACCTTGGCTTCGTGCTCGCTTTCATCATTAGCGATGGTGACGGTAACCCGATTGGCCCCTTCCACCACATGGAAATTCGTCAGCACATGGCCAAGGTTGGAAATGACCACGCCGCTGCCCGTGCCGGAAAGGGTTTCTCTGGATTCGCTGCGGGGATCAAAGCCAAAGCCGTAGCCAAAACCATAACTGTAATATGAGGAGGAAACGGTATAGTTATTGACGCCCACCACGCTGTTGCGCACACTGTCGGCCACTTCGGTGAAGGGGCTGGAGACCAGGGAAGCGTCGGTTTGCGTATTGATGATGGCGTCGATTTCCGCATCGGTAAGGGGAGCGGAATCCGCACCGGCGGACAGAAGCGTGCAGCTGAGCAGAACTGTTACCAGCAGAACGGCCAGCAGGCCCTTTTTCCAGGAATTGTTTGTCATTTTGAAAAGCCTCCTTAACCGGTTGAACCGGGTTTTCAATTTTGCCCATTAACTGGGTACAGGATGATTATACCGCATGATTATGAAGGAATTTTGAACAGACAATGAAAGAAATGTGGGGAATAGGCACATTTTTTGAAGTTTTCCGGGGTTTTATTCTGTCAAACGCCGGTAAAATCAAACAGGGGCGTAAAGGCAGCGTCGCTGGATGTTTTTTCCTGCGTGAAACCGGAAAGCTGCAAAAACTCAAAATGCTGCAAAACACGATTGTATTCCGCATCGGTGATGGGGCGATCCAGCCCCTTGATTTGGCAGTGGGGCTGGGGCGTGAACTGGCGCATGAGAGAAACGAGGGTGCCCTTGGGCAAGGATTCTGCAATGAAATCCAAAACCTGCATGGAGTCCTTCGTACAGCCGGGGAGGATGAGATGGCGAATCAGCGTGCCTTTTTGCAAAAGACCGCTTTCGTTATATTGGGGCAGGCCGGTTTGGCGGCACATTTCCGAAATGGCCTTGGAAGCAACGTCAAAATAATCCGGTGCCTTGGCGCAAAGGGCGGAAAGGCGAGGGGAAACGTGCTTCAAATCCGGCAAGTAAATATCCACCACGCCGTCCAGCATTTTCAGGGTGTCCAAAGATTCATAGCCGCCGCAATTCCAAAGGACGGGAATGGGGGGCTTGTAGAGGGCAAGGGCTTGGAGAATCTGGGGGACGAAGGGGGTGGCGGTGATGAAGTTCAGGTTATGGGCTCCCTGCTCATAGAGGGATTGGAAAATTTCTGCCAAACGGGCAACGGAAATTTCTTTGCCGTGGCCTTGGTGGCTGAGAGCATAGTTCTGGCAATAGGCGCAGCGCAAGGTGCAACCGGAGAAAAAAAGGGCTCCGCTGCCTCTTGTGCCGGAAATGCAGGGCTCTTCCCAGAAATGCAGGGCGGCACGGGCTAATTTCAGTTTGTCCGTCATGCCGCAAAAGCCAGGATGCAGGCTGCGGTCAACTTGGCACTTTCGGGGGCAAAGGGTGCATGGGTTCATTTGTGTACCTCACGGAATGAAAGTAATAAGGAAGAGGGAAAAAGTGATAGTGAATAATGAAAAATGAAGGATGAATAATTGCAGTGTTTGTGAAATGGGGATTTGGAATAATGAATTCGGAAATTAGTAAAATGTTTAGTTAATTGCTGCACGGGGAAAATATAAATTTTTGAATATTTTGCCCTTTCCCGAATGGCTTTTTCGGAAGGGGGTGCAGGGGGAAACTGCTTTTTGGCCACAAAAAGCGGTTTCCCCCTGCCTCCGTCCACCATTCCCTTAATGCTCCGGTTTCCGCACGCTGGGGCGGCGGCGACGGGTGGGCTGGTGTTTGTTGATGGGGGTATCGCCTCGCAGGGCAAAAAGCTGGTCACGCAGCTTGGCAGCTTTCTCGAAGTCCAAGGCGGTGGCGGCGGTGAGCATCTGCTCTTCCAGCTGGCGAATCCAGCTGTCCTTTTCGTCCTTGTCCATGGTGGGGGCGATTTCGGCACTGGCCTTGTCGGTGATTTCCAGAAGCGCACGGACGGCAGTCTTGATGGTTTCGGGGGTGATGCCGTGGGCGGCATTGTAGGCTTCCTGGAGGGAGCGGCGGCGGTTGGTTTCGTCAATGGCTTTCATCATGGACTGGGTGGGTGTATCGGCGTACATGATGACCCGTCCTTCAGCGTTTCGGGCGGCACGGCCTATGGTCTGCACCAAGCTGGTTTCGGAGCGCAGGAAGCCCTCTTTGTCGGCATCCAGAATGGCGACAAGGGAAACTTCCGGCAAATCCAAGCCCTCACGGAGCAGATTGATGCCCACCAGCGCGTCATATTCCCCCATGCGCAGCTCCCGGATGAGTTTAGTGCGCTCCATGGTCTGAATATCGGAGTGCAGATAGCGCACCCGGATGCCCAGCTCGTCCAAGTAATCGGTGAGCTGCTCGGCCATGCGCTTGGTGAGGGTAGTGACCAAGACACGCTCCTGCTTTTCCACGGTCTTGTGGATTTCGCCCACGAGATCGTCCACCTGCCCGGTGGCAGGGCGCACGATGATGCGAGGGTCAAGGAGGCCTGTGGGGCGGATGATCTGCTCCACGATGCGCTCTGACAGCCCGGTTTCATAGGGCGAGGGCGTGGCGGAAACGAAGAGGGTCTGATGGATGCGCTCCAAGAACTCTTCAAAGCGAAGAGGCCGGTTGTCAAAGGCGGAGGGCAGGCGGAAACCGTATTCCACCAAGGTTTCTTTGCGTGCCCGGTCGCCGGCATACATGGCCCGAATTTGGGGCACGGTAACATGGCTTTCGTCAATCATGAGCAGGAAATCGTCCGGGAAATAGTCCAGCAGGCAGAAGGGGGGATCGCCGGGCTTTCTTCCGTCAAAATAGCGGCTGTAGTTTTCAATGCCGTTGCACATGCCGATTTCCCGGAGCATTTCGATGTCATATCGGGTGCGCTGGCCGATGCGCTGGGCTTCCAGCAGCTTACCCTCGCTTTCAAATTCGGCGATGCGCTGCTCCATGTCTTTTTCAATGGTGCGCAGGTTTTCGTCCCGGTTCTCCATGGAGGTGGCGTAATGGGTGGCAGGGTAAATAGCGGTGTGCTGGACGGTGTGTAGGGTGTGGCCGTCTACCACGGAAAACTCACAGATGCGGTCAATTTCATCGCCGAAAAATTCCACCCGAACGCCGTTTTCCCTCTGGCCTGCCGGAATAATTTCCACCACATCGCCCCGAACCCGGAAATTGCCCCGGTCAAAGCCGATGTCATTGCGCTCGTATTGAATTTCCACCAATTTCCGCAGCAGGGTGTCGATGGGCATTTCCATGCCGGGGCGCAGGGAAATCATCTGGCCTTCATATTCGCTGGGGTCGCCCATAGAATAGATGCAGCTGACGGAGGAAACAATAATCACATCCCGTCTTTCTTTCAGGGCGGCGGTGGCAGAGTGGCGCAGACGATCAATTTCTTCATTGATGGAAGCGTCTTTTTCGATATAGGTATCAGAGGAAGCGATGTAAGCTTCCGGCTGATAATAATCATAATAGGAAACGAAATATTCCACCGCACTATCCGGGAAAAAGGCCTTGAACTCGGCACAGAGCTGGGCGGCCAAGGTTTTGTTATGGGCGATGACCAGCGTGGGGCGGTTGAGCCTTGCGATCACATTGGCCATGGTGAAGGTTTTGCCGGAACCGGTAACGCCTAGGAGCGTCTGAAAAGCATGGCCGTTTTGAAAGCCGTCCACCAGCTGATCAATCGCCTGCGGCTGATCGCCGGTTGGCGCAAAATCGGAACGAAGAATAAATTGATCCATACATGGCTCCTTATCAGAGAAAGATGTAAAAACAGTATACCACAGCTGCATGAAATTTACCATGTTTTTCAGATTGCGAATTTTTTGAAATGCGATAGCGGCGCATCGGGGATTTTGGGCCGCTTATGCTGCGAAAATTTTGCTCCATGCCTTTTTGAACGGCTTTTTCCATAGAAAAACACCGCTTTTTTCGGGATACACTTTCAGCGTGAAAATGCAGGGAGGTGCGATTGAAATGGCGGATTACAGGATTTTTCATTCGCCTCGTCTGTCCGGTGAAGCTTTGATCAGTACGGCAAAAAATGCCGTTTTGCCCATCATGGCGGCCACCCTTCTGACGGGGGAACAATGCGTCATCCATCGGGTGCCGCAATTGACGGATACGGAGCATATGGCAGCTCTGCTTGCGGATTGCGGTGCGCAGGTGGAGAAAAGAAATGAAGAATGCGCCGTTCGGGCGGCGGTGGTGGAAAGCCCAAAGGAAGAAGAAATGCTGCGCAGCATGCGGGCAAGCGTGCTGGTATTGGGGCCTATCTTGGCAAGAAACGGGGAATGCAGCTTCTCCATGCCCGGCGGCTGTGCCATTGGGCAGCGGCCCATTGACCTGCATCTGAAAGGCTTGCAGAAATTGGGGGCGAAAGTGGAAGCAGAGGGCGGCCAGATCAAGGTGTCCGGCAAATTGCAGGGAGCCAATATCTATTTGGATTTTCCGTCGGTGGGCGCAACGGAAAACCTGGTGATGGCGGCCACACTGGCTTCTGGCCTTACCCGAATCGAAAATGCGGCCAAGGAGCCGGAAATTGCCGACCTTTGTCGGTTCCTGACGGCCATGGGCGCACGCATTGCAGGCATTGGCACCAATAATCTGATGATTGAAGGCGTGGAGGAAATGCACGGGGCGGAATATACCCCCATTCCGGACAGGATTGAGGCCGGCACATTGGCCTGCGCCGCTGCCATGACGGAGGGCAGCGTACTTTTGCAAGGGGCCAGAAGCGACCATATGCGGGCACTGATGTTCAAGCTTTCGGAAAGCGGCGTCATTTTTCAGGAGGACAGCAAGGGACTTCGCCTGCGGGGGAAGGCGAAACGCCCTATGGAAGTGAGAACCCTTTCCTATCCCGGCTTCCCCACGGATATGCAGGCTCCCCTGATGGCCGTGACCACCCAGATCAGTGGCCTTTCCATCTTTCTGGAAACCATATTTGAAAACAGGTTCATGCACGCTGTGGAGCTGGGGCGGATGGGGGCGCAGATCAGAGTGGAAGGGCAATTGGCCTTGGTGCAGGGCGGCAAAACGCTGACAGGCGCAGCGGTAAAGGCCACGGATTTAAGGGCGGCGGCAGCCATGATGCTGTCCGGCCTTGTGGCGCAGGGAGAAACCCTGCTGCATGACCCGGCAGGGCATCTGATGCGAGGGTATGAAGCATTGGAAGATAAGCTGTGTGCCCTTGGGGCGCAGATTCATAAAGAGGCATAAATGAACCCCTCCTTTGCATAGAATGGGGCGAGCAAAGGAGGGATTCTCATTATGGCACAACAGGCCATCCGAAAAATGAAACGAAAGCAGGAAAGAGGCTCTTGGCTGCTTCGGGGGATATTGACCGCTGTGGCTTTTACGGTGATTGCGGTGGTGGTGTTTGCGGTCATCATCGGCCTGACCGACATGGACGACAGCGTGATCCGCATTTTCAATCAGGTGATCAAGGTGGCGGCGGTGTTCTTTGGGGTCAAGGCAGCTCTGCCCAAAGGCAGCGATAACGCCATTCTCCGGGGGGCGGTGATCGGTCTTGTGTATATGGGGGTGGGGGTGCTCTTGTATGCTCTGCTCAGTGGCCAGCAAATGACGCTCATTTCTTATCTGATGGACGCGCTGATGGGCGTAGCCGCCGGCGGCCTTTCCGGCATGTTGATTGGCAGCATGAAAGCACAATAATCTTAAGAGAGGGAGGAAACTCCCTTTTTTCTTGACAAAAAAGGGAGACGTGCAGTATAATCAAAATAGCAAAAAACAGGGGAGGATTGAGAATTCTAAGGTAGAGTCAATTTGCAGTTTGTGACAACAGAACGGGGAAGCAACGGCTTCTTCTGTTCGGGTACGCTGCAGATGCCTTAGAAGGATCAATCCCGATATTATTTTTGGGCTTTTCTTTCCGCATGGCATCGCTGGCGTGCTGTGCGTTCTTTGGATGGAAGGTGAAAAGATGTTCGGAGCATAAGCCGGAGGAAGAAATGTAAAACAAAGAATACGAAAGGAAGAATGAACCATGAAACTGAATCAGTATAAGCAGTATATGACCAAAGAATTTATGATGGGGCCCAATTGCCTGCGTCTGGCCGACGGGCTCAAGGAAAAATATCCCGAAGGCATCAAAGGAAGGGTGTTGGACCTGGGCTGCGGTTGCGGCCTGACGAGCCTGTATCTGGCCAAGGAAACTGGGGCGGAGATTGTGTTTGCCCAGGATTTATGGGTGAGCGCAGGGGATAATTGGCAAAGGTTCAGGGCCTGGGGCGTGGACGGCAAGGTGATTCCCATCCATGCGGATGCCAACAGTACGCCTTTTGCCAATGACTTTTTCGACACTGTTTTCAGCGTGGACGCCTATCACTATTTCGCACGGGAGAAGGGGTATTTTCAGGAGAAAATTATGCCGCTTTTGAAAAAGGGCGGCTGTGCCCTGATTGCCGTGCCGGGGCTGAAGGAAGAAATCAAGGGCGAGCCGCCTGCGCTGCTCACGGAATGGGCCGGGGATGAATGGGATTATTTCCATTCCTGCACATGGTGGAAGGAGCTATTGGAAGCAGGCTATGAAGACATGGTTTCCGTGGAAACATGGGAAGCACCGGACTTTGACCGCATCTGGCAGGACTGGTATGATACCGGCCATGAATTTGCGCTGAACGATCAGAAATTCCTCGAAAGCGGCCTGAAAGAGATGCTGAATCTGGTGATGATAAAAATCATCGTGAAATAACTTTTCTTACCGGGGTGTGTGGAAACGCATCCCGGTTTTTGCTGTGCAGATATTGACAACGACCCAGGGGGAAGGTGTATAATAAATTGTTTTGATTTGGATGGAGAGGGGAATGGAAACATGGAACCGTAAAAAGCACTCCCTCAAAGGAATTTAAGAAAAATGAAGGAGTGGAAAACCCATGACCGATTTGGAAAGAGAAGTTGCGTGCAGACGCACGTTTGCCATTATCAGCCATCCCGACGCTGGTAAAACCACGCTGACGGAAAAGCTGCTTTTGTACGGCGGAGCCATTCGTCAAGCCGGCAGCGTGAAGGCCCGGCGTGCTGAACGCCACGCCACCTCCGACTGGATGGAAATAGAAAAGCAGAGAGGCATTTCCGTCACCTCTTCTGCCATGCAGTTTGATTTTGACGGCTATCACATCAACATTCTAGACACCCCCGGCCATCAGGACTTCAGCGAAGACACCTATCGTGTGCTGGTGGCGGCGGACAGTGCCGTGATGCTGATTGACGCTGCCAAGGGCGTGGAAGAGCAGACGGTGAAGCTGTTCAAGGTTTGCCGCATGCGTGGCATCCCGATTTTTACGTTTGTCAATAAGATGGACCGTGCCGCCAAAGACCCCTTTGCCCTGATGGAAGAGCTGGAGCAGGTGCTGGGCATCCGTGCCTGTCCCATCAACTGGCCCATCGGCGTGGACGGGGATTTTCAGGGCGTGTATCACCGGGACGAAAAGGCGGTGGAGCTCTATTTCGGCGGCGATCACGGCTCGTCGAAAGTGGGGAAGACCGTCGTTTCCGTGGATGACCCGGCCTTTGAAACGGTGCTTGACAGGCATTACAGAGAACGCCTTGCGGAGGAAATTGAGCTTTTGGACGAAGCAGGTGATGCTTTTGATCTGGACGCCGTGCGCAAGGGCGAACTGACCCCCATGTTTTTTGGCAGTGCCGTGACTAATTTTGGCGTGGAGCCCTTCCTCTATCGTTTCCTCAAATATACCGAGCGGCCTTTGCCAAGAGAGAGCGATCAGGGCATGATCGAGCCCGAAGAGGAGAATTTCTCCGGCTTCATTTTCAAAATTCAGGCCAACATGAACCCGGCGCACAGGGACAGGCTTGCCTTCCTTCGGGTGGTCAGCGGCACATTTGAAAAAGGCATGAATGTGTGGCATTCCGGCACAAACAAGGAAATTCAGGTCAAGCAGCCCCAGCAGTTCATGGCAGATGAGCGTGAAGGTGTCACCAAGGCCTATCCTGGCGATATCATTGGCCTTTTTGACCCAGGCATTTATCGCTTGGGCGATACTCTTTGCACGGGGAAGAAGATTCGCTTTGAAAAGATTCCTGTTTTCGCCCCCGAACGCTTTGCCCGTGTGCGGCCCTTGGACAGCATGAAGCGCAAGCAGTTTGTGAAGGGTATCAACCAGCTGGCCGAAGAAGGTGCCATCCAGACCTTCCGCCGCAACGAAACGGGCTTGGAAGAATTCATCGTGGGTGTGGTGGGTGAATTGCAGTTTGACGTGCTCACCTACCGCTTAAAGAGCGAATACAGCGTGGACTTGGTGATGGAGCGGCTTTCTTATCGCTTCGTCCGCTGGGTTGTGGAAAGCGACCAGAAGGTGGAGGATTTGCAGCTCACATCCACCACTGCCCGCGGCTTTGACAGCGTGGATCAGCCCGTGCTCTTCTTTGAAAACGATTGGAGCATCCGTCTGGCCGGGGAAAAGAACAAGAACCTTGTCCTCAGCGAAATTGCCCCCCGGAAAACGGAGAAATAAATACGCACGGAGCAGGGGCTTGGGCAGCCTATGCGCCCCACGGCAGGAAGTTCCTTCCTGACACCTGCCTTGCGAACAACGAATATTCTCTAACGAACATCTTCCGCATGAAGCTTGAGAAACAAAATTTTGCAGCCGTAGGCACAAAGAAAATACGAAAAAGGCAGGAAAGAAAGCTAACTTTCTTCCTGCCGTTTTTCTGTTTTCCGGCGGCTTTGCATCCGGCAGCCGGCTGAAAGCCGGCCAGCCCGTAGCGTACGGCAGTGCTGCAGCCGACTCGCAATTTGGAAAATTCACCCCATTCGCTGCCGGGTGCAGGGTGAATGAGGCGACCGGCCCTCCTGTGGAGGGATCGGCAGCGACCAAGGCGTAGATTGAGGTTGCGGATCAATATCTCCGGCCGGGGTGAAGGGGCGGAGTACCCCATCGTTCCCTGCATGAACATACAAGTTCCAATACTATTTTCCGGCTGTATTCTATTATATCCAACAAACAGGCACAAGAAAAGCTGCGCCAAGAAACCTGACGCAGCTTGTTAATTTTCTATAATTTACTTTCCGGCTACGGCAATTTCGCCGATGTCCACAGAGGGGCTGCCGATGGAGGAACCGGGGAAATACAAATCGCTGCCCACGGCACGGATGTTTTTCAGCAGCTGGAAGAAGTTTCCGGCGATGGTGATGCGATCCACGGCTTTATCCTTCTTGCCGTCCTTTACGGTGTAGCCTTGGGCGATGAGGGAGAAATCGCCGCTGATTGCATTGGCACCGGCATGGAGGCCGGAAACCTCCGTAATTACAAGGCCGTCGTTCATATCTGCCATGAGGGCAGACAGATCCTTTTCGCCGGGCTTGAAATAGAAATTGAAGGGGGACACCCGAACCGGCCCTGCATAGCCGCCCCGGCTGGCATTGCCGGTGGTTTTGACGCCTGCCTTATGGGCTGTTTTCAGGTTATGCAAAAGGGTCATGAGCTTGCCGTTTTCAATGACGGCTTTGGTATAGCAGGCCACGCCTTCGGCATCGAAGGGCGTGCTGCCAAGGCCGTCCTGCATCAGAGGATCATCCATCAGTGTGACAACGGGGGAGGCGATGATTTCCCCTTCTTTGCCGTTTAGCAGGCTCAAGCCCTTCTGGGCATTTTCCGCAGAGAATACGCCGCTGAAAACCGCCAGCAAATCGGGCATGCAGCGGTTATCAATAATCGCCCGGTATGTGCCGCTGGGCACGGGCTCAGCAGAGAGCATAAAAAGGGCTTCTTCGGTAGCGTCAGTCACCAATTGCTCGGCGTCCAGCTTATCAAAATCCCGGCCAAGGGTAATCCCCATGCCGGTGGCCACCCGGTCGCCTTCTTTCGCCACAGCACTGGCATAGGCATAGGCCAGATTATCCTTGGTTTGCAAATCAAGGCCGTGGCTGTTCACAATGCGCACATAGCCGGATGATGTGCTGACGGCGTTATAGGCAAGCTGCACAATGCGAGGGTCTTTTGCCTTGGCCATGGGTTCCAGCGAAAGCAGAAGAGCCAGCTTTTTCTTTTCGTCCACTTTGTCAAGTTCAGGGTTATAGCAGTCCATTTCAGGGTATGCTGCATCGCCCTTATAAATCTGCTGGAAGGAATCATCTTCCGTCAGAAGGGCACTTTCTATCACGCCGGAAACCAGCATATCAATGGCGTCTTCGTCCATCGCTTCGGTGGCGGCATAGCCCATTTTGCCGTTATAGATGCCCCGGAGGGAAAGGCCTCTTGTGGAATTGACGGTATAATTGGCCACTTGCCCCTGCTGGCTCATGGCACGGAAGCTCTCCCCGGAGGCCAGATAGACTTCCGCTTCGGAAATGCTGCGAATCCGGGCATTTTCCAGTAATTTCTGAATGAATTGTTCGGTGTTCATCGGATGATCCTCCTTTCTCATCGTCCGCCGACGGTCATGGAGCTGACACGAATCATGGGCTGACCGACGTTGGTAGGCACGCTGCCGCTGAGGGAGCCGCACATGCCCTGCGCCATCTGCATATCTTTGCCCACACGGTCAATCAGCGGCAAAATTTCGCTGCCCCGGCCGATGAGGGAAGCCCCGCGGACGGGATGAGCAATCTTGCCATCCTTCACCAGATACCCTTCCAGCACAGAGAAATTGAATTTGCCGGTGCTGGGCTCCACGCTGCCGCCACCCATGGCCTTGGCATACAGACCGTCGCCCATGGAAGCGATGATTTCGTTTTCGTCGTCATCCCCGGCGGCGATATAGGTATTGCGCATCCGGGAGGTGGGGGCAAACATATAGCCCTGCCGCCGTCCGCTGCCGGTGATGGGCATATTCATCTTCCGGGCGTTCAGCTTATCAATCATATAGTTTTTCAGCACGCCGTTTTCAATGAGTACCAGTTTATTGGTGGGGGTGCCTTCGTCGTCAATGTTCAGGCTGCCCCATTCATTGGGCAGCGTGCCATCGTCGATGGCCGTCACCTTGTCAGAAGCCACCTTCTGCCCCAGTTTTCCGGCAAATTCGCTGACACCGGGAGCCACAGACGTGGCTTCCAAAGAATGGCCGCAGGCTTCGTGGAAAATAACGCCGCCAAAGCCGTTGTCAATCACCACCGGCATCACGCCTGCCGGGCACATGGGGGCGTGCAGCATGGTGATAGCCTGCTTGGCCGCCTTATGGGCGCAGGCTTCGGGGTCGATGCGGTGATCGAAAATCTCAAAGCCCTGCATGGCACCGGGAGAGGCAGAACCCGTCTGGTTTTCCGTGCCGTTGGAGGCGATGGCGTTGACGGCAAACCGGGTGTAAACTCTTGTATCGCCGGTAAATAGGCCTTCAGTATTGGCAATTGTGATGCGCTGGATACTGTCGGTATAGGAAATAGTGCCTTGAGAAAGCTCGTTATACTGCTTCAAGGCCGCCTGTGCTGCCCGCATTTTTTCCACCTTTTTGGCGGTTTTCACCTGATCCGGGGACAGGGGAATGATGTGAATATTGGGGGTATCCTGCCATTTCAGGGGCGTTACAGTGGCCCCTGCGCCGTCCTGAATGGCCCCTGCTGCCCGGCGGGCGCAGGCGATAAGACCTGCTTCGGAGGTATCGTTGGTATAAACATAGATGCCCTGGGTGCCGGAAAAAACCCGGACACCGGCACCGTGGAGCCGCAGGCTGTTGACCGTTTCCACTTTGCCGGACACCATGGAAAGGGTGTGGTTCAGCCTGTCCTCCAGAAAAATTTCGGCGAAATCACCGCCGGTTTTGATGGCCTCTGCCAATACAGCGGCTGCTGTTTGTTGGGTAAGCATGCAATTCTCCTTTTTTTCTTAATGTTGTGCGGAAAAGGGGTTTATATGCAGGTGGTTAGCTGATTTGCTGCACCTTGCTTTTTTGATTGAGCTGATGGACGAGGGAGAGCAGGTCAATATTTTCCAGATCCTCCGCCCGAAAATCGGTAAAGGGTTCATAAGCCGCGTCAGAAAGCCCCACAGCCTTCATCCCGGCACGATGCGCCCCTTCGATGCCTGCGCCATTATCATCCACGGCCAAACAACATTCGGGCGGCAGGTGCATCTTTTCTGCCGCCAGCAGGAAAACTTCAGGGTTCGGGGCAGGCTTTTCGATGAGATTGCCGTCCACCACCGCATCAAAGAGGTTCTGGATGCCCAGATGTTTTAGAATGAACCGGGCGTGCTGGCTGGAGGAAGCCACCGCCGTGCGGATGCCGGAGTGGCGCAGAGCCACCACCGCTTCAATGGCACCGGGCAGGGCGCAGGATTTATCCAATTGGCTGATGTGGTGCATGTATAAATCGCCCTTGCGCATGGAGAGCACCATCTTTTCCGGCTCGCTGTAACGCCGTCTGGCACGGGAGAGAAGAATATTCAAAGCATCGCTGCGGCTGAGACCGCGCATGCGCTCATACGTATTTTCGTCGAAGGGAATGCCGTTTTCATAGGCCATGTCCTGCCATGCCAGCCGATGGCAGGCATCGGTTGTGACCAAGACCCCTTCCAGATTAAAAATGACAGCTTGAATCAATGAAAGAAAATCCTCCTTTCAAGAAAGTATAGAATTAAACCTGCAATTTCTTTCCATAGTATACCACATTTTTTCTTTCTTGTACAGCCCGGTTTCACAAATGTATGAGCAGAGCCTGTTTCGGGCAAGATGGTAGAGGTGAAAGGCCATATTTTGCATGGGTTAAAGGAGGAAAATTATGTCGATTGGAATGATTCTGCTGGCGGTGGCTTCGGTGCTGGTGCTACTGGGGGTGGGCCAGCGGATGCTGGATAAAATGCAGCTGACGGACAGGGCGGCTCTCATCGTCATGGCGTTGATTTTCTTTGGGGGTCTGGTGCCGGATATCCGGATCGGGCAGGTGGCTGTCAATATTGGCGGTGCATTGATTCCCTTTTTGGTGTGCGTGTATCTTTTGATTCGCACGGACACTAAAAAGGAAGTGGTCCGGGCGGTGGTGGGCAGCGTCATTAGCGCAGGGGTGATTTTTCTTTTGAGCAGCGTTATGCCCGATGAACCGGAAAGCATTGTGATTGACCCTAATTATGTGTATGGCATCGTGGGGGGCGTGGTGGCCTATGTGCTGGGACGGTCAAGGCGGGCAGCCTTCATCTGCGGCGTGCTGGGCGTGTTGCTTTCGGATGTGGCGGTGGCCGTGGTCAATTGGAGCCGGGGCGTTAACCAGACCCTATATTTGGGTAGTGCCGGGGCCATGGACGTGGTGGTTTTGTCCGGGCTGATTGCGGTATTGATGGCAGAGCTGGTGGGGGAAATATTGGAGAGGATGACCAGAAAAGGTGCACCGGACAATAAAGCAGTGCATGTGCCGGTCAAGGGAGGAAAAAAGAAATGAAGCGGTTTTTGATTTGCCTGTGTGTGTTTCTGCTTGCGGTATTTCCGGCGTTGGCCGATGAAATGGAGGAAGGGGCGGTATACCAAATCGAAACGGAAAAAGGAGATAAGCTCACCTTCCTTTGCGGCACGCCGGATGTGGGGGATGAATACATCGCCGGGGATAACCGGCATTACCGGGTGACGGCGGTGGATCACACCACCAAAACGGCCAGAACGCAATTGATTGGGGATTATGCCATGCCGGATGTGACATGGCTGAAGGAGGATGCCCAGCCCGTGAGCACCGTGAAAAGGGCTGTGGCTATGTATTGCACCCACAGCGACGAAAGCTATGAGCCTACTGACGGCAAAAGCAGCGACGAGCAGCGGGGCGGCATTTATGACGTGGCCGAGGAATTTAAGGGAGCTTTGGAAAATCAGGGTATTACCGTCTATTACAGCGATGAAACCCATCATCCTCACGATGCCGGGGCATATCGCCGCAGCCGGGCCACTGCCGTGAATCTGGTGGAGCAGGGGGTGGATGCGGTGATGGATATCCATCGGGACGGCATCGAAGACCCCGAATCCTATGAAAGCACGGTGGAAGGGGAGGAAATGACCAAGGTGCGGCTGTTGGTTGGCAGGAGCAATCAGAACGCCGCTGCCAACAAGGCGTTTGCTGCCCAGATCAAGGCCGTGGGGGATGAAATGTATCCTGGGTTGATTAAGGATATCTATATCGGCAAAGGCACCTATAATCAGGATTTGCTGCCCCAAGCGGTGCTGTTGGAATTTGGCACATACACCAATGACAAGGAGGCTGTCTTGACCTCCACCGGGCATATGGCAGAGGTGATGAACAAAACCCTCTACGGCGGCGTCAGCGGCGCAGCAGTGACGGAAAAAGCAGAAGAGAAAGGCACATGGAGCGGTATTCTGTGGCTGGTTGTGGCTGTTGTGATTGGGGCGGCGGTGTATGCTTTTATTTCCACCGGCAGCGGCAAAGGAGCCATGAATAAATGGAAAAGCACCTTCCGGGAGCTGGGAGGCAGTGTGACAGGAAAGAAAAAATGAATTTGTTACAATAAATTTGAAATAAATCGTAACATTTTCTTTATAAACGGTTGACAAAATGTAGATTTTGACATTAAATAGGAAATGGGGAAGCAGGAGGAAACAGCGGAAAACATTTCCGGTTGAATTTGCTTCCCGATGAAGATAAAATGAGTGCAGAAAAGCAATGGATGATACAGAGGTGCAGCCGATGAAGAAAGTGTGTTTATGGGTTTTGGTGATGTTGATGGGGATCTGCTGTGCAGCCCATGCCGAAAATGAAGCAATCGTTTTGCAAATGGGGCAGAGGGGCACAGAAATCTTGGAGCTGAATACCCGTTTGCGGCAGCTGAATTATACAGCCATGCCGGCCACCGATGAATATTCCCAAGCCACGCATAATGCCGTCTTGGCCGTGCAGAAGGCCTATGGCCTTGCGGAAACTGGCCTTGCGGATGAAGAAACCCTTGCCATTCTTTACGGAACATGCTATCGTCCCCTTGCCCAGGGCGATTCGGGGCTGGATGTGCAATTGCTGCAGGAAAAGCTGATGGAGCTTGGCTATTACTGGGGCAAGTGCAGCGGCAATTTTCTGGAAGGCACATCTTCTGCCCTGATTACTTTCCAAAACGAGCACGGCATGGAACCCACCGGGAAAGCGGATGTGAAAACCCAGGAAATGCTTTTTGCCATTTCCGTGCGGCCTACCCCTTCGCCCACCCCCGAAGCTCCGCCTGCAACGCCCGTGCCCACCCCCGGTGCTTATATGCCCTTTACCAAGAAGCTGACTTATGGCGACCAGAGCGGCGATGTGCAGAAGCTGCAGGAGCGGCTGATGCAGCTGGGCTTTTTCACCTATCATAAAACCACCACCGGCTATTATGCCAAAACGCAGGATGCCGTGAAGCAGTTCCAGCTGCATAACGGCCTGGATGCCACCGGCAACGTGGACGAAGAAACATGGAATGCCATTTTCAATGATTTCACCGTGGCGGATATCAATTGCACCCCCAAACCCGTGCCGCCGCTGCAATATTTCTTTGAAGTGGATATCAACAATCAGGTGGTCAAGGTTTGGAAATACAACGAGGAAACCAAGGATTATACGGATTTGGACAGGGCGTTCCTCTGCGCCACCGGCACGAAAAAATATCCCACGCCGCTGGGCACTTTTGTGCTTTCCGGCCGCACGGCCAGATGGTGCGAATTCCCAACCTGGGGCGGCGGCAAGGCGCAATACTGGACGAAAATTGACGATAGCATTGCTTTCCATTCTGTTCTTTACAGCGATAACAACAGCATGAGCCTGAATGTTTCCTCCCTGACGGGGCTGGGCAAAAGGGGCAGCCACGGCTGCATTCGCCTGACCGTAGCCGATGCCAGGTGGATTTTTGAGCATGTGAAAAAAGGCATGCGTGTCTGGATTCATGAGGATGGGGAACGCGACCCGGAACTGCGCCATGCCATTCAGCCGGGCGCACTGAACAAAAATAATATGCTGCCCTACACCACACCGGAACCGCCTTCCTATACCTATGACGGCACAAAACCCCCGGCAGGGGATGTGCGTGCCCTGAACCTTGGCAAGGAAGGGGCGGATGTGTATTGGCTGCAAATGAAATTGAAGGAGCTGGGCTTCTATAAGGGTACGCCCACCGGGCAATACCGGGAAGGCACCCAGAAGGCTGTCAATGCCTATCAGCGTGCCCGTGGGCTCAGCGCAGACGGCAATGCCGGCACAAGGACGCTGAACGCCCTCTATCAGGAAGTGATAGAGGCCAACGCAACGCCAACGCCGCCGCCCACCCCTGCCCCAACCCCGGAACCAACGCCGCTGCCCACCCCAACCCTTGCCCCGACCGCTTCCCCCGAACCCACCGCCATGACCTTGCCGGATGCTTCCGGGGGCGTTTGATGGGGAAGGTTCTCTCTGAAATAGCAATGAGCGTTTGGTCTTTGCCAGATGCAGAAAAAATAACAGCCATGAGCGCAGGAAAGCGGAGTTTCCTGTCGTCATGGCTGTTTTTGTATCTCTTGAGGGATTATTTCTTGGGCTTTTTAATTTTATTCAGCTTGGCGTTGAGCTCCAGCAATTGTTCCTTGGTGAATTTCACGTCCATCATGCCGCCCATCAGGGTGAATAACCGCAGCACCGTAAAGCCGCCCATCATGCTCATCATTTCGGGGCCCACTTCAAAGCCTGCTGCTTTCATCTTGCCATCGCCCTTTTTGCCGCCCATGAGCTTGCCGGCCAGCCCCATGAAAATCAGCTTACCACGGGTGGTGGCGATCACGTCGCTCATTTTGTCGTTCAGGGAGAGATAGCCTTCGGGAGCGGTGATATCAAACCAATTGAGGATGGCTCCTTTTTCTACCAAGCGATATTCTTCGTTAAAGGTGTCCACCTTGCGGATGATGCTTTCGTCCTTGCATTCTCCGGCTACGGCCAATAGCTTTGTCTCGCCGGCGTTTGGCACATCGAAACGGAAGAAGTGATCCTCCGCTGTCTTTTTTCCAAGGGAAACACCATTGGCAAACAGTTCCACTTCCGGTTGATTGGAGTAAACCGTTACCTTGGTCACATCTTCCACCCGGTCAATATACCGCTTGGATGTAATATGCACAAAAGGATCGTTGCTGAGCCAGGCTTTATAGGCATAGAAGGAATCTTTCTTATATTTGCGGTCAAAAGTGACAAGCCCCTTATGGTTCTGGCCGTTTTCGCCGCCCTCCGCACGGGCATCGGCACCAAAGTCAAACATATTCCACACATGGGTGGCCCAGAGATATTTCCGGGAGAAGAATTGCTTGATCAGTTCTTCGTGGTAATAGGCCTGATATTCTTCGGTATAATCGCCCTGCACGGGGGTGGAGGTGTGCCAGTTCAAGGCCTCGCAGCCATATTCGGAGCAGCCGATGGGCAGCTTGGGGTGCATAGCATGGAACTTATCAAACCAGGGGCCGTTCATAGCGGTTTCACCGCCATACCAGCCGAAATAGTGGTTATAGCTCACCACATCCGGAATCTGCAAGTAGGGGTCGTCCATCTTGCACATGGAAACCGCTGCAATGGTGGTCAAACGGGTTTTGTCCATTTCATGGCACAGGTTATTGAGCATGCGATGGTTTTCCAAAAGATCCTCATCCGCACCGCCGATACCAATTTCATTGCTCAGCCCCCACACCACGATGGAAGGATGGTTATAGTTCTGGATGATGAGTTCCTTCATCTGGGAAATAGTGTTTTCCCGGCCGGATGGCATATGCTTGGAAATATAGGGGATTTCCGCCCAGATGACGAGGCCTTTTTCGTCGCACAGGTCATAGAAATATTGGGCGTGCTGGTAATGCGCCAGACGGATCGTGGTGGCACCCACTTCGCAAATCAGGTCCATGTCTTCCCGATGATGCTCCGGCAGCAGGGCGTTGCCGATGCCCCAGCGATCCTGATGCCGGGAAACGCCCCGGAGGGGGTATTCTTCACCGTTCAAGATAAAGCCGTTTTCAGGGTCAATTTTGAACGTGCGGCAGCCGAAACGGCAGCTGACGGCATCAATCGCCTCGCCGTTTTCCAGAAGCTCCACTTTCATGGTGTACAGATAAGGATCCTTGCGGCCATGCCACAGATGCACGTCCTTGATTTCCAGCACGGCTTGCGTTGATGCGGTCTCTGTCTTGGTCACTTCGCAGCCGCATGCGGCATAGATGGTATAGCGCAAAGCCTGGCCGGGTTTTTGATTGGTGACAAATGCCTGCACCTTGACCTTGGCATCTTTTCCCTCTATTTCAGGGGTGACCATCAGGCCGGGGCCGCCGAAATAATCCAAGTCAAAATGGCTTTCGCTGACGCAAATCAAATTCACATCCCGGTACAAGCCGCCGTAGAAAGTGAAGTCTGCCATTTGGGGATACACATAGTCGTTGGCGGCGTTATTGACCTTCACAACCAGCAGTGTTTCGTCCTTCAGGCTGTCCGTCACATCCACACGCCAGGTGGAATAGCCGCCGTCATGATGGGCGACGGGCTTTCCGTCCATATACACATCTGCAGAAGAATTGGCTCCCTGAAATTCCAGATAATAGCGATCAGCAGCTGGAAAATCTGCCTTTTTCAGCGTTTTTGCGTAATAGGCATCCCCGCGATAATAATCATTGCCGCCGTCCTGACCGTCCACGGCATTCCAGGAGTGGGGGAGATTCAGCTGTTCGCCGGTGGGCAGTGCATGGATGTCCACCGCTTCTTTTGTAAAAATCCAATTGTTGTTCAGGTTTTTTATCTGACGCAAATCAGATTCCCTCCTTTATTGAAATGGATAAGGTGACAGACAGAAAAACCTGTCTGCCACCATTTCATACATTATTCTTTCGCTCGAAATGGCCTTTATTCCTTCACTTCGGCATGACGGGCAGCCAGTTCGGCGTTCATCTTGGCAAGATTTTTCTTGTCCAGATTATAAATTACACCCAGACCGATGAACATCATCACGCCGGCCACCATATACAGTACTGCAACCAGTGTACGCAGCTCAACGGCGAAGTCCCAGGACAGCAGGTTCACGTCGATAGCAGTGAACACGCCATTGGCATCGGGCTTGGCATTGTTTACATAGCCCATGCCTTGCATGATGGTCAGTGCCAGTGCGGGGCCTACGCCCTGTGCCAGCTTACGGAAGAAGGAATGCAGGGAATAAACCGTGCCTTCTTCACGCTTGCCGGTTTTCCATTCGTTATAGTCGATTGCATCGCCCATCATAGCCCAAGAAACGGTGGAATAGATACCCATGCCCAGTGCCATGATCAGCTGTGCCACGATGTATACAATCAGGTCAGCACCGGTGTTGCCCTGGCTGACGGGAATGATGCCCAAAGGAGCTGCAAACAGGAACAGGCCGCCCACGATATAGCAGATGGAGCCGACGATGGACAGTTCCTTCTTGCCGTATTTGGTAACCATCTTACGAGCCAGAGGGGTAAACACCAGAATGGGGATCATGGAGAAGGCGGTTACAATGCCGGAAATCTTGGGATTCTGGAAGTAAATCTGGAACGTGACGTTCACGGCAGTGGTGGCTGCCTGCATGCCGATGAACATGCCCATGGCTGCCAACGTGGCACCCACGGCAGGACGGTTCTTGATGAAGTTTTTCATCGCGTTGATGACGTTGAACTTTTCAAAACCTTCGCCTGTGGTGGCATTCTTGGCATCCACACGAATTTCCGTATTCTTGATCATGAACTGGAAGCAGATGAAGCCCAACACACCCATAATCAACGCCGTCACGAAAACCATGGGGCCGTTGAGGGATTTATCTTCGTTGTAAATCAGGAAAGGCAGGATCACCATGGGCAGCATATTGCCCACCATGGAACCTATGGAACGCCATGCAGACAGGGAAGCACGATCGGCAGGCTTATCGGAGATCAGGGACAGCAGGCTGCCGTAGGGCACGTTTGCCACGGTGTAGAAAGCGTCCCACACCACATAGCCGGCCATGAAGATGATGATCTTTGCCCAGACCGGTGCATTGGGGAAGGGCAGGAAGCAGCAGGCACCGCCGATGATCAGGCCGATGGAGCCCACCCAGATGTACTGCAGAAACTTATTGCGGCGATACTTGCGCTTATCGGCATCCACCATGGAACCGATCAGAGGATCGTTGATAGCGTCCCACACCTGCAAGATCACAATCAGAAGGGAATACCATGCACTCAAGCCCATAACCTGCGTCCAGAACAAGGCCATGGTTCCCTTGAGGGCAAAACTCATGTTGCAGCCCAGATCGCCGGCGGCATAGGCCAGACAATCCCGCATACCAAACTTGCGCTTGCCGTTTTCGTCATACTGAACGGGCTTCTTCGCCATTTGAGTATTCCTCGCTTTCTATTGTGGTTCAAATCGATGAACCTTTCTTTACTAATTACTATCATAACAGAATTTATTTGTTATGGTGAGGAATTATTTTAGGCAAAAGGGGAAAAAATTATGCAAAAGTGTTGATTTTGGTTGAAAAATATCCGATAATGATATCATGCAGAGAAAAGGGGATGAGTGCATGAAAAAGTCCTATCAATGCCAGCTGGACTTCTTTTTGGATGTTTTGCAGAAATTGCGGCTTCCGGCACGGCAGCTGCACTCCGGCCAATCCATTGAGGATGTGGACGGCGGCTTGCGCAGGCTGCTCGGCATAGAAACAGACTATGAAGCAATTTTGCAGTCAGCCGGGCATTGGATGCGGGAAAGAACCATCTATCGAATAACAGACCAATTTATGTGCCGCTATATTTCCTTTGTTCTGCCTGAATTTGTGCCGACCACGTTGCTTATTATTGGTCCTTATTTAACCAACGATCCTTCCGAAACATGGATAATGGAGCAGAATGAGCAGCTTGGCATTCCGGCTGAAAGGCTGGCTACGCAGAAGGAGTATTATGCCTCCTTGCCTGTTTATAATGATCCGTCCATTATTATGGCACTTCTATCCACCCTTGGCGAAACGCTTTGGGGGGGAGCGGACGCATTTGATATGGTGGATGAAAGCTATATGCAAAGCGTTCGCGTATCCGCAAATGCGCAGGATGATGGCGAAGCTGGCGTTCAGGCAGAGGTGCTGGCGAAAATGCAGCAGCTGGAAGAACGCTACCAATACGAAAACCAAATGATGGAGATTGTTGCCAAGGGGATGATCAGCCGGGCGGAAATCATCACTTCCAATATATCCGGGTTTAATTATCAGCCTCGCTCTGCCGATCCCCTGCGAAATATGAAAAACTATTGCATTATCTGCAACACGATATTGCGAAAGGCGGCGGAAAGCGGCGGCGTTCATCCTTATTATCTGGACATAACCTCCAGCCAATATGCCAGAAGCATTGAAACCGTCGCATCCATTGAGAAGGCGTCCCAGCTTATCGGCAGCATGGTTCGGGGATATTGCCGCCTTGTGCGTACGCACAAAAGTCAGCATTATTCGTCGGTTGTTCAAAAGGCGATGACCTATATCGAAGCCAATCTTTCCGAAAATCTGTCTTTGCAGATATTGGCATCCCTCATTGGCGTGAACTCAACTTATCTTTCCGCCCTGTTTCATCAGGAAGTTGGCGTCACCCTGTCTGCGTATATCAAGAATCAGCGCATGAAAACAGCATTGCATCTTTTGCAAACCACGCATTTGCAAATACAAACCGTGGCGCAGATCAGCGGCTTTTCTGATCCGAATTATTTCTGCAAGCAATTCAAGCGGATGTACGGCGAAACACCACAGCAATATCGAAAGGCACATATGGCCACCGCAGCGCACTGAAAGGCGTGCTTTATCCACGCAAAAACTCCCGGCAGCTTTTTTACTGCCGGGAGTAGTTATGTACGCTCCTTTAGCTCTGGGGCAAATCGGGCAGTTTGATGACTGTGCCGGGGGTGAAATCTTCTGGGGCGATGCAGGGGTTCGCTTTCAGCAGATCTGCAACTGTCACCCGATTGGCCATGGCAATGGAATTGAGGCTATCGATTTCGCCCACTACGATGGTGCGTTGGATGGGGCAGGCGGTGTTCTCTTCCGGAATGCACACCACATCGCCGCTCTTGATGGCGTCCAGGTTTACGCCTTGATTGGCATTTTGTAGGGTGTAATAGCTTAAATTGTATTGCAATTGCAAGTCGGAGGCTGTTTGCCCCTGCTGAACAATGGCACGGCGGTTGGCCGGACAGACGCTGTTGTTATCTGTGATGGGGGTGTTGCTGGGGTCTTGGGCAGGCTGGTTCAAGCAATCGCTGTAAGGAATGCACAAAACATCGCCTACCGTCAGCCGGGAAGGGGGTATCTGGGGGTTGGCGTTGATCAGCTCTCGCAGCGTAACGCCCGTGCGCTGGGCAATGAGGTAAAAACTGTCGCCCCGCTTGACGGTGTATTCGTAGGCGCAATGGGTGGCTTGATTGGACATGCTTCATCCGCTCCTTTCTTTGCTTCATTTTCATTCTATGACAGAAAAGAAAAAAGGTGTGCCACCGTGCAGGAAGAACGGAGAGGATGCAGAATAAGGGGGAGGAGTATCTCCCCCGAACCCCCTTAGAAAAGCTATTCGGAATAGAGGAAAAAACAAACTTCTTTCCCCGTGGAGCTGATTTATCTTGATAAGAAACAAGGGAGAGCACAACGTTTTCTCAAGTCTCCCCTTACCGGCTTTCTTGGGGAGGGTACGGGAGGGGGATTCTTTGACCCTCAAAGAATCCCCCTCCCGAAAAAAATCCACACACTATTCAGGAGGAAATTATGGCTGTTTTGCATCAGGTGGTTGTGCTGTTTTTGATGGCATCGCTGGGCTTTTTTCTGGTCTGGCGTAAGATATGGGATGACAAGAGCGTAAAGAGCGTCACTTCCATGGTGATTTTGATTTCCACGCCCTGTCTGAATTTTGCAAAGCTGTATCACCTGCCGGCCGGCACACTGACAGGGGAGTGGATCGGCTGTTTTTTCCTGTCCATGGTGCTGACGAGCGTGATGTTGGGCATTGGCTATTTGGTTTTCCGCAAGCATCCCAAGGACGAGCGTGCGGTGTTCACGCAGCTGACGGCTCTTTCCAATTGCGGTTTCATGGGGTATCCGGTGATGGAGGCTGCGTTTGGCGAAGTGGTGGTAGGGTACGGCGTGGCGTTTGTGACGGCGTTCAATATTGTCAGCTGGTCGGTAGCACTGGCACTGTTCTGCAAGGACTGGAAAACCGGCGTGAAGAAGATTGCAAACCCCACCATGTGCGCCATTTTACTGGCACTGGTTTTGCAGATTGCGGGATGGAAGCTGCCGAAAGTAATGACGGATGTGGTGGACGCCATGAGCAACTTGGCCACGCCCATGGCGATGATGGTGGCCGGGGCGTTCTTTGGAAAGATCACGGTGGACATGCTGAAAAACCGCTCTTTCCTGCTCACCTGCAGCCTGCGGCTGATTGCCATGCCGCTGTTTGCGCTGGTGGTTTTGAAGGTGCTGGGCGTGCAGGGGGATACCGGGGCGGCCATCTTTATTGCCTGCTGCATGCCGGGGGCCAGCAATACGCTGGTGCAGGCTACGGCTTATTCCACAGAGCGTGCAAGGGAACTGGCGGTTGGAGCGGTTGCGTTTACCACCATTCTCAGCGTGGTGACGATTCCTTTGATGATGCTTTTGTGGTAAAAAACTATTGACAGAACAATCAAAAAACAGTATACTGTCAACCGAACTGAATACCTTATCCAGAGCGGCGGAGGGAACTGGCCCTGTGAAGCCCGGCAACCGGCAGCAATGCGAGGTGCTAATTCCAGCAGCGTGATAAACGCTGGCAGATAAGGCGCAAGAAATGGATAAAGCATGCCGCCTGTCTGTAAAGACAGACGGTATTTTTGCGTAAGGAAAGGCTTTCAGTATCTAAAACAAAAGGAGAATCCCCATGCGTACATTATTTACTTCCGAATCCGTTACTGAAGGCCATCCCGATAAGATGTGCGACCAGATTTCCGATGCCATTCTGGACGCACTTTTGGAACAGGACCCCATGAGCCGGGTTGCCTGCGAAACCTGCGCCACCACCGGGCTTGTGATGGTGATGGGCGAAATCACCACCAATGGCTATGTGCCCATTGCGGACGTGGTTCGCAAGGTGGTCAACGATATCGGCTATGACCGTGCCAAGAAGGGCTTTGACGGCGCATCCTGTGCCGTGCTCACTGCTGTGCATGACCAGAGCCCTGATATTGCCCAGGGCGTGGATGCCGCCCTCGAAACCCGCAGCGAAGACGAAAACGAAACCGGTGCCGGGGATCAGGGCATGATGTTCGGTTTTGCCTGCGACGAAACCCCCGAAATGATGCCTATGCCCATCGCGTTGGCCCATCGCCTGACCCGGAAGATGGCTGAAGTACGCAAGGATGGTACGTATCCCTGGATGCGTCCCGATGGCAAGAGCCAAGTGACCGTTGTATATGAAGACGGCAAGCCCGTTTCCGTGGATACTGTGGTTATCTCCACCCAGCACGATGAAAACATCGAGCATGCGGACATTGAAAAAGCCATGATCGAAGGGGTTATCAAGCAGGTGATCCCGGCGGAGCTTTTGCAGCCCGATACCAAATATTTTATTAACCCCACCGGCCGCTTTGTGCTGGGCGGCCCTGCTGGTGATACCGGGCTTACCGGTCGCAAGATCATCGTGGACACCTACGGCGGCTATGCCCCCCACGGCGGTGGCGCTTTCTCCGGTAAGGATCCCACGAAAGTTGACCGCTCTGCCGCTTATGCCGCACGCCATGCGGCGAAAAATGTGGTAGCCGCCGGCCTTGCCAAGCAGTGCGAAATTGCGCTGGCCTATGCTATCGGCGTGGCGCAGCCTGTTTCTTTCCAGGTGAACACCCGGGGCACCGGCATCATCGCCGATGCGGAAATCGCAAAGCTGGTGGAAAAGGTGTTTGACATGCGCCCCGACGCCATCATCAATCGCCTGAACCTGCGCCGCCCCATCTATCGCCAGACCGCAGCCTACGGCCACTTTGGCCGCACTGATGTGGAGCTGCCTTGGGAACAGCTGGACATGGTGGACGCCCTGAAAAAAGAAGCCAATCTGTAAAGAATAAAACAAAAATGCGCCTTGGCAACGGCTGCCGGGGCGCATTTTTGGTGATTTATCAAAAAATGTTTCACAAAAATCAAAAATATTTAAAATTTATTACAAAAAATGCGTGCATTTATTTCCTTTTTGTGTTATAATCGTAAAGCAAAGTGAAAAAAGGGTGATTTACGCCCTTTTGGGAGGGAATGCCGTGCTGACGAAAACAACAACGTTGAACAGCTATCAAGCCGCCTTGGGCGTGAAGAAACGTCTGAATGCTTCTATGCGTGCTTGTGCCAGCTGGGCGATGCTGGAAGAACATGACAAGATTCTGGACATGGCCTGCGCCGACGGTGCGCTTTTGAGCCATTTGAATGATAAAATGCGTTTGAACCTGTGTGGCCTTTGCGAACAGCCGGAACAGGCGAGAGCTGTCCGGGAAATGCTGGACGATGCCGATGTGATCTCCGGCCGCGTGGATGATATTCCTTGGCGCAGCAACAGCTTCAATATCGTGCTGCTGCCTGCGGCTATCCGTGGGGATGTGAGCCGGGGTGCCATCGCCGAAGCTTTCCGTGTGCTGCGTGAAGGGGGACAGTTTGTGATGGCGTCCACCCATATGCAGGTGAGCGAAGGCGCACTTTCCCGGCGGGAACTCATGCGCCTGATGCAGGAAGCAGGCTTCACTTCCGTCAGCTGCCGCAAAAACCTGATGTGCGGTGCGCTGGTTGGCTGGAAGCCCAGAAAAGAACAGGAAGAGAAATAAACGTTCAGGAACTGTCTTGCATAAAGGCAGTTCTTTTTTTATTCGGGGGCTTATGCTGCCCCCGAACCCCTGCACCAGAGGTCGTGCCTGTGGACTTTACCCGGTGAACACATGGCATGGACGGGCTTTGCAATTTGCGCCTGTAACTTGGATAGAAACGTTTGCAATGGTATTTCCGGGCAAAAAAAACGACAAAAAACCGAGTGGGAAAATGTATTTTCCCATCAGCTTTTTGCGTTTTCCCCGGATGCCTTTGGCCTCCGGCAGGCGGCGGAATGCCCGGAAATATTCGTTACTTCGTTTTCTCACCTTTCAGCGGCACAACGTATGCAGAAAAATATAGTATTTTCTGCAGTTGGAGGTTCAGGAGGAACGTCCTCCTGACGGTGGTTGGGGCAGAGCCTCATAAAACCCTCGTTACCCTTGGAAAAGTTCAGGCATTTCTTCCTGCAAAAGGCGCAGCACCCTGTTTTCTCTCGTCAGCATGCCATGGTAACGGGGTTTCTCCGGAGGCAGATGTTGCAAAAGGACTTCGTTGTAACGGATTGCATGGGCTGGTGAAACATATTCCAGGGTGAAGTGCTCTTCCGCTTCATAATCGTCCAGTGATTGAGCGGTGGGTACTTCTTCTGCGCTGCAAAGGAAATAATAATTTTCCTGCATGAAAATATCTTCATAACTGCCTTTTTCAATGCGCCGCACGAATCCGAAAGGGCGTATGGATTCGGGCAGCACGATGAGGCCGCTTTCTTCTCGCACTTCCCTAAGGAGGGTGTCGGTCAGGCTTTCGCCCTCTTCGATACCGCCGCCGGGCAGCTTGTAATAGCCGTATTTCAGGCTGTGCATCATGGCGATCAGGCCGTTCCTGACGATAATTCCCCGGACGGATGGCCTCTTTCCCACAGTACCGCCCTCTTTATAGTTTTTCAAATCCAGCGTGAACAAAAGTCGCATAGCAGTTTCTTTCCTTTTTACAGTATTATGCTTTCGTTATCCTTGCAAAGTTGCGTCAAGCTGCCGTCCTGCAGGAGATAGGCTTCACCGAAAACAGTGGTTTTTCCATTTTCTTGGAGAATATACGCCCCGTCGTTCAGGCAGAGGAAAGAATGCCCCCGGCTGTCATGAGCTGCAATTTCGTCGATGGCCTTCATGCCGTCCAAGGTAAGCGTGCGGATGTATTGGAAATGGGGCAGGATTTGCAGTTCCGTCAGCCCAAGCCCCGGAATGAACCGCTGATAATCGGGGTCTACCGCTTCGCCGTCCAGTTCCGGATGGGCGTAGACGGTGGAAGCGCAGTTCATGGTGCCTGCGCTGATGCCGATCACGATGCCGTGAAAAGCCTTGTATTTTTCTTTCAGGTTCAGCTGATGAAAAAAGGCGTTCTGGGTGGGCACATGGCCGCCGGCGTGAATAATAACATCATAAACGCTCAAATTCGCCGCCGCTTCTTCGTTTCGGTCATCGCAGGGCAGCACATATTCCACCGGCAGCCCGGCCATGGGCAGGGTATGGGAAAAAGCGTCTGCAATGGAATCCAATACGTTATGCTCCTGCGGATCGGAGGCGATGAGCAGCACTTTCGCCTTTCCCGGCCAATGTTTTTTCAGGTTTTCGGTGAAGCGGTTTTCCTGCAAAACAGGGCTGAATTTCGGATTGTCCGGAGGAAAGTAACTGCCGCCCATATGGCTGGTTAAAAACAGAATCAAATGAACGCCTCCTTTTGGTGAAAGGGTATGCTATTATGATAACAAAAAAGTTGCCCTGATACAAGGGCAACTTTGCTTATTCCGTTTCCTGACTTTCTTCCGGCCAGGGGTAATGGAGCACTTCGTCCAGCAGGTAGTCCAGCTTTCCGTCGGTGAGGGTGTTCAGCTTATCAATGACGCTGTCCACATCCTTGGTGCGAACCAGCAGCGTCACAGAAACCGATGCGCCAAACTCGGTGTTTTCTGTCAGCTGAGGCAGGGATTGCAGGTGATAGTTGATCTTATCCCACAAGGGATAGGGGATATCCAGGAGCAGCCGCTGGCTTTCCTCCATGGTGACCACCTGCGCAGCGTTCAGGGCAACCACGCAGCCTTTTGTATAGGCACGCACCAAGCCGCCGGCACCAAGCAGAATACCGCCGAAATAGCGCGTGACCACCACGCAGCAATTCACCACGCCCCGTGCCTTCATCACCTCAATGATGGGCATGCCGGCCGTGCCGCCGGGCTCGCCATCGTCGGAATAGCGCATAATACCAGCGTTTTGGCCGATGATATAGGCGTAGCAGTTGTGGGTGGCATCCTTATGCTTTTCCCGGATGGAGCGCAAAAAGGCCAGTGCCGCCTCCTCGCTTTCGCAGGGGGCGGCATAGCCGATGAAGCGGCTTTTATTGACGATGAATTGATCGCTGGCCGCTTGTTTTAATGTTTTGTAATCCCGGCAGACCATTACTTGAGCACGATACGGCAGAAATTCTTCTTGCCTTTGCGCAAAAGCAGGCCGTCGGTAGGAATCATATCGGCGGTAATGACGGTATCAATATCCGTCACCTTCTGGTCGTTCATCACGACAGCACCCTGCTGGACCTGCTTGCGGGCGTCGCCCCGGCTCTGGCAGAGGCCGCAGAGGTTGAGCAGCGTGGTCAGCCTGTTATCCTGCTCCATATCGCACTGCTTCCATTCGTAGGTGGGCACATCCGCTGCAGCACCGCCGCCAAAGAGGGCAGCCGCCGCCAGCTGAGCCTTTTCGGCTTCTTCTTTGCCGTGGACGAGGGACGTGCATTCGTAAGCCAGAACCTTCTTCGCTTCATTGATGGCACTGCCTTCCAGCTTGGAGAGCTTGCGCACTTCATCCATGGGCAGGAACGTGAGCAGGCTCAGGCACTTTTCCACGTCTGCATCGGCAACGTTCCGCCAGTACTGGTAGAAATCGTAGGGGGTGCAAAGGTTGGGATCCAGCCACAGGGCACCCTTTTCTGTTTTGCCCATCTTTTTACCTTCGTGGTTCATGAGCAGCTTGAAGGTGCAGGCGTAGGCGGCTTCCTGTTCCTTGCGGCGGATGAGGTCAGCCCCGGCCAGCATGTTACTCCACTGGTCGTCACCGCCCATCTGCAGGCGGCAGCCGTGGTTTTTGAACAGCTGCAGGAAGTCATAAGCCTGCATGACCATGTAGTTGAATTCAAGAAGCGTTAAGCCCCGTTCCATGCGCTGCTTGTAGCATTCAGCGGCCAGCATCCGGTTCACGGAGAAGAGGGAGCCCACATCCCGGAGGAAATCCATGTAAGAGAGCTTGCGAATCCAGTCGGCGTTGTTGACGATCATGGCTTTGCCTTCGCCGAATTCGATGAAGCGTTCCATCTGCTTTTTGATGCAGGAAACGTTATGATCGATGGTTTCCACGGTCATCATTTTGCGCATGTCGGTTTTGCCGGAGGGGTCGCCGATCATGGCCGTACCGCCGCCAACCAACGCAATCGGGATATGCCCGGCACGCTGCATATGCGCCATGGCGATAATCGGGATGAAGTGGCCGAAATGCAGGGAAGTGGCAGTGGGGTCAAAACCCACGTAGAAGGTGGTGGGCTCTTTTTCTAATTGCTTGTAGAGGTCTTCTTCAAAAGTGATCTGAGCTAAAAATCCGCGTTCCCGCAGGGTATCAAGTACATGTGCCATAAGAATTCATTCTCCTTTATTCATTCACATTTTTTTCGTAGCATTTGAGGGTCATGCCGGGCTCTGCCTCAAAGAGGAAACCGGTGTCCCTGAAGCCTGCGCTTTCATAGCAGCGACGGTTCTTTTCCAGCGGGGCGGGAAAATCCACAAAGAAGCGTTTTCCGTCGCCCAGATGTTCTTCGCACAGGCGGATGGCGGTGCGGGCAATCTTTTTCCCCTGCATATCCGGCCGGATGTACAGCCGCTGCAGGTAGTATTCCCCGGGCAGCAATTCGCTGAAGAATGGGCCGCCGCCCCGGGTGCGGTAAAAGATGCCGCCTACAATTTCGCCGTCATACCGGATGGTGAAATAGCGGTACATATCGTTGTCCAGCCGGCAGGTGATATCTTCGATCGTGCGCAGGTAGGGGTTGTGGGTGTCGTGAAATTGTTCATACAGCGGGCGGAAGGCCTGCCGGTGGATGTCAAACAGGGTTTCCGCCTGGGCCGGGGTGGCCTTTTCAATGGTGACCAATGGACATCAGCTCCTGTTATTCGGAAAAGACGTCGTTCAGCTTTTCCATGCCGATTTTGATTTGTTCCACGCTGGGCATAGAGAAATTCAGCCGGAAGGTATTGTCATGCTCGCCGTGGGCGAAGAAGTGGGTGCCGGGAACGTAGGCCACGCCCTTATCCACAGCCTTTTTCAAAAGCTGGGTGGCGTTTTTATCTTCATCCAGTTCGCACCAGATGAACAGACCGCCTTCCGGCTTGGTATATCGGGCCACACCGCCGCATTTGGACAGCATATCCAGCATGGTTTTCATTTTTTCGCCGTAGGAGCGGCAGATGGTTTCCACATGGGGTATCAAGAGGTCATTCCGCAGATAATGATCCACAATTGCCTGATTGATAAGCCCTGTATGCACATCGCTGGACTGTTTGCCGATGGTGCATTTGCGAAGGATACTGGGATGGGCTACCAGATAACCCACCCGGATGCCGGGAGAAATAACCTTGGAGAAGCTGCCCATGAAGGCCACCCAGCCTTCCTGATCGAAGGACTTGATGGAGGGCAGTTCCTGGCCGGTATAGCGCAGATCCCGGTAGGGGTCATCTTCCGCAACCAGAACGCCGTATTCGGAAGCTAAAGCGGCAATGCGCTTTCTGCGCTCTAAAGACAGCGTGCGGCCGGTGGGGTTCTGGAAGGTGGGAATGATGTAGAGCATTTTGGGGTGTTCGTTTTTGAACACTTCTTCCAGTTTATCCACGTTGATGCCATCGTCATCGCTTTCCACGGGGATGAGGTGCGCCTGATAGAGGTTCAGGCACTGCATATTGCCAAGGAAAGTGGGGCTTTCCACAACCACCTTATCGCCGGGGTTGAGAAGGGCCTTGCAGAGCAAATCCATGGCCTGGGTGGAGCCGGTAACAGGCAGGATTTCTTCCGGTGTGCAGGTGAAAGAAAACTGGTTTTTCAGATAGGGGACAAGGCTTTCTTTCAAAGGGGCATAGCCTTCCGTGGCACCGTACTGCAAAAGCACCTTGCCTTTTTCATTCAAAAGGGCATGGGCAATTTCGCCCACCTTTTCTCCGGGCAGAAAATCCGGGGAGGGATTGCCGCCGGCAAAGGAAATCATGCCGGGAACGGCCAAGAGCTTGAATATCTCACGGATGGCACTGCCGGAAATGCCATTGAAGCGATCGGCGAACTGAATGGAATCGATCTGCATAATCATAAACCTCCTGAAAAATAAAAAAGCCCGTCCCCACAAGGGAAGGCGAATGAGCGCGGTACCACTTCCGTTCGGCATAAGCAAGCCTTATGCCCTCTTTGCGCTGTAACCGGCGCACCGGCGATAGCCTACGCAGAAAATTCCTTCGGTATCGGGCTCCGGGATGTATTCGCATCGGCTGCCGCTGCTTCCTTCCACCTGCCGGAAGCTCTCTTCAAACGGGGATGCCGGGCTACTTGTTCCCATCATGGCCATGGGAGCATTATAATGGAAAAATCAAAGGCTGTCAAGGCTGAAAATGCAAGGAAAGGCTTGAAAAAAATCTGTTTTTTGGTACACTATAGCCAGAAGAGAAAATTGATTGCTTTTTATTTCAGGAGGCATTTTATGAATAAGCGTTATCTGGTAGCCTTGGATCAGGGAACCACGTCTTCCCGGGCGGTGGTGTTTACTTTGGAAGGGCATATGCTGTGCGCAGCATCCAGGGAGTTCCGGCAGATTTATCCTAACCCCGGCTGGGTGGAGCATGACCCTATGGACATTCTTTCCTCCCAGATCGAGGCATTGCGCACGGCGGTGCGAAATGCGGATATTGACCCCGAAGAAATTGCCGCCATCGGCATCACCAATCAGCGGGAAACCACCCTTGTCTGGGAAAGAAAGACGGGCAGATGCGTCTATAACGCCATTGTTTGGCAGTGCAGACGCACGGCAAACGTGGTAGACGAACTGATTGCCAAGGGATATAGTAACATCATCCGAGAAAAAACAGGGCTTGTGCCTGATGCCTATTTTTCCGGCACCAAAATCAAATGGATTCTGGATGAATTGAAATTGCATGAACGGGCTGAAAAGGGTGAATTGTGCTTCGGCACGGTGGACAGCTTTCTTGCGTGGCATTTAGCGGAAGGGAATCCCCATGTGACGGATGCTACCAACGCAGGCCGCACCATGCTATTTAACCTGCACACACAAAGCTGGGACGAAGAGCTGCTGCAGATGCTGGATATTCCCAAGGCCATGCTGCCGCAGGTGGTAGACACGGCGCAGGTGATCGGCCATCTGAAGGAAGATATATTGGGGGTGAAAATTCCCATTGCCGCTTTAGCCGGAGACCAGCATGCGGCCCTTTTCGGGCAGGCCTGCTTTGAAAAGGGCATGGTGAAAAACACCTACGGCACCGGCTGCTTCATGCTGATGAACATCGGCGAGGCGTTCAAATTGTCGGAGCATGGGCTCATTACTACCCTGGCGTGGCGGCTGAACGGAAAGCCCACCTATGCCTTTGAAGGCAGCGTGTTTGTGGCCGGGGCAGCGATCCAGTGGCTTCGGGACGAAATGAAGCTGATTCAGACGGCGGCTGAAAGCGAGCAGGTGGCTTTGTCCGTGGAAAACAGCGGCGGTGTGTATCTGGTACCGGCCTTTACGGGTATGGGCGCACCCTACTGGGATATGTATACAAGGGGCACACTGGTTGGCATGACGAGAGGCACGGGGCGGGCGCATATCGTCCGGGCTGCGCTGGAATCCATTGCTTTCCAGAGCCGGGATTTGTTTCACGCCATGGCGCAGGATGGCGGTATGGAAAGCCCGGCACTCCGGGTTGATGGCGGTGCCAGTGCCAACGGGTTCTTGATGCAGCTGCAAAGCGATTTGATCGGCTTGCCCGTAGTACGCCCAGCGGTGTTGGAAACCACGGCGTTGGGGGCTGCGCTGCTGGCCGGGCTGGCGGTGGGGCTGTATGACAATCTGGAAGAAACGGCGGCCGGATGGCACGCCGAAAAGGCCTTTACGCCCCAGATGCCGCAAGCGGAACAGGAAAAGCTTCTCAAAGGCTGGCAAAAGGCCGTGGATGCTGCCCTTTTCTGGGCGAAGCAGGAAGGATAACACATGCAGAAAGAAACCATAGAAGTGGTGGCGGCTCTGATATGGCAGGATGGCAAGTTTTTTGCCTGTCAGCGGCCTAATCACAAGGCCAGAGGCGGCCTTTGGGAATTTGTGGGCGGCAAAACGGAAAAGGGTGAAACGGGCGAAGAAGCCCTTATCCGGGAGTGCCGTGAGGAGCTGGATGCGAAGGTTATCGTTCGGGATGTGTTCATGGATGTTATCCATGAATACCCAGATATCATCGTGCATCTGACCCTCTATAACGCCTTTTTTGACGGGGAAGAACCTAAATTGATTGAGCATCAGGCCTTCATGTGGGTATCTCCCGGCGAAATTGACGACAGCATTTTCTGCCCGGCGGATCAGGTGATTTTGGAAAGAATTCGGCAGATGGGAGAGAAATAACTTGGAAAAGCTGAACGAGCAACTGAACGCCCTGATGACGGAGCGGTTTGGCAAGGACAGCCTGATCGCCCTGGCAACGGTGGCAGGGAACGAGCCTTTTGTACGCACGGTGGACGCCTGCTACAAGGACGGCGCATTCTATGTGATTACCTACGCCCTCTCCGGCAAAATGCAGCAGATAGCGAAAAATGATAACGTAGCCATCTGCGGCGATTGGTTCACGGGGAAGGGTAAGGGCGAAAATTTAGGCTTTGTGGGCAAAAAGGAAAACACAGAAACGGTGGCGTGGCTGAAGCAATGCTTTGCCGCATGGATTGACAACGGCCACACCAATTTTCAGGATGAAAACACCTGTCTTCTCAAAATTGCCCTGACGGAGGGGATTTTATTCCATCAGGGAACACGGCACGAAATTGCTTTCTGATAAAAAAAGCATCGGGCAGCGAGAGGGATGAAAAGGAAGGAGTTATCCTTCGCATTGCATCATGCAAATAACGAAACCGCAAGCCTTGACCGGCTTGCGGTTTCCAGTACTGCTGTGATAGAATGAAAACGATCAACAAGAATTTGATGAGGTAGCAACAATGAAAGCGAAAAAACTTGCAACTTTGTATGCGATCGTTGCGGCGGCATTATACGCGATCAATGTTCCATTTTCCAAAATACTATTGAGGTATGCGGAACCAACAATGATAGCAGCATTTTTGTATCTGGGTGCAGGATTGGGAATGCTTGTTTACAGCATCGTTTCCAAGGCAACCGGAAAGACTGCATCCACCGAATCACTGACCCTAAAGGAATTGCCTTACACAATCGCAATGGTGGTTCTGGACATTATTGCGCCGATTCTCCTTATGTTCGGTATCAATTCCTCCAATGCTGCGAATGTATCTTTGACGAACAACTTTGAGATTGTTGCCACTTCTCTGATCGCGTTATTTGTTTTCAAAGAGGTTATCTCCCAAAGATTGTGGATTGCCATTGCATTGGTGACTGTCGCAAGTATTATTCTCTCCTTCGAGGGAGCGCGCTCGTTTGAGTTCAACATCGGCTCATTGTTTGTCCTTGGCGCGTGTCTGTGCTGGGGCGTTGAAAACAACTGCACAAGAATGATCAGCAACAAAAGTTCTACTGAAATTGTCGTTATCAAAGGCATATTCTCTGGACTTGGCAGTTTGATTGTTGCCCTGACCATTGGCGAAAGTTTTCCTTCTACCTTTGTGATGATGTGTATATTACTGCTTGGTTTTGTTGCCTATGGACTCAGTATTTATTTCTATGTCATGGCGCAAAAGGATTTGGGAGCGGCAAAAACGAGTGCTTACTATTCGATTGCCCCGTTCCTTGGTGTGGCTTTTGGTATGCTGATTTTGAGAGAGAGACCCGCGATCCAGTTCTATGTTGCTTTGACTGTGATGATCGTCAGCACCTATTTTATGATTAAGGATACCATTGAATTGCAACACTCCCACGAGCATACTCATATCCATACACACGAACACAGTCATGGCGATATTGTCCATTCCCACGAACATACCCACACCCACACCCACAGCCATATTCATGTTCACGGTGAGGACAGCAATAATCACGAGCACCATCATAAAGCAATGCTCCATGAGCATTTACATTCCGCTTGATCAACTCCAATTTTTCGTGCAGACGAAAAAAGAGTTCTCCTTCATTTCAGGAGGGCGCAATTATACGCACCGTTCCGGTGCATTGCGTTTGTTGGACTACATAAGCAAACGAGCATCCTCAACTGTCGACGGATGCTCGTTTTTTCGTTGTGGGATAACTTGTTCCTTAAGAACCCTCCTGTCACGAAGCCCGGTGTTTTCAATTTTTGTTATGTTAGCGGTTATACAAAAGCCGACCCCGGACGAAGGTTTTATACACCTTGCAGTGATCGTCCATGATGATGACGTCTGCGTCTTTACCGGCGGTGAGACTGCCCTTTTTCTTGGCGATGCCAATGGACTGGGCGGCGTTGAGGGAGGCCATGCGAACGGCCTGGTGCATGGGCACATTGCCGTATTTGCGCATGTTATACACACCCTGATTGAGCTTCAGCACGCTGCCTGCGATGGTGCCGTCTGCCAAGCGGCATTCGATGCCCTTGACAAAGATGGGCAGGCCGCCCAAGGTGTATTCGCCGTCAGGCAGGCCGCCGGCTCTTGTGCAGTCTGTCACCAGCACCAGCTTATAGCCCTTGGCTTTCACCAGCAGGTGATACATGCCGGGATGGACGGTGAAGGTATCGGCGATGAGCTCGCAATAAACATCGCTGTTGAGGGCGGCACCCACAACGCCCGGATCCCGGTGGTGGATGGGGGTCATGGCATTGAAGGTGTGGGTGATATGATCCACGCCCTGCTGGATGGCGGACATGGTCTGGTCATAGTTGGCATAGGTGTGGCCGATGGAAAGCACGGTGTCGGAATAGAGCTTCATATTGCGGATGAACGCTTCCGCACCGCCCATTTCCGGGGCGAAAGTGACCATTTTTACAACGTCGGAAAAGGGAAGCAGCTTATCAGCGTCGGGGCGGATGATGTATTCGGCGTTCAAAGCCCCCTTGCGCAGGGGATTGATGAAAGGCCCTTCCGCATGGCAGCCCAGCACCTCTGCGCCGGGATAATCCGCCCGCTGGCTTTCCTTGGCAAGCTCACGCAGCTGCCAGAAAATGCGCTCCAAGGTTTCCCAGTCAATGGTGGCGGTGGTGGGGAGGAAGGCCGTAACGCCGTTTTCCAAAAGCTCTTTCGCCATCAGGCGGATACCGGCCTGGTTGGCGTCGGAAGCGTCCGCTCCCTTATAGCCGTGAATATGCACGTCAATCAATCCGGGGGCAACATAGCAGCCGTTGGCATCGATAACTTCATCCGCCTGCTGGATGGCAGACTGCTGATCCACAATGCCTACGATTTTCTGGTCAAATAAAAGGGCTTTTTCAAAAACTTCTTCGTCGGGCAATAATATGCGTCCGTTGATAATGGCTTTCATGGTATGGTCAACTCCTCAATACGATGGATGCAATTTTCGCTGATTCCATTATAATGGAAAGCCGCAGCTTTTGCAAGTGTAAATCTTGCAGGGAAGGGGCTTGCCTGTGTATACCGGGGTGTATTATAATATAATGAAAGCGCAGGAAGGGAGGAAAGGCAACATGCGGGTATGCGGCGTGATTTGCGAATATGACCCGTTTCACCGGGGGCATGAAAGGCATTTGAGGCTGGCAAGGGAGAAAACCGGGGCGGATTATATCCTTTGCGTCATGAGTGGGTTTTATACTCAGCGGGGAATGCCGTCCCTTTTGCCGCCGGATGTAAGGGCGCATATGGCTCTTTTATGTGGTGCGGATGCAGTGGTGCAGATGCCCTTTGCTTTTTCCCTTCGGGAAGGGGACGGGTTTGCCCTTGGCGGCGTGGAGATTCTGCATAAATTGGGTTGCGTGGATTTCCTTTCCTTCGGCTGCGAAACGGAAAATGTGGCTTTTTTGCAAAAGGCGGCGGAGAGGCTGGCAGAGCCGGATGCGGCCTTTGAAAATACACGAAAAGAAGCCATGCAGCAGGGGCTTTCCTATGCGGCGGCGCAGGGGATAGCGTTGAAAAATGCGCTGGGAAATGATGCGGAAACGCTGAAAGGCCCCAATGCAGCCTTGGCTCTTGGCTATCTGAAAGCAGTGAAAAAATTAAAGAGTGATATCGAGCCTTGTGTGGTTTTACGCAGCCACGATTATCACGCCGGGGAAATAGAGGAATACCCTTCCGCCACGGCGGTGCGGCAGGCCATTTTGCGTGGGGACTGGAAAAGCGTGGAGGAATCTATCCCGAAGCCGGCTCTTCCGATATTGATGAACGCCGTGTCGGAGGGCCGTCTCTGCCGGCCGGAAAGCGTGGATATTCCCCTGCGGCTCGCCCTTTTGCAATTGGGGGAAGAAGGAATAAGAAAGCTGCCGGGGGTGGACGAAGGCCTGGAGTGCCGCATTTTACAGGCGGCAAGGGAAGAAACAACAAGGCTTGGCATTTTGCAGAGGGTGAAAACAAGGCGGTATACCCTGGGGCGTATCAGCAGGGCTTTGTGCGCTGCGTTGCTTCACATGGAAAAAGACAGCCTGCCGGAACACCCTGAATGTGTGCAGATACTGGGCTTCAGGGAAAGCGCAAGACCGCTTTTGAAAAAAATGCAGGAGGGGGATATACCCCTTGTGATGAAGGCGGCCAAGGAAGAAAAAATGCAAAGGGACAGGCAGGCAGCCGATGTGTGGCAGACGCTTTGCGCCCGGCCTATGGGGGAGCATTACAGGCGGGGCCCTGTGATTCTTCGGGATGGAAAGGAAGAAGAATAAAGTGCGTGAATTGCATGTGGAAAAGCTTACGGAATGCGTGAAGCAATTGTTTTTGCAGGCCAATTTCCAGATCGGCCAGGATGTGGAAGCGGCTGTTTGCCGTGCCTGCGAAACAGAAGAAAGCCCCTGCGGAAGGGACGTGCTTTGCCAGATCAAAGAAAACTATCGTATCGCAAGGGAAGAAAGGGTGGCCATCTGTCAGGATACGGGCATGGCGGTTTTGTTCCTTGAAATCGGGCAGGACGTGCATTTCACGGGCGGCGTTTTTGAAGAAGCCATTCACGAAGGCGTGCGAAAGGCTTACGCAGAAGGATATCTGCGCAAATCGGTTGTCTCCGACCCCTTATTTGACCGCCAAAATACCGGGGACAATACCCCTGCCGTGATTCATACGAGGATTGTGCCGGGGGACAAGGTGCATTTGCTGGCGACGGCCAAGGGCTTTGGCAGCGAAAACATGAGTGCGGTGAAAATGCTGGTGGCAGCGGATGGGGAAGAAGGCGTGCTGCGCTTTATTGTGGACACGGTGAAAAAGGCCGGACCCAATCCTTGTCCTCCCGTGATTGTGGGGGTGGGCATTGGCGGCACCATGGAACAGGCTGCCCTGATGGCGAAGAAAATGACCGCCCGGCCGCTGGACACGTGGAACAAGGACAGCCGCTATCGTGCGCTGGAAGAAAAGGCGTTGCGATTGATTAACGGCCTTGGCATCGGCCCGGCAGGGATTGGGGGCAGAACCACCGCCCTCAAAGTGAACATTGAATATGCGCCCACTCATATCGCCGGGATGCCCGTTGCCCTGAACATGTGCTGCCATGCGGCACGGCATGCGGAAATGACGCTGTAAGGGGGAAAAGAAAATGGCGGAATATCATGTGCAATTGCCCCTGACGGACGAAATGGTTCATACGCTTCGCATTGGCGATATGGTGTATCTCACCGGCGATCTGCTCACGGGAAGAGACGCTGCCCATAAGCGGCTGATTGCCCTTTTAGACGAAGGGAAGGAACTGCCCGTGGATATCCGGGGGCAGACCATCTATTATGTGGGGCCGGCTCCTGCTTCGCCCGGCCATGCGGTGGGCTCTGCCGGGCCTACCACCAGCTATCGCATGGACGCCTATACCCCCCGGCTTCTGGAAATGGGGCTGAAGGGCATGATCGGCAAGGGCATGCGAAATGATGGGGTGCGGCAGGCGATGCAAAAATACGGGGCGGTATATTTTGGTGCCGTGGGCGGTGCAGCGGCCTTGATTGCAAGGGCCATTAAGGAAAGCCAAGTGCTGGCTTACCCGGATTTGGGTACGGAAGCCATCCACCGTTTTCGGGTGGAAGATTTCCCGGTGATGGTGCTGATGGACGCTGTCGGCGGCAATCTCTACGAGGAAGGCCCGGCGAAATACCGGGAAGATGCGCTGTACAATTTCTAAATGTTATGATATAATGAAGATTATACTTCGGAAATTTTACGAAAGTTGGTAACACGCATGAGCATGACGATGGGAAAGCGGCTTTTAGTATTGCTGATGGCAATGCTGCTTTTGCTGTCCCTTTTTCCGGCGGCGCATGCGGATGAATATGACCCCAATCACCCAGAACTGCTGGCCGAAGGGCATCTGAATGCCTCTGCGGCCATCCTGATTGAAGCGGAATCGGGGGAAATGATTTTCGGGAAAAACCCGGATGCGGTGATGCACCCGGCGTCCACCACGAAGATCATGACGGTGTGGCTGGGGCTCACCATGGCGGACAAGGAAACCAAAGTAATCGTCAGCGAAAACGCCGTGAATGTGGCGGAAGACGAATCCACGGCCAAGTTGGCCGCCGGGGAAGAAATGCGGCTGATTGATTTGATGTATGCTGCCATGATGCTGTCCGGTAACGATGCGGCAACGGCCATTGCCGAAGGCATCGCAGGCAGCGTGGATAATTATTGCTATTACATGAATCAGGCGGCCATGGCTTTAGGATGCAAAAACACCCATTTCGTGAACGCCAACGGCCTGACGGACGCCAATCATTTTTCTACCGCACGGGATTTGGCCATCATAACCCGTGTGGCCATGCAGAACGCGACTTTCCGGCAAATCGTAGGCACCACCAGCTATACCATCCCCAAAGACAATATTTACCGCAGCCGGGAAATCCAGACGGGGGTTAAGTTTATCCTGCCTGCGGAAAAGGAATCGGGCACCTATTACGAATATGCTACCGGCGTCAAGACGGGCACCACCAGTGCCGCCGGACGCTGCTTTGTGGCCTCGGCCAGCAAGGACGGCGTGACGCTGATTGCGGTGGTGCTTGGCTGCACCACGGATAAGGCTCGCTATACCGACGCCATCAAGCTGATGGATTACGGCTTCTCCCAGTATACCAGCACCAGCATTGCAGAAATCTACGCCATGAATCCCAAGGTGATTGATATTCAGAGCTTTGCACTGGACGACCCGGAAGTGGGACGGCTGGAGCTGAAATTGCGGCAGGTGGACAAGAACGTACACGACCTGGTTGTAACCAGCAACGATAAATTAGAATATTGGAAGCAGAATTTCAACGACATCACTGTGACGACCTACACCCGGCCTTTCCGGGCACCCATTGAGGCCGGGGAAGTGATGGGCACGCTAACCTATTACCCGGAGGATGGCGCATCCCCTGTGGTGTATGAACTGCTGGCCAGCCGCAGCGTGGCGGCTCGTGAGCAATTGATCCCCACCATTGCTCAGATCATCGCCAATGCGGAAAACGACCCCAATCCTTTCCCCCGGATCACCTTTGAATTGATCTTCCTGCATTTGATTTTACCGGCCTTTGGGATTTACCTGTTGGTGAAGGTGCTGAAATTCCTGCGCAGTAAAATTCATCATCGCAGAAGGGTGAAAACCCATAAGCCGGCTAACCGCTATTACCGCTGATAAAGGAGAATCGCCATGGAAAGGATTACAATCAGAAGTGCGCATTTGACCGTTGTTATTTCTTCCGTGGGCGCGGAAATACAATCCGTTCTGGATAAAGAAGGCCGGGAAAGAATGTGGCAGGGGGATGAAAATGTCTGGAGCGGCCGGGCCCCCATCCTGTTCCCGGTGGCCGGCGGCCTTAGGGATGATTATTACCTCTGGCAGGGCAAACGCTATTCCATGCCCAAGCACGGCTTTGTGCGGCGCAGGGAATGGCAGGTGGAAAGCGTGAAGGAAAACGAAGCCATCTTCCTCATGACCGACAAGCACGAAGGCTTCCCCTTTGAATACGCCCTGCGCGCCATTTTCCGGGCGGAAGGGGATACGCTGGAAGTGACATACAGCGTGGATAATTTGCAGCAGGAGCCCTTCTATTTCAGCATCGGGGCCCACGAAGCCTATCTGCTGCCCGGCGGTATTGAAAAATATGCCGTGCATTTTGACGAAGAAGAAAGATTGGATCGCTATGTGATTGAAGGGAACAGCATTCTGCCGGAGCCTGTTTGCATGGCGGAAAGCACGAAGGTTTTGCCCCTTCGCTACAGCGATTATACCGTGGATGCGCTGGTATTCAAGCATCTGAAAAGCAAGGGCGTGGAAATCCGGGGCGGCGATGGCCGGTGTGTGCGGGTGGAAGCACCGGGGCATCCTGTGACGATGTTCTGGACAAAGCCCAATATGCAGGCACCCTATCTTTGCATTGAGCCCTGGTGCAATGCGCCGGACTTGACGGATGCGCCCTATGAAATCGACAAGAAATTCGGCTTTATTCGTCTGGAAGCCGGGGAAAAAGCGAAGCGGAGCCACTTTATCACCTTTACCTGAACCGACGGATATGGGAGTGAAGAAACCATGCAGGATAAGCTGGCACAGGTTTGCGCCGCATTTCGGATTGAAGGCACCTTGGACAGCTGGGAAGAATTAAAAATTGGGAACATCAATAAAACCTATAAAGTGACCTATGCAAGAGAAATGGGCCCGAAAAAGACGTATATTGTGCAGCGGGTGAACACGTTTGTGTTCAAAAGCCCGGAAAACGTGATGGAGAATATTGATCTTGTTACCCGGCATTTGCGGATGGAGGATCCCGGCAGGGTGAACCTGCATTATCATCACACAAGGAACGGCAAAAATTTCATCCGGGATGGGGAAGCTATCTGGCGGCTGTTCAATTTCGTTCCGTCGGCAGTGTACAGCGAAACACGGGATGAAACGCTGGTGCGCAATGCAGGCTTTGCTTTCGGGGAATTTCAGGAAATGCTCTCCCGGTTTAACGCCTCCCTTCTGCATGAAACGATCCCGGATTTTCATAACACCGAAAAGCGTTATGAAGCACTGGATGCCGCTGTTTCAGCCGATAAGGCCGGGCGTGTAAAGGAAGTGGCGGAAGAACTGACCTATCTGGAAGAAGTGCGGGAAGAAGCCTGCACCCTTTGCCGCTTGCAAAGGCAGGGGGAGTTGCCCCTTCGAGTGACCCACAACGACACAAAAGTGAACAACGTGCTTTTTGACGAGAAGGATAAAAGGGCGTTGGTGGTGATTGACCTGGACACGGTGATGCCGGGGCTTGCCGGAAATGATTTCGGGGACGCCATCCGCTCCATCACCAATACGGCAGCAGAGGACGAAAAGGATGTAAGCCTTGTTTCCTGCGATTTGAACTTGTTCCGTGCCTTTGCGGAGGGCTTTTTGAAGCCCACGGCCAAGGGCTTTACCAAACAGGAAGTGAACACCTTCGCCTTGAGCAGCTTTGCCCTGACCGTGGAACTGGCCGTGCGCTTTCTGACGGACTATCTGAACGGCGATCCCTATTTCTATTGCGCCTATCCCGGCCATAGTTTGGTGCGCACCAGATGCCAGATTGCCCTTGCCAAGGATATGAAAAAGAAAATGCCGGAAATGGAAGAAATCATCCGGCAGACCGTTATCAAATATCAATAAAAGATCAAAGCGGTGTTTTCCGAAAAAGGAAGCACCGCTTTGTTTTATTATTTGCAAAGAAATGAAAAACGTGGTATGATTTCATCTGGCTGTGCAAGGAAACAGGTGGAAGACCTGTGCGAGCCCGTCGCCGTGAGGCAGACATCCCCCCTTTCCCTGACCCGGTGCCGCAAGCCGGGGAAACGCCATTGGCAAGATTTGCCGAGAAGGGCGGGAAGGGGCTGCCGAGCCGGAATATTTGGCAGCCGAAGCTCTTTTTTCATCCCGGTGCTGCGAGAGCCAGCCAAAGGAATAAACGGAAAAAGGGAATAAATAACAAAAGGAGACGAAAAGGAATGAAGCTGAAAGAAAACAAGAAACTGCAACTTCTGCTCATCGTCCTTTGCGTGGTGCTCATTGCGGCTGTGGCACTGGTTGCAAGCGGCGTAATCGGCGGAAAAAATGCCCCGGAAACAGCCCAAACCCAGAGCGTGGCCCTTGTGAAAGACGGCGATGTGGTGGGCGAAGGGAAGGTTTCCTTTCCCTTTGTGGTTGAAGATCATGACGGCAATCAAATTACCGTCACCGTGAAAACGGATAAGAAGATGGTGGGGGAAGCGTTGCTGGATGCAAAGCTGATTGAAGGCGAAAAGGGCCCATACGGGCTGTATGTGAAAAAAGTGAACGGCATCATGGCCGATTACGATGTGAATCAGACCTACTGGGCTTTCTACATTGACGGCGCATACGCCATGACCGGCGTGGATGTGACGGAAATCGTAGAGGGCAGCACTTACATGATGAAGGTGGAAAAGTAAGGTGCGTATCAGCACGAGGCAGATGGTTTTGTTCGGGCTGATGGGGGCTGTGATGTATGTGTCCCGTCAGGTGATGGCCGCCCTGCCCAATATCCATCTGGTGTCCATGTTCATTGTGGTGTTGACGGTGGTTTACCGGAAAAAAGCACTGTTCCCGCTGTACACATTTGTGCTGCTGGAAGGGCTTTTCGGCGGCTTCAACACATGGTGGCTGCCGTATCTGTACATCTGGACGGTGCTCTGGGCAGGCGTGATGCTGCTGCCAAAGCAGATGAAACCCCAAACGGCAGCCATTGTGTATGCACTGGTGTGCGGTGCCCACGGGTTTTTGTTTGGCGTTCTGTACGCCCCGGCACAGGCCATCATTTCTGGCCTGAACTGGCAGGGGATGATCGGATGGATCATCCAAGGGCTGCCTTACGACCTGATGCACGGCTTTTCCAATCTGGCTATGGGACTGATGATTATGCCGCTGGTGCAGGTGATAAAGAAAATGGATAGGACCATCCGATGAGTAGTTCAATATCTTGGCAAGCGTCTTTGGGGATGCTTGCTTTTTTGTGCAGAAAGCGATATAATAATTGAGTTGAGCATATGCTCGAAACGCAAAAGGAGGAATGTTTGTCATGACTGCTATTAAAAAGTATGTAGCTGAATTCATTGGCACTTTCGTGCTGGTGCTGTTCGCCTGCGGCACGGCTGCTGTGGTTGGCTGCAATGCCGCCGCCGGTACCGGGTATCTGTTGACTGCGCTGGCCTTTGGTCTGGTGATCGTTGCCATGGCTTACTCCATCGGCAATGTGTCCGGCTGCCACATCAATCCTGCCGTGTCCATCGCCATGCTGGTGAGCGGGAAAATCAGCCTGAAGGATTTTGTGGGCTATGTGATTGCCCAGTTTGCCGGTGCTATCGCCGGTGCCGCCGTGCTGATGGCCATCGTGGGCAAGGACAGCGGTCTGGGTGCCAATGCGCTGTATAACGGCAATATCGGCTTGTCCTTTGTGATTGAAGTGATTTTGACCTTCGTGTTCGTTATCGCCATTCTGGGCGTGACCAGCAAGCAGGAAAACGGTTCCGTGGCCGGTATCGTGATTGGCCTGACACTGGTGCTGGTGCACATTCTGGGCATCTCCTTCACGGGCACTTCCGTGAACCCTGCTCGCAGCTTCGGTCCTGCCCTGTTCGTTGGCGGCGAAGCCCTCAAGAACATCTGGGTGTTCATTCTGGCTCCCTTGGTTGGCGGTGTGCTGGCTGCCATTACCTATAAGTTCCTGACCAGCGAAAAGGAATAAAACGCGCAAGAGAAATGAGGAGACGGATGAAAACGTCTCCTTTTTCATTGAAAAAACCGCCGGATAAAGGCGGTTTTATGATTGGAAGATTTACTGCGACGATCAGCCCAGATCCACAATGATGGGCAAAATCATGGGATTGCGTTTGATCTTTTCATAGATGAAGCGGTGCAGTTCGTCCTTGATGCGGTTTTTGATGGAGGGCCAATCGCTGCCCTCAATGCGGTCATAGCTGGCGATGATGGCACGCACCACATCCCGTGTGGACTCGATAATATCTTCATTTTCACGGACATACACAAAGCCGCGGCTGATCACATCCGGCCCGGAAACCAGAATGCCGTTGGTGCGGTCAAAGGCCATAGCCACGATAATCAGGCCGTCCTGGGAAAGGTGTTTGCGGTCACGCAGCACGATATTGGAAACGTCGCCAATGCCAAGGCCGTCCACCAGCACTTCGCCCGTGGGCACGGTGCCTGCGATGGCAAGGCTGTCCTGGCCCATTTCAATCACTTGCCCGGCGGCAGGCAGCACGATATTCTGCCGTTCCATGCCCAGAGTTTCGGCCAGCTCCGCATGCTGCCAGAGCATGCGATATTCGCCATGGATGGGAATGAAATATTTGGGACGCACCAGCGTGTGCATCAGCTTGATTTCTTCCTGACAGGCGTGGCCGGAAACGTGCACTTCCGCCATGGATTCGTAAATCACTTCCGCACCGCAGCGATAGAGCTGGTTAATCACACGGGAAACGAACTTTTCGTTGCCGGGGATGGGCGTTGCGGAAATGATAACTTTATCGCTGGGCTTGATTTGCAGTTTGCGGTGCTCGGAGAAGGCCATACGCGTCAGGCCGCTCATGGGTTCGCCCTGACTGCCGGTGGTGAGGATGAGCAGCTCATCATCGGGATAGCTGTCCAGATCGTCCAGCTCCACCATATAGCCGGAGGGGATGGAAAGCTCGCCCAGCTGCATGGCCACCCGGCTGACGGAAATCATGCTGCGGCCAACGAAGCAAACCTTGCGGCCAAAACGGATGCCGCTGTCAATGACCTGCTGCAGGCGATGGATGTTGCTGGAAAACATGGCGACGATGACCCGGCCACGGGCATTTCGGAACTGATTGACGAAGGTTTCGCCGATTTTGCGTTCACTCATGGTATAGCCGGGGCGTTCGATATTGGTGCTTTCGCACATCAGGCAAAGAACGCCTTTATCGCCAACGGCGGCCAGCGTGGAAAGGTCTGTCACTTCGCCGTCCACGGGGGTATAGTCAATTTTGAAGTCGCCGGAATGGACAACCGTGCCGGCTGGGCAGGAAATAGCCAGCGCACAGGCACCGGAAATGGAGTGGTTTACCTTGATGAACTTCACCGTGAACTGGCCGATCTTTACTTCGTCTCTCGGCTGCACGGCGTTATACTGGATGCCGTTCACCCGATGCTCACGCAGCTTTAAATCAATCAGCGCAAGGGTCAGCCGGGTGCCCCAGATGGGCGCAGGCACTTGGGACAGCACATAGGGCGTGGCACCAATATGGTCTTCATGGCCGTGAGTAAACACATAGCCCTTTACCCGATGCCGATTGGAAACCAGATAAGTGGTATCGGGAATGACAAGGTCAATGCCCAGCATATCTTCCTTGGGGAAAATAGAGCCGCAATCGACGACCAGAATATCATCTTCGTATTCAAAGGCCGTCATATTTTTACCGATTTCGTCTACGCCGCCCAGGGGAATGATCCTCAATTTGGGTGTCTTTGCCATCGGAATCTCCTTTCAAAAATAACACAAAAAAGGGGTAAAATGCACGATCGTATTGATACTGTATTCAATTCGGCCGCCTTCATTAGCCGCCTGAACCTATATTCAACCAATCTTACCTTATTATAGCACGGAATGCAAAAAAATACTACCCTTCTATCCACAGAAATTCAAAATAATTGTACATTTTTTGTGCATAATCTGCTGGTGATTTTTTCGGCGGCAGGATGCGATTGTAAATTTTCGGCGGCTTTGATGCACTTCCTTGCGTCTGTGTATTGTGGGCAGGGGAAAAATATGCTATAATGGAGGCGGCACATGAAAGGGGGCCTTTTGATGCTGCTGTTTGACACCCATGCGGATACGCTGTATCGGCTGTGTTTCCCGGAGAACGACGAAGAAATGGACGTAACATACGAAAAGCTGCAAAAGGGCGGCGTTTCGGTACAGGTGATGGCCATGTTCGTTGGCGGAAGCAAAGAACTGCCTGCCATTTCGCTGGCCTTTCAGAAGATGCTGCAAAAGAAGGAAGAAATGAAAGCAGCTGGCTTTCGGCAGGTGTTTGACCTGAAAGAAGCTAAAGACGGGGAAGCTGCCTTCATGCTGTCCGTGGAAGGATGCGATTTGCTGGACGGCAAGGGCGAAAGAATTGCCGAATGGAAAAAAGAGGGCGTACGCATGGCGGCTCTCACATGGAATTATGAGAACTGCGTGGCGACCCCAGCCTGCATGGATGCTTCCTCCGGCTTGAAGCCGTTTGGCCGGGAAGCGGTCAAGGAAATGCAGCGGCTGAAGATGGCGGTGGACGTTTCTCATCTTAATGAAAAAGGCTTTTATGAGTTATTGGACATGGGCATTGTGCCGCTGGCCAGCCATTCCTGCTGCCGGGCGTTGTGCGATCATGTAAGGAATCTGACGGATGATCAATTAAAAGCTCTGTTTCAAGCAGGCGGCTATGTGGGGGTCAATTTCTATCCAGCCTTTTTGCGGCAGGATGAAAAGGCAAAAAGAAGCGACGTGTGCCGCCATATCCTGCATATGCTGGAGATGGGCGGCGAAGGGAAAATCGGCTTTGGGTCGGATTTTGACGGCATTGAAATGAAGCCGGAAGGGCTGAATGGCCCCCAGGATTTCCCGATGCTTATGGAGGATTTACGCAAATACGGCCTGGATGAAAAGATGATCCGGGGCATTGCCGGGGAAAACCTTTTGCAATATTACGAGCGGATATAAGGAGAAAAGCAAATGATTGGTATCATTGGTGCCATGGATGCGGAAGTGAAGCTGCTGACGGAAAAAATGGCCGATGTGCAGGAAGAAAAAATCGGCTTTGCCCGTTTTTATGTGGGAAAGATGTTTGGGAAAGAATGCGTGGTGGGCCGCTGCGGCGTGGGCAAGGTGCATGCCGCCATGTGCGCCCAGAGCATGATTATGCGCTGGCAGCCGGAAGTGATTGTGAATATCGGCGTGGCCGGGGCGTTGATTGACGAGCTGAAGGTGGGGGATATTGTGGTGGCGGACAGTGCCGTGCAGCACGATATGGACACCACGCCCGTGGGCGACCCCATGGGGCTGATTTCCGGCATCAATCTGGTGCATATCCCCTGCGAAAAAAGGGTGACGGAAGCCCTGATGCAAGCGGCGGAGAAGCTGGGCTATACGCCCTACCGGGCTAACGTGGTAACGGGGGATCAATTCGTGGCTTCTTTGGAAAAGAAATATGCTTTGGCCGGGCTTTACGGCGCAGCCGCCTGCGATATGGAGGGCGGAGCCATTGCCCAGGTTTGCTATGAAATGCAGGTGCCCTTTGGGGAATACCGGGGCATTTCCGATGAAACCCATGACACCGGCAGGGAATACCTTTTGAACATGCAGGACGCAGCCATGGCCAGTGCCCGGCTGATTTGCGAATTTGTGAAAGATTGGGAGATGGAAACAAATGAATAAGTGGGACAAGCGTTTTATGGAAATGGCTCGGCTCATCGCCACATGGACCAGCTGCTATGCTCCGGGGAGAGCCATCGGGGCCGTGATTGTGAAGGATAAGCGCATCATGACCACCGGCTATAACGGTGCTCCGGCCGGGATGAAAACCTGCCGGGAAAAGGGCGAATGCCTGCGCCGTAAGCTGGGCATTGCCAGCGGCACACGGGCAGAAGTCTGCTATGCTGCCCATGCCGAAGAAAACGCCATTTTGCAGGCGGCAAAGCTGGGCATCAGCATTGACGGGGCTACGCTCTATTGCACCCATCAGCCCTGCTCTATCTGCGCCAAGATGATTGTGAACGCAGGCATCAAGAGGGTTGTGTATGAGCAGGGTTATCCTGATGATTTCTCCTTGGAAATTTTCGGGGAAACCGGCGTGGCTCTGGAAAAATATGTGGAGGAAGCGGAAGCATGAAGCGGTTCATGGTTTTGATGATGGCATTTATTTGCCTGATGGCGGCAGTGCCCTCTGCCTATGCGAATGCGGATAAACCTAATCCCATCCCTGTAATCCCCAAGGACGAAATCCGCAAAACCCCGGCCGGGATTCATCATTATATGCTGATCTGCATTGATTCCTGGGCTGCGGATTTGAAAAAATCCGGCAATCACACCGACGGGATGATTTTAGTGACAGTGGATGAATATGCAGGCCGTGTGATGCTGACCAGCTTTATCCGGGATATGCTGATCCAGCGACCGGATGGCGATTTTGGCAGGCTCAATAACATTCTGGATAATTTTGGCCGGGGGGAAAAGGGCATTCAGGCCTTGGTGGACACCCTGAGCACCCATTTTGATCTGGAAATTGAAAAGTACATCGTGGTGGATTTTAGGCAGGTAGAAAACATTATCAACGCCATTGGCGGCGTGGATATTGAGATTACGGCACGGGAAGCCAATTACCTGCGCAATTACCCCCTCTCCGCCTCTTCCACTTCTCCCGAACTTCGGGGAGCCGGAACCTATCATTTCACCGGCCATGCGGCGGTTATTTACATGCGCATCCGCAAAATTGCCAATATCGACGGGGAAACGCAAGATGTTGGCCGCACTCGCAGGGCGCGCACGGTTTTGACCACCATTGCGGACAGCCTGAAAGATATCACCTACGACGAAGCGGTGGCTCTCCTGGACGTGATTCTGGAAAACACGGTGCTCACCAATATGTCCGTTACGGACACCATGGATGCGTTGGAATTGGCGATGTACATGAAGGGAACGGACGTTGAATCCATCCGCATGCCCATTGACGGCACCTTTGAACCCATGCCTGTTGCCAGCATGGCTACCCAGCAGATTGATTATATTGCCAACAGAGAAGCCTTGCATGATTTCTTGATTGACCCGTTTACCGTGAGGGAATGATGAAGATTGCAGCCGTAATTTTTGATATGGACGGCCTGCTGATGGACAGCGAATGGCTGGGGCTTGATGGCATTGAGGCCTGCGCTGCTTTGCAGGGCTTTCAGGTGTCAAGAGAAATCAGCAAGCAGTGCATCGGGATCACCACGAAAGCAAGCAGTGCTCTTTTGCAGGGGCATTTTCCGGGGCTGGACACCGAAAAACTGTTCCGGGATTTTCATGCTTTCATGCACGGGAAAGCGGAAAAGGGCGAAATTCCCCTGAAAAAAGGCGCATTGGAATTGCTTTCATACCTGAAGGAAAAGAAAATTCCCACAGCGGTAGCTTCTTCCAGCAAGATGGAAACCATTGCGCTGTATTTGGAAAGCGTAGGCATCAAAGACAGGTTCGATGTGCTGCTCACGGCGGTGGGCATGCCGTCCAAGCCGGAGCCGGACGTGTTTTTGAAGGCAGCGGAAAGGCTGAATGTATGGCCGGAAGAATGCCTCGTGTTGGAAGACAGTTATAACGGCGTGAAAGCCGGACGGGCAGCCGGGATGCAGGTGTGCATGGTACCGGATGTGCTGCCCTATACAGCGGCTTTGGAAAAGTTTGTGGATCATGTGCTGCCGGATTTGACGGCGGTGATGGAGCTGATGGAAAGATGAACGCAGCCATTGTGTGCGTGGGAAAATTGCGGGAAAAATATTATGCCGGGGCGGCAGAGGAATATCTGAAGCGGCTTTCCCGGTTCGGCAAAACGGAGGTTGTTGAATTGCCGGATTTGCCGGAGCCGCAAAATGCCTCCGATGCCGACAGGCAGAAGATCGTGGACAGGGAAGGGGAGAGCATCCTTCGCTCCCTCAAGCCCGGCGACCATGTGACGGCCATGTGCATCAATGCCCCCCAGTTTACCAGCGAGCAATTTGCGGAAAAGCTGCGGCAGGGGGATATGCGAGGCGGCCGGCAGGTGTTTGTGATTGGCGGCAGTCTGGGGCTTTCCAAGGCTGTTTTGCAGCGTGCTGATGACCAGATGAGCCTGTCGAAAATGACCTTTCCCCATCAGCTGGCACGGGTGCTGCTATTGGAGCAATTGTATCGGGGCTGCAAAATCAACGCCGGGGAAAAATATCATAAGTAAAGAAAAGCTGCTTCTTGGATGAAAAGAAGCAGCTTTTTCATTTGCAATGCTTTTTTAGGGGAACGATATCAGCCGTTGCCTTCGCCGGGGAGATTGCCGGAGGTCTCCTGCACTTCGCCAGTGTAGGCATTGACGGCGCAGCTGTAAAAGTCTGTATCGCTGACAAAGAAATTGATGTAATAATATGGCAGGGGAAGATGGCCGTGCTCCGTGTGCAGGGTGCAATCGGTTCTGATGATGCCGTTGGCGTTGAAATCGGGGTATTTCCCGGCCAAAGCGTTCTTGGCAATGCTGATGGCTCGGTCTTTGCCGATATCAATGGTGGATTCATAGATGGGCGGCGGCGTGGGGGTGGAATAATCCAGCTCCGTATTGGCTCCGCTCCATATATCCGTATGATAGAGCACTTTGCCGCTCTTTGCTCCGACGACGCAGGTGTAGGCGAAGTTTTCTCCGGCATAATAACTCAGCCGGAATACGGGCTCGTTATAATCGGGCATTTTATCAAACCGCTCATTGACCACGTTATAGGTGTGATCGTCAAAGCCGCCGTAAGTGGAGCGCAGCAAGGAATCTGCCGTGTTGCGTGCCTTGCTTGCGCTGATTTCTCCTGCATTGTTGGGAGCAGGACGGGGCTTTTCCGTGGCGTGGGAGGACGTTTGGTGAAAGTTCGTATAATCGGCGGTGAAGGCTGCCTCGCCGGTTTCAGCGTGAATGAGCACGTTATAGAGATATTTGCCGTCTTTGAAATAGGCAAATTCGTAGAAGGGGCCTTCCTTGCCCCGGCTCGATTTCACTTTATCGTGGTTTACCTGCATATCCGAGGTGATCTTGGCCTGATAGGCACTTTTCAGGGCGGTATCTGCCAAGGAACGGGCTTTGCTTTGGGAAATATGCCGGCTTTCGTCATAGACGGGCAAGGGCGTGGGGGAAGGGCTGGGGGCAGGATCGTTCAGATGTTCCCAGTAATACCATTCTTCATCCTGATCCATGTATTGCGCCAGACCGCAAACCACGTCTTCATATAGCATATAGCCGTTTTGGCCGTTATAGGTGACGGAAATACAGGTGTTGCGAAGCCCGGCCAGCAGCTCTGTTCCCGCCGGAATGGTGGCGAGTACCTTGGAAAAACGGCTTCCGGAGGCATACAGCTTGGCTCCCTCTTTGGCGTAAACCACGCCGCCTGTAAAGTTCTCCACAGGGCGGTCGTAGTGCATGGTGTTGGTTTCGTCCGTAACGGAAAGGGAGGAAGCAGGCGTCCAATAAACGTGACCGTCGCAAATAACCTCTGCCCACGTTACCCCATGGCTTTGATAGGACTGATGAATGACGGGCAGCTTTTGATTGGGATCAACAGTGATGGTTTTGCGCAGGTTTTCTTCTAATTTGCCGGTGGGTTCCACATAAACAGGCAAATTGCCGCTGGGCACGGTGCACAGATAGTAAGTGGCGGTATAGGATTGGAGGTTGTTTTCTTCCTTTGCTTTTTCGCCGGTCAGGTTCAGGGCAGAAACGGGCAAGAAGCCGTAGGTGATGTTATCTGCCTGCACCTTGCACCAATCGCCGTCCATATACAAAACCTTCACCTGAAAGCCCTTGGGCAGCGCAACCGTTGATGCGGCAGATTTGCTGGGTTCGTGATACAGCACCTGCCCGGATACCACAATGCCTTCTTCGTTGAGATAGGAAGGATATTTCTGGGCCGTAGTGTGCTGGTCGATGATGTGTTCCGTGCGGATGTAGCCTTCCTTGGTTTCGTTATCTTGCGTTTTGAAGGAGACAAGGGTCCAGTCATCGTCCGATTGCAAAACGGTCAGCGGAACTTGCGAGGAAATTTCTGCAAGAATTTGGCTGTCGTCGGAGCCGGCACTGCGGATGAAAAGGGAATCAATGGGATTGGGATACAAAACTTTTCCCTGCGGAATTTGCAAAAGAACGATATATTTCGTCTGCACATAGCCGCTGATGCCTTGATAGGTGATTTTGCTCCATGTGTCATCCGTTTGTTCCAGATAGGTGACGGTGGTGCGGTTGGGTACTTGCTTCAGGGGAACGGCTTGGGTGCTGGGCTTGGCACGCATGTTCAGCCAGCCGCCGGGCGTTTCAACCTTCGCCTTTTCCGCAAAAACGGTAGATAAAGAAAAAAGAGAAAGAAAAACGAGCAGAAAAAAGAATGTGCGTTTCATCGTTTTCACCTCCGATGGTCTTTTCTTCCTCTCTATTATATTACAAAAGTGTTACAAATACAAGCGAAGTGGGCTGTTACAATGGTAACAATTGCAAATGAAAAAGGAACTGCTTCGTGAGAAACAGTTCCTCTTTGTTGTTGAAACTTGTGAAGATCAGCCCTTTACGCCGCCCAGCACCATGCCGGTTACGAAGTAACGCTGCAGGAAGGGATAAACCACCATGATAGGCAAAGCGGAAACCACGGTGATGGCGCAGCGGATGGTAGTGGGGGTGGACTTGCTGGCCGCCTGAGCAGCCAGAGCGTCAACAGAAGAATGAGCAGCATTGGCACTCTGCATGGAAGTAGCCAGCTTCATCTTCAGCAGGTACTGCAGGGTGTACAGGTTCTTCTTGCTGCCGTTATACAGCTGGGTGTCGAACCACTGGTTCCAGCTGCCAACAGCCACGAACAGAGCCACCGTGGCCAGCACCGGCGTACACAGGGGGAAGATGATCTGCCAGAAGATGCGCATATCATTGGCACCGTCAATGCGGGCAGATTCGCACAGGGCTTCGGGCAGGCCGGAAATGTAAGTGCGCAGAATAATCATGTTGAAGCAGGAGAACATGGTGGGGATGATGTATACCCAGAAGGTCTTGGTCAGCTTCAGCGTTTTGGAGATCAGCAGGTAATTGGGGATCAGACCGGCATTTACATACATGGTCATAACCAGAACGATGGTGATGAACTTGCGCAGCACATATTCCTTGCGGCTCAAAGCGAAGGCCAGCATGGAAGTGAGAATCAGGTTGATAACCGTTGTCAGCACCGTACGGGCAACAGAAATGCCGAAGGCATTCCACGTCAGTTCGTCGCCCAGCAGGCTCTTGTAAGCTTCCGTGCTGAACTGGCGGGGGATGATGCCGATGCCGCCGCGGACGGCGTCAATACCGTCGTTGAAGGAAATGGCAATGGTATTGAGCACGGGATAGAGGGTGATGAACATCAGGACGCAAAGAAGAATACCGTTGATGATGGGGAAAACCCGATCCTGCTGCATAGGATGCTTGACTTTTTTTCGCTTCAAAGTAGTAGTAGTCATCATTCACGCCTCCTTTACAGCAAAGTATCTTCGTCCAGCTTCTTGGCGATGAAGTTTGCGCCAAGGAGCAGGATAATGCCAACGATGCTCTTGAACATACCGGCGGCAATGGCACGGCCATAGTTACCGCTGGAAACACCATATTTCATAACAAACACGTCAATGGTTTGTGAGAAGTCGATAACCTGATCGTTGCCCAACAGATACTGGATTTCAAAGCCAGCTTCCATCAAGTGGCCGATGTTCATAATCAGCAGCACCACGAAGGTGGACTTGATGCCGGGCAGCGTAACATGCAGAATCCGCTGGAAGCGGCCTGCGCCGTCAATGGAGGCGGCTTCGTAGAGGGTGGGGTCAATGGAAGTCATGGTGGAGATATAGATGATGGAGTTCCAGCCCACTTCTTTCCAGATGTTGATGACAGCCACCATGAACCAGAAGTATTTTCCTTCACCCAGCCAGAAAATCTTTTCATCGGTTATGTGTAATGCCATCAGAACCTGGTTAATGGGGCCGTTGGAGGCGAACATGTTCTGCGCCATGCCGACCACGATAACCATGCTCAGGAAGTGGGGGAGATAGGTAACGGTTTGCACCGTACGCTTAAAGGAACGAAGACGAACTTCGTTGAGGAAGATAGCCAGCAAAATAGCAGCCAGTGTGCCAAAGACAAGATTGATGGTGCTCATGGCAAGGGTGTTGCGGATACTGTTGATGAAGTCCGGACGATTGAACAGCCATTCAAAGTTGCCAAAGGCAATCCAATCGGCACCCTTTTTGAAGTTATTGAGGTTCAGGTTCTGGAAAGCATACCGCCAGCCCCACAGGGGGTAGTAGTTGAAAAAGAGGACGTAAAGCAGGACTGGAACAGACATGATCATCAGAAGCTTCTGATTCCATAGAACTTTCCAAATGCTCTTTTTCTTTTTTGGCAGAAGCGGTGTGTTATTAACTGCTCCGGTCATCGTTGGTTGCTCCTTTCTGAAAAACTACGGGGAGAGATTTCTCCCTCCCCGTAGCGTAAAGGTAGATTAATTATTTCTGGCTCTGAGCCACGAGCTTGTTAACTTCTTCCTGCATGAATTCGGCCTTAACCTTAGCATAAGGAGCGATTTCAGCAACGAAAGCAGCCCAGTTGGCGTCCAGTTCAGCCTGATCAGCACTCATGATGATCTTGGGCAGCCACTGATCCTGGATGGCCAGGAAGTCGTTGTTGTCATCAACGATGGGAGCAGAGTCGATCTGCCAAGCTTCGCCCCAGGGAGCCAGTTCGCAGGGAGTATTGAAGAAATCAGCCCACTTGCCGTAGCCGTAAGCGGCCAGGAAAGCCTTGTCATAGTCACTCATGGTGAGCTGCAGGATTTCGTCCTGATCGCTGGGAGTCCAGTAGTTGCCATCATCCATGACGCCCTGCTTCTTGGGAGCAGATTCCCAGATAGCGAGAGCCTGGTTGGCCATCTTCCAGGTAGCGTCGGAACGCACGGCGTACTGTTCCTTGGTCATGAGCATACGGCCGTTTTCTACATAGTAGTCTTCGCCTTCGATACCCCACTGCAGGATCTTCTGCCATTCGTCGCTCAGCAGAGCTTCAAACAGAGCAATCATGCGTTCGGGATATTCGCAGGAGGTGGAGATGCCGAAGCCGCGGTCCTTGTTGGGCACAGCGCCGTTCAGATACTGTTCAGAGATGGCGCCGAAGCCATAGCTTTCGTCATACACCAGGGGCAGAGCCACGTAGGTGTTTTCATGCATCTCGGCAGTTTCCAGAGCAGCAGTAGCGGTGCCGAAGTCCCAGGTCTGGTCGAACATACCCAGAACGGTGCCGTTGGACAGCTTTTCAATGTACTGGTCATAGGTCATGACGAAGGTGTCCTTGTTGATGAGGCCCTTGTTGTACATTTCGTTCAGCTTGGCATAGTAGGGCTTTGCATAGTCCTTGTCGATGAAGGTTTCAACTTCGTAGATGCCTTCAGCATTGGCCGTGCGGTTGATGAAAACTTCGCCTTCGTTGGGCTGGCCCATCAGGTGCTGCACGGGGTTGATCAGGCAGAAGTGACGCCAGTCTTCGCACAGGATGGCGAAGCCTTCGTAAGCGGCACCATTAGCATTGGTGGGGTTAGCGGTGATGAAACGTTCGATCAGATCGAAGTATTCATTCAGGGTCTTGATCTGGGGATAGTTGTCCCAAGCCAGAACCTGCTTCTGGATGAAGAAAGCGGGGCCGTTGCAAGAATTCACAACCTGACGCTGATAGTTGATACCATAGTTGGGAACGATGTAAAGAACTTCTTCACCATCTTCGTTCGTGGTAACGATGCTATCGCGAACCATGTTGATGTGCTTGTAGAGGTTGGGGGTGCCTTCCTCGGTGATGTAGGGCAGCAGGTTGATCAGAGCGCCGGCGTTGATGAGCTTTTCAGCAGAGTTGCCGCCGTCGAACAGATCAGGATAGTCTTCGTTGGCCAGTTTGGTGCCCAGAGTTTCGTCCAGGTCGCCAGCCAGGAATTCGATTTCAAAGGTGATACCGAATTCGTCTTCGATCATCTTGTAGATTTTGTTGTCGCTGGTGGGCTGATCGCCGGGATCGCCGCGGAACACAGTGACGGTGATGGGATCTTCAGCCAGGGCAACAGAAGCCATGGACAAAAGCATCACGAGGGCCAAGAGGGCTGCTAACAGTTTGCGCATTGTTTCTCTCTCCTTTTTGATATTTTGGGAATATCTCTCCCAGTTGATACAATTATAGAATATTCATGCGCAAAAGATTAACTCATAATAGTTAACTTTTATGTTGCTCGTACGTTAAGAAAACAGATAAGAGACAAAAATATCCTTCTTCTTTACAAAGATGAAAACTTGCTGTAAACTGCAAACAGGACAGAAATGAGAAAGGATGTGCAAAAAAATGCCCTCTGTGTTTTATGAAGATAATCCATATGACAAGTTAAACGAGTTTTTTCTCGGCCCTATCTGTGAACATCCTTTTCCCATGCACGTTCATGATGTGGTGGAAATCGTATGTCCCACCTATGGCTATCTGAAGATGACCATTGCGGGGGAGAAGGTCAGCCTGCAGCCGGGGGATATCGCAGTGGTGTTTCCCACGGTACCTCACAGCTATGATGAAGTGCAGGAAGATATTGATGGCCTGACCATGATCTTCGTGCCCGGCATGATTCAGGAATTTCATAATACATTCCGCACCATGGTGCCCAAGAGTGCTTATCTGCCGGCTAATCAGCAGGATCCGGAAACGGCAGAGCTGGTGCGGAAAATGATGAAATTGCCCACTGATAAGGTAGAAAGGCTGAAAATTGGGTATTTGCACCTGTTTCTTTCCTATTTATTAGGAGCAATGAATCTGGCTTCCATTAATAAGCATGTGGAAATGGGGCTTTCTTTCCAAGTATTCCATTATATCTCCCAGCATTTCACGGAACCCCTTTCCTTGGAAAGTGTGGCGCATGCCCTTGGCATCAGCCGCATCCATCTTTCCCATATCTTCTCCCAGCAGCTGCACATCAATTTCCGCCAGTATATCAATACGCTGCGGATAGACCGGGCTTGCAACCTTTTGCGTGATCCGGCAAATTCCATTTCCCAGATTGCATACTTGTGCGGCTATGGCAACCCCCGTACTTTCCACCGGGCGTTTTTAGCCCAATGCCATATGCCCCCCAAGCAATATCGGGCAAAGATGAATATCCATAACGCCGATGATGATTTGGAAGATGAAGAATAAAATGGAAGAAGCGCGAAAAAAATGTCCCTCACCATTGAGCGTGGGACATTTTGCATTTTATGTATAAATATTCCTTATTTATTGCTGTGTTTATGTAAAAACGAGGAGGTGCGACGATGTTTTTCATCTATCTAATGGCGATCATAGCGGTGCTTTATGCAGGAGTGCCCCTTTTGCGCTGGCTGATAAAGCGGATAAAGTGTGCAGGGCAGATAGAAAAATTATGCAGGGAGAAAAAATACACCCTGCAGAGAAAAAAGAAACTGTGGTTTTTCGGCACCCGATACGGCAAGAAAACGGACTTTGTTCTGGAAACGGAAACGCAAGTGTATGCTGTGAAGCTGTTCGGTGTGCCCCGGCGGCTTTCAGGGCTGATCCTGCACCCGGAAAGGAAATATAGCATCCGCAGGATGATGGGGCTGCTATTGCGTGTGAAATTCAATACGAACACAACGCCTGCCGATTTCCCGGAGTATGCGTTTCAAGAAGAATTTTTAGAGGAAAAGAAACTGCGTTCTGTTTTGCTGGTTTGTCCCAAGCCTCTGGAAGTTTGCTTGCAGGACAGGGAAGGAAAAGAACAGGCGTTCCAATGGGGCGATGCCTTTGGGGGCATGGAAATCATGACCATGCAGGAGTTTACAGAAGCGGTTCAATAATAAAGAAAAGCGATGTGATTGTTTTTATCACATCGCTTTTTGCATCAATCGTTCTTTTCCCGGCGGCGGATGGCTACGCTGAAAGACTGCAGCACTTTCTCGGCAGGCTTTTTATAGGTGCAGTAGCCATTGTTATCCATGGCGGTTTCCGGGGCATAGAGATGCGTGGCACTCCAATCCCACCAACCGGTACCCCGTACCCACGGATTTTTCAGCATACATTGGCAGAACGCATCGAACCACAGCCGCTGGGCTTCTTGGGATAGCTCGCCGCCGAAGTTCCAGTTGTTGGGCACATATTGGCTGCCGTTACGGCTGGGGCAGCCGCATTCCATGAACATGAAGGGACGGTCAAATTTTTCGGAAACTTCTTTGATGCGGTCAAAGTGCTTATCCAGCTGGTCGATGGGATAATAGCCAGAGGAAGAAATCACGTCCACCGCATCCCACCACGTTACATGGTTTTCCTGAAATTTGTCGCAGTTATAGGTGACGGGGCCGTGGTAGCGTTTGCGCACTTCCTGAATCAGGGCGCGCCATTCCTCCGCCCGGTGATCCGTGCCTACCATTTCACAGCCGATGCAGAAAAGGTCGGCGTTTACTGCCTCTGCCGTTTCTGCCAGGGCAGAAGTGAAGGCGGAATAGCTTTCAAACCATTCTGCCCATGTGGGCTCCGTGGGCACGAAGGTATCAAAGAAGCGGATATAGGCACGCCAATAGCCGTCCCGGCAATTGACCATGGCCTTGATGATGATTTTCAGTCCCTTTTTCCGGGCATAAGCACAGACAGCCTTCACATCGTCCATGCTCATTACATCGTCTGTTTCAAAATCCACTTGGGTGGAATAGGCGTGATCCTGCCGGGCAGCAACGGGGAGCAGCAGGGTATCGCAACCGGAAGACAAGACCATTTCGTCCATGGAGTGCTTCCATGCGTCGCTTTTTTGCGTGAAACCCCGATGGGAGCCGTGCCCCCATGTGTAGGCATTGAAAAATTCCATAAAAACCTCCGTCTGATGAAACAAAGGAGCCCTATTGGACTCCTTTTGTTTACTTATTTTTTAATCCGGATGGCCACCGCTTCTTCGCCCTCGAAAAGTTCGATGAGCATATCTTCGTTTTCGATGGTGGCGATGGTGCTCAAGGTTTCGCCGCAGATGTAATCCTGCCAGCCTTCGGGGAGACTGCCGGAAGCGACGGCGATGGTGATGCGGTCTGTGATTTCGCAGCCCAGCTGCTTTCTGGCGTCCTGAATACGGCGCACGATGTCACGAGCCAAGCCTTCTCGGCGCAGCTCTTCCGTTACCGTCATATCAAGAGATACAACCACGCCCTTATCCCCGGCCACGTGCATGCCAGCCTTGGCGGCATAGGTGACGAGCAGCACATCGCTGTCAAAGGCCTGATATTCGCCATTGATATTCAGCAGTGCCTTATCGCCTTCCACCTTGAACTGATTGCTCTTGATGGCCTTGATGATGAGGGGAATCTGGGTGGGATACTTATTGCGGATGGCGTCGAAGAAGGGAGCGTACTTGACGGTAGCGATCTTTTCCACATCGTCCATCACTTCCAGCTCTTTCACGTTCAATTCTTCCGCAATGATGGTTTTGAAATCTTCCACCACGGCGTTCTGTGCCTTATCATTGAGAGCGACCTGCAAAAGGGGCAGGGGCTGACGGTTCTTCACATTGTTTTTGCTGCGGATGGAACGGGCAAGGCCGATGATGTCCATAACCAAGGACACCTGCTGCAAAAGCTGTTCATCTTTGAAGCTGTCAGCAATCTGCGGCCAATCTGCCAGATGGACGGATTCTTCGCCTGTCAGGATGCGATAGAGGTGCTCTGCCATGATGGGAGCCACGGGGGCATACAACCGGATGGTGTTCACCAGCACATAATACAGCGTGTCATAGGCGGCCTGTTTATCGGCGTCCATGCCGCTGCCCCAGAAACGGCGGCGGGAACGGCGGATAAACCAGTTGGTCAAGCCGTCCACCAGAGAAATGAGGGGCGTAACGAACTGATCCACCTGATAGGCGTCCATGGCGGAAGTAATCTGCTTTTCCGTTTCGTAAAGCTTGGCCAGCATCCACTTATCCAATTGATTATCGGAAACGGGCAGCTTATTCACATCGCCCTGATAATCGTCCACATTGGCGTAGGAAATGAAGAAATTGCAGGCACTCCAAAGGGGCGCAATCAGCTGCTGATAGGCATCGGCAATGCCGGCTTCGTCAAAGCGAAGGTCGCCCAGCAGCATGGCGTTGCTCTGGTACAGGTACAGCCGGAAGGCGTCCGTACCGAATCTACGCATCAGCTCCATGGGGTCGGTATAGTTCTTGGAGGACTTGGAGAACTTTTTGCCGTCCTTGGCAAGCAGGGTGCCGTGGACGATGCAGTTTTTGAAAGCAGGACGGTCAAACAGAGCCACGGCCATCACGTGCATATAATAGAACCAGCAGCGAATCTGGCCGGTGTATTCCACAATGAAATCACAGGGGAAGTGGGTTTCAAACCAATCCTTGTTTTCAAAGGGATAGTGCTTCTGGGCGAAGGTAACGGAACCGCTTTCAAACCAGCAGTCCAATACTTCCGGCACACGCTTCATGGTGTGGCCACATTCGCAGGGGAAGGTGACCAAATCCATATACTGGCGGTGCAAGTCCGTCAGATGGATGCCGCTCTTTTCTTCGATTTCAGCCACGCTGCCAAGCACCACCCGCTTGCCGCAGCACTCACATTCCCAGATGGGGATGGGGGTGGACCAATAGCGGTTGCGGGAGATGTTCCAGTCACGGGCATTCTGCAGCCACTGGCCGAAGCGGCCGTGCTTCACCGTTTCGGGAATCCAGTTGATATCTTCGTTGGTTTCGATGAGGCGGTCTTTCAGCATGTCGATGTTGAAATACCAAGCGTCCATGGCTTTGTAAATCAAGGGACGCTTGCAACGCCAGCAGTGGGGATAGTTATGCTCGATGGTGCCATCCGCCACAGCCTTGTTATTTTCATACAGGAAGCGGATGATCACCGGGTTCATTTCGATAACGTTCTTTTCCTTGCCTTCTTCATAGAAATCGGTGATTTCTTCGGTGAAGTGGCCCTTGGCATCCACGGGGTTCACCATGGGAATGCCGTACTTTTTGCAGGTCCAATAGTCGTCTTCACCAAAGGCAGGGGCGGTGTGCACGATGCCCACGCCTTCGCTGTCGTCCACATAATCGGCGGTGACGATTTTGAAAGCACCCTTGTCCTTCATTTCGGCAAAGTAGGGCAGGATGGGTTCGTAGGTATTGCCAACCAGTTCCGTGCCGGATACTTCCTTCACGATCACGGGTTCCTGACCGAAGACGTTCTTATATTTGCTGATGGTGTTTTTGCAGGCGACGAAAATTTCTTCGCCCACGTCCACATAGGCATAGGTCAGCTTTTCGCCAACGGCCAGGCACAGATTGCTGGGCAGCGTCCAGGGGGTAGTTGTCCATGCCAGATAGCAAACGGGCTTGCCATCAATGGCCGCTTCGGAAGTGGAGCGGAATTTGCCAATGATCCAGCGATCCTGCCGGGGGCGGGTGGAATCGCTTTCACGGGTATCGGAAATGGAAAGGGAAGTTTCGCAATGGGTGCAATAGGGCGTGACACGGAAATCGCGATAGATATAGCCCTTGTCATAGCAGGTTTTGAAAGCCCACATCACGCTTTCCATAAAGGAGGGGTTCATGGTCTTGTAGGCGTTATCATAATCCACCCAGCGGGCCATTTCGGTGACGTATTCACGCCAGGAATCGTTATTGGCGGAAACGATCTTATGGCATTCGTCGTTGAAAGCGGCCATGCCGACGTGCATGTTTTTGCTCCACTCATTACGGGCAGCTTCTTCTTCTGCCTTCACGACGGCATCCAGCCACAGCTGATTATGATGGCAGTCGCAGCCTTCCTCATGATGGCAGGTGCATTCGTCCGCCGCCTGATGGGAGGTGGATTTTTCGATGACGGATTTATCTTCGATGCCCAGTGTCTTTTCGGCCAGGTTTTCAATGGGCAGGCCGTGGCAGTCCCACCCCCACACACGGGGAACGGACGTACCCCGCATGGTCCAGTAACGGGCAATCATATCCTTGATAAAGGAAACCAGCACTGTGCCGTGATGGGGCTTGCCGGTGGGGAAAGGAGGGCCATCGTAGAAGACGGTTTCGCCCTTTTTATCTTTCAGGGATTTTTCAAAAATATGGTTTTCTTCCCAGAACTTCAAAATGTCAGGCTGAATCTGAGAAAAATTCGGCTTGCTGTCCAGCTCGTGGAATTTCAAGACAATTACCCCCTAATAGTCATTTGCATACATCGAATATTATAGCATACTCCTTTCTCTATTTGCAAGAAAAAACCATCGTTTGCACAAAAAAATGCAAAAAACCTTGACAAATGGAAATGGACATTATATACTGCCTATGAACTTTGAAAGAATTTTGAGAAAGGAGGCTGCGAACATGATGAACAAAGTGTACCGTATGAACGTATTGGCAGATGTTTTTGCGTCTGTTTGCGGCCGCCTGTTATAAAAAGCTGTCTTTTTTGATGTAACAAGGCTATCGGCTGCAAATGGCTGATGGCCTTTTTTCATGCCCTTTTGCGGTGGGGGGCGAAAGGGAAAACAAAAGAATGTTCAGGAGGAAATAAGTTTATGCGAAAGCCTGGGCCGCGCCTTTTGCGGCACTTATTTGCAGCCAATATCGGCTATTTTATTGTGGCTTTGATCTGTACGGTGTTTACGGTGCTGATTGAGTTTGTCACGCCCATTTTGATGGCGGAAACCATTGACCATTATCTGCAAGGCTTGCCCAGCCGTATGCCCGGCTTTATCAACGGGTGGATTGACGGCTTTGGCGGCAAAGAGTTTATGGCGAAAAACCTTTGGATTGTGGGCCTTGCGCTGGTGCTGCTCAATATCATCAGTGGCGTCTTTTCCTTTGGCAAGGGCAGGGCGCAGAGCGTGGCCGGCGAAAACGTGGCCCTGACGCTGCGTGAAAAGCTGTATGGCCACATCCAGAAGCTGCCCTTTTCCTATCATGTGAAAGCGGAAACGGGGGACATGGTGCAGCGTTGCACGTCCGACGTGGAAATGGTGCGCCGCTTTCTGTCCATGCAATTGATGCAGGTGGTCAACGCATTCCTGATGATTTCCACGGCTCTGTTTTATCTGTTCCGGGAAAATGTGAAAATCACTTTAATCAGCATGATTATGATTCCGGGGTTGTTTCTCTTTGCATGGCTGTTTTTCAAATGGGTTATCAAATCCTTCCGGCTGACGGATGAAGCAGAAGGCAAGCTCAGTGCCGTATTGCAGGAAAATCTGACCGGGGTGCGTGTTGTACGCGCCTTTGGCAGGCAGGAGCACGAAGTGGAAAAATTCGCCGTGGTGAATGAAGATTTTCGGAAGAAGAATTTCCGGGTGTGTAATTTGCTGGCGGTTTACTGGGCCACCAGCGATGCCCTGAGCATGCTGCAATCCATGATTACGCTGGTGGTGTGCGTGATTTTCGCCATCCGGGGAGACATCACCATCGGTACCCTCACCATTTTCACGTCCTATATCTGGAAGCTGCTCTGGCCCATTAGGCAGCTGGGTCGCATCCTTTCTGATGCCGGGAAGTCCAGCGTGGCCATTGGCCGTATTTCGGAGATTCTCTCCGCCCCCACGGAGCCGGAAGAACCCAATGCCATCAAGCCTTCCCTGAAGGGGGATATTGTGTTTGATCATGTGACCTTCGGCTATGACGAAAAGCGGAATGTGCTGCAGGATATGTGTTTCACCATCCCGGCCGGCAAAACCGTGGCCATTCTCGGTGCCACCGGCAGCGGTAAATCCAGCGTGGTGCATTTGATGCAGCGACTGTTTGAACCGCAAAAGGGCGAAATCCGCATTGGCGGTACGCCCATCAATCAGATTGACAGAAGCTACCTGCGCTCCCGTGTGGGGCTTGTGCTGCAAGAGCCGTTCCTCTATTCCAGAACGCTGAAGGAAAACGTAGGCATTGCAAGAGAGCATTACACCGACGAAGAAATCGACCGGGCGGTGACAGATGCTGCTGCCAAGGAATTTATCCTGGAGAGTGAAAAGGGCTTTGATACGCTGGTTGGCGAGCGCGGCGTGACCCTTTCCGGCGGCCAGAAGCAGCGTATGGCCATTGCTCGTACCCTGATGAAGGAAAATGACGTGATGATCTTTGACGATTCCCTGTCCGCTGTGGATACAGAAACGGATGCCCAAATCCGTGCTGCCCTGAAAAAGCACAGCAAAGACGTGACCACCATCATCATCAGCCACCGCATTGTGACGCTGTCCCAGGCGGATTTGATTCTGGTGATGGAAAACGGCCGCATTCAGGAGCAGGGCACTCACGAAGAGCTGATTCACTCCGGCGGTTTATACAGCCGCATCTTCAACATTCAATCTTCCCTGGAAGAAGAATTCAGAGAGGAGGAAGGAACCTATGCAACAGTTTGAGGAACAGGATTATACCAAAAAGTTTTCCCTTTCCTTATGGAAGCGGCTTTTGAAATATGCCAAGGAATTTCATAAGGATTTATATCACTTGATGATCTGCATGACCATATCGGCCTTATGCGATGCGGTGTTTCCCCTGATGACGACCTACGCCATTGACCATTTCATCCCAAACTTAAATCATCCCGGCGGCACGGAAGGCTTACCGGTGTTCATTGTGGTGTATCTACTGCTGACGGCGGTGCAGGTTGCGATGATTTTCCGGTTTTTGTATCTGGGCGGCAAGGTGGAATGCGGCGTATGCCACAAAATCCGCACGCTGTCGTTCCGGAAATTGCAGGAACTGCCCTTTTCCTATTACGACAGGATGCCGGTTGGGTATCTGATGAGCCGTGTGACCAGCGATACCCAGCGGCTTTCCGAAACCATTGGCTGGTCGCTGGTGGATATGTGCTGGGGAACCATGATGCTGGTGGCGTCCGGGGCTGCCATGTTCTTTCTCAATTGGAAGTTGGCACTGATCGTGATGCTGGTCATTCCACCGCTGGCCATTGTTTCCTGGTGGTTCCAGCAGCGCATTTTGCACAGCTATCGGGCCGTTCGTAAAACCAACAGCAAAATTACCGGGGCTTTCAACGAAGGCATCATGGGGGCGAAAACCACCAAGACGCTGGTTCGGGAAGAAATGAACACCAAAGAATTCACTGCTCTCACCAGGGAAATGAAGCGGTCTTCCGTCCGGGCGGCCAGCCTTTCTGCGGTTTATATGCCCATTGTAATTTCCCTCGGCTCGCTGGCAACGGCCTATGCCCTTTGGCATGGCGGCCATTCGGTGCTGATTGGCGGCATGACGCTGGGCGTATTGCAGGCCTTTGTGAACTACACCGTGCAGTTTTTCGAGCCTGTCCGTGGCATTGCCAATACCTTTGCGGAAATGCAGTCTTCCCAGGCAGCGGCAGAGCGGGTTTTGAGTCTGCTGGATACCGAGCCTGAAATTGTGGATAGCAAGGAAGTGGAAGCCTTCTTTGGCGATAATTTTCATCCTAAAAAAGAAAACTGGCCTGCCCTTAAGGGGGATGTGGAGTTTAAGCACGTGGATTTCAAATACAAGGAAGGGGATAAGGTTTTAAGCGACTTTAACCTGAAAATCAATGCCGGGGAAACCATTGCCTTGGTTGGCCCCACGGGTGCCGGGAAGAGCACGGTGGTGAACCTTGTGTGCCGCTTCTATGAGCCCACCGCCGGGCAAATCCTCATTGACGGCGTGGATTACAAGGAGCGGAGCCAGCTCTGGCTGCAAAGCAATCTGGGCTATGTATTGCAGGAGCCTCGCCTCTTTTCCGGCACCATCCGGGACAACATCCGCTATGCCAAGCTGGACGCCACGGATGAAGAAATTGAAAAGGCGGCTCGGATGGTGAATGCGGAGAGCTTTATTCTGAAAATGGAAAAGGGCTACGATACGGACGTTGGGGAGGGCGGCAACCGCCTGTCCACTGGCGAAAAGCAGCTGGTGTCCTTTGCCCGTGCCATTTTGGCTGACCCCCGGATTTTCGTGCTGGACGAAGCCACTTCTTCCGTGGACACCCAGACGGAGCAGATTATCCAGCATGCCATTTCCAGCGTGCTGGAGGGGCGAACTTCCTTCATCATTGCCCATCGCCTGTCCACCATCCGCAATGCCGATCGTATCCTGGTGATTGACGACGGCAGGATTGCCGAAATGGGCACCCATCAGGAGCTGCTGCGCAAAAAGGGAGCTTATTATAAGCTGTACACCAACCAGTTCCAGGAAGAACAGGTGATGGAAGCCTTGAGCGCAGAAAAGACGAACAGATAAAAAAGGACGGTGCTTCTTTGATGAGGAGCACCGTTTTTCATGGAAAAGAGGACGAATAAGGGAAAATTTGGCCGAAATTCTCCCTCTGAAAGAATGTACAAAAGGCGTGAATGTTGATACAATAAAGAAGGTTGAACGAATGAAAAGAGGCGAAAGAGCATGAGCAACATCTGGCACGATATTTCCCCTTCAAGGATTACGAAAAACGATTTCATTGCCGTTATTGAAATTGAGAAGGGCAGCAAGAAAAAATATGAACTGGATAAGGAAACCGGGCATCTGATTCTGGACCGCATCCTCTATACATCCACCCATTACCCGGCCAATTATGGCCTGATTCCAAGGACGTATGCGGACGATGGGGATCCCCTGGACGTGCTGCTGCTGTGCAGCGAAGTGATTCAGCCGTTAAGCCTTGTGCGCTGCTATCCCATTGGGGTTATCACCATGAAGGATCAGGGCAGGCTGGACGAAAAAATCATCGCCATTCCTTTCCACGACCCCACCTATAACACCTATCGTGATGTGAGCGAACTGCCCGGCCATATCTTTGATGAAATGAGCCATTTCTTCTCTGTCTATAAGAATCTGGAAGGGAAGGAAACGGTGGTGGATGAGCTGGCAGGAGCCGATGCTGCAAGAGAGGTTATTCAAAAATGTCTGGATGCCTATATTGAAAAATTCTGCCGTTGAAAAGCATAAAGAACCCCTGTGCATCTTTGGGCTGCTGGCCGCAAGGAAGCGCAGGGGGTGTTTTTATTTTCCTCCAAAGAAAAGAGCGTTCATTTCGCTGAAATGATGAAACCGAAGGGGCACTGCATAATCCCGATAGAAATCATCGGGGTCAAACAGGGCTCCGACCATGCCGGCATTTTTCGCCGCTTCCAGATCAATATCCCGATCGCCGATCATGATGCAATCGGGAAGGAGTAATTGATGCTTTTTCGTCAGATGCAGCAGGGCATCCGGTGCAGGCTTGGAAGGGAAGCCGTCCTTGCTGGTGACAAAATCCGTGAAAAGGGAGGTGATGCTGTCCCGGTTCAGGGCGGTAAAGGCACTGTCATACCCCCGATGGGTGTAGAGATAGTTTTTGCCGCCGCTTTTGCAAACGGCTTCCAGAAACGCCCTTGCCCCCGGATAAAGAGCCATGCTTTCCGGCCCTTCGGATTCCGAATGGCTGCGGTAGCATTGCATGAAAAGCTCTTCTGTAATGTTCAAAGGGGCAGCGAACGTTGTATACACCGTATGCAAAGAACGCTTTACATGCTGATAGACCTCCCCGAAAGATACGGGGAGGCCCAAATCAGCCAACGCCTGCTGCGCCGCACGGGTAATGCGACCGTAGGTGTCGTAAAGCGTACCGTCAAAATCCCAGAAGAAATGACGGAAGTTCATCTTTATTCAGCCAGAGGCACTTCGCTGGTGCAGTGGGGGCAGCGGGTAGCCTTATCGTCAATAACCTGCAGGCAGAAGGGGCACTTCCGGGGATCGGGAGCAGGAGCGGGAGCGGGTTCTTCCTTCTTATGCAGCTTGGCGATCAGACGGATACAAACGAAAATGCACAGTGCGATGAGAATGAAGTCAATGACGGTCTGGATGAAGTTGCCATAGTTGAACGTGGCGATGCCCAGTTCCTTGGCGGCTTCGATGGTGGCAGGCACTTCAGCCCCTTCCGGCACCTTGCCAAGCAGAGCGAACATGCCGGAAACATTGGTGCCGCCGGTGAGCAGAGAAAGCACGGGCATCAGCAGATCATTTACCAGAGAGGTGACGATTTTGCTGAAAGCACCGCCGACCACGACGCCAACTGCCATATCCACAACATTGCCCTTGAGCGCAAAAGCTTTAAAATCCTGCATGAATTTACCCATTGTAAATTACCCCTTTCTGATGCCGCATGTATACGGCTTGTATCTGATGAATATTATATCATGTTCCACAAAACATGGCAAGAAAAACAAAACAATTTCCGGTTATTAGCCGGAAATTGTTCTATAATAAGGGTTTTCTCAGCCCCTTGGGATAATGATTTTTGATTTGCTCTTGGCTTGCCTTGCCCCAGCCCAGCTGTAAATTTTCCAGCACCGGGCACAGCCAGCCATTTGTGTTTTCATCGCAGGGCAGCACCTGACCGTTTTGATAAAGTTGCGCTTCTTCCAGGGAAACGGGAATGGTTTTCCGGGCTTGGCAGCAGAGAGCCAGCGCATGATCCGGCAAAAAGAACTTGCCCTTCACATCACCCAGCTGTAATCCCATGCGCAGGATGCGGATGTTTTTTAAATCCGGCAGCGTCTCTTCAGGGAAGCTAATCATATGCCCGGCAAAAAGCCCGGTGGGGGCAGGAGCATGGAAGCAATGCTCTTCTAAAAAGGCGTGGGCTGTTTGGCTTTCCTGCTTGGTTGGCTTTTGCTGGCAATCTTTTATCGATAGCGGCTTCTCGCAGCCGTCGTTTTTTTGAAAGAGAGCCACGAAATGGCCTTCGCCCTGAATCTCGTGGGGATAGAGGTGCAGCATGCCGCCGCTTTCCGGAAGGCCGGGCAGGAAGAAGGGTACGAGGGAAAAGCCGGGATGGCTTTGCAGGAAGGATTGCACCACCCCTTCATTCTCGATTTCGTTGAAGGTGCAGGTGCTGTAAACCAGCTTGCCGCCTGCTTTCAGCATTTGGGCGGCGTGGGAGAGGATATGCAGCTGACGCTCTGCACAGCCCAAGGGCGAGGCGGGCTGCCATTCGTTTCTGGCTTCCGGGTGCTTGCGGAACATCCCTTCCCCAGAACAGGGCGCATCCACCAATACCTTATCAAAATAACCCTGAAAACGGGGGCTCAATTGCTCCGGCAGGGCGCAGGTGACAAGGGCGTTTGGGATGCCCATGCGCTCAATATTCCGGGATAAAACTTGAGCACGGCCAGGCACGGGTTCATTGCATACAAGCAATCCCGTTCCCTGCAAATAGGCGGCCAACTGGGTGCTTTTGCCGCCGGGGGCAGCGCATAAATCCAGCACTTTCTCGCCTTTTTCCGGGTGCAGCACGGCGGCTGCCGTCATGGCACTGGGCTCTTGCAGGTAAAAGCCGCCGGCTTCGTGCTGGGGCGTGGCTCCGGCCTTGCTTTCCAAGGGCAGGTAATAGGCATCCATCGCCCACGGGACGGGCTGCAAAGCCTCCGGGTGTGCAGGGATGCCGGGGCGCATGCGAATGCCCCGTGCATAGGGCAAATCATAGGTATGCAAAAAATCGGGCAGAGCAGCACCCAATTGACGCTGCATCTGCTCGATAAAGGCTTCAGGAAGATCAAACATGGGCATCATCCTTGTGAATTATCGTAAGATTCGGGATAAACCGGGGCATGGAACGCCTCGGATTTATTCACTGCCGGGGGCAGGCCGTCCAGCAGGGCACTTTCCTCGTCGCTGGCGGTGGGCAAAATGCCGGATAGGCGGAACTTTCGCTTATCGTACCGCTGGCTGCGGCGATTGCGCTGATGGGCGGCAGAGGGCGATTGCAGAGGCTCTTCCGGCTGTGGTTCGGGTATGGCGTCATAGAGAATTTCCGGCATAACATCCGCTGGTTCTTCATAGACCGGCTGCCAGTTTTCATAGGCATAGGCTTCCGCCGGCAGGGGCTGCGCAGCCTCCACATCGGAAATATCCACATCCACCCCGTCGTTATAGCCGTATTCAAACTCGTCCGTCACAGGGGAAGCCTTGGGAGATTTGCCAAACAGGCGGCGCAGCTTATTGCGCCAGAGGATATAGGGCTGCCACCGCAAAAGCCAGATCAGATAATCCAGCACCGTGCAGCCGATGCACAAAACCAGCACCAGCCAAAGCCAATGATCACCCAGCCACGAGAACATGCCCCGGAACTGGCCGGAGGAGACGGAAGAAAAGATGCCTTCCACCAGCCTGCGCATCCAGCCAAACACCAGCGATAATAATGTATCGGCAAACGCATTCATGATGTTACTCCGCTTCTTCCAGCGCGCTGATTTCCACCGTGACCGTCACGGAAGGATGGCTGATGTAATACACCCCGCGGCTGTTGAGGGGCAGGATATCGGTTTTGGTTTGGGTTTCCCCGGCGATATTCACCCGGCCGAGGGTATAGAGGGAAGCATTTTCCGAAAGGAAGAGGGTCAGATCGTCATCTGCGATGGTGACAGTGGCAGGGTCCACCGTAATGCCCGTTACGGCATAGCCTGCTGCCGGTTGGCCGAAAATGAGGCTCTGGCTATTGACGGGGATCTCCATGGTGGGGTAGAGGGTTTGCTCTACAATCATATAGCGCATGGTGATGCCCTGATTGGTAACGGTGAGGAGGGAAGCGTCCACAGGATTGCCTTCCCTGTCTACGAAAGTGTAGGGCAGGCTGTTGCGCATGGTGCCGGATTGGGCAGGCAGCAGCGACATATCATAATTCACTTCACACCGGCTAATCTTATCCACAACAGATTCCGGCCCGGCCACTTCGATGGTGGATGGGTCGCAGATGGGAGCAGTGGCATAGAAGCCGTCCGGGGCTTCGCCCGTCACATTCAGCTGCACGGGAATGCGGCTGCGGTTGATATAGCGTTCCACTTCCACGGTGATGGTGGGCTGGGAAATGGAGGAGACGCTACCGTAGGTGCTGGCACTGGAGACGGAGGAGGTGAGGGTTAATTCCTGCGTACCGATATTTTTGATCAGGGAAAGGTCCGCCCGGATCTGATAGCGGTCCGCCGTGGCGGAGGCATAGTTTTTCTGAGGCAGCTGGACAGTGATATCTACGGGTTTCAAATCGTCCAGACCGCCCACCACAATCATGCCGTTTTGCCGCAGGGCGACGGAATTGACCACGTTGATTTTGAGATCATTGAAGGATTTGGTACGGGGCAGGGTTTCGTCCTGGGTAATCAAGACGCCCCAGATGCAGATGGCAAGCAGGAGGCTGATCAGCTTCCATTGCCAGTTGTGCAAAAGACGGCGCAAAACGGCAAGCAGCGTTTTTTTGAACGTGCCTTTATTTTCCTGGGCTGCGTTAGGATTCATGCTGATTGCCTCCTTTCCCGGAGGTGCGCAGGCGGCCGTGGGTCAACCGCCAGAGCAGTGAATGCTCCTGATTATAGATGCGGGTCAGCACTTTCCGCAGCGCATCGCCGTCCAGGTGCCGTGTCAGCTTGCCGCCCTGCGCCATGCTGATAATGCCCGTTTCTTCGCTGACGATGAGCACCATGGCGTCTGTGCCTTCGCTGGCACCGATGGCAGCACGGTGCCGGGTGCCAAGGTCGTGGCTGATGGCGTTATTTTCTGTTAGGGTCAGGATGCAGGCGGCGGCCTCAATCCTGTCTCCCCGGACGATAACAGCACCGTCATGCAGGGGAGTGTTGGGTTCAAAGATGTTTTCCAATAAGCCGGCGGAAATCATGGCATCCAGCCGGGTGCCTGTTTCAATAAACTCCTGCAGGCCGGTTTTCTGTTCAAACACAATCAATGCACCCACACGGCGGCGGGACAGCCGCAACAGGCATTTTGTGATTTCTTCCACCAGCGTTTCACTTTCGTCGTGACCCTTGGTACGATCCCAGATGGCCGTACGGCCCAGATGCTCCAGCGTGCGCTTCACTTCCGGTTGGAACAAAATGAGCAGCACAAGAATACCGTTGCTCAAAACGCTGTGCAACAGATAATTGATGGACACAAGTCCCAGCATTTCGCTGATATAGCTGGCCAGCACCAGAATCAAAAGCCCCTTGAACACCTGCATGGAACGGGTGCGTCGGGTAAGCAGGAACAATTGATAGATGAGGACGGCCATGATGGCAATGTCCAGATAATCCACCCATGTGGGGCGATAGAGGATATTCCAAAAGAAGGTTTGAATCTGATCCCAAATTGCGTTCAAGATACATAAACCTCCTGTTCTTCTATGATTTCGATTTTATTATACAACAGATTTTTTCCTTTTGAAATGCCTTAATAAAAATTTTTTCATTTTTTTTACGATTTTTTTACACATGCGTTGCATCAGATGCAGATATAAATGAAATATATAAAATGATTAGATAATAGTCAAAAAAATATTGACAAACGAAAAAGATATGGATATAATTGCAATGGGGCAGGAGAAGAAGAAAACAAATTATGAAATGAGGAAAGAAAATGAACGATAGAAAAGAAAGCATGAAACGCTATTTTGCAAAGGAAACAGAAAAATGTACAGAGAAGAGCCGCCAGCTTCGTATGGACAGCCGGGAAGACGAAAGCGTATTTGCAAGGATTGAAGGGAATGTGTACGGCGTATTTCAGGCTGTTTTTGCGGCTGCTTGCGGCAAGGAAAAGACGGATGAAGCGATCGCCGCTTTTTTCCTTGAGAAAATGAACCAGATTCCCCAAAGCTGGCATACAGCTTATGAACAGGCAAAAGCCCATGGGGAAGCGGATAAGATGCTCATTGAGCAAATCAAAATGGACACGGCGGAAAGAATCAGGAATGAATTTTTGCATATCTGGGAGGGAGAAGCATGACGGAAGCGCAGGCTATTTTGCTGTTCAAATGCCTTTCGGATAAATCCCGGCTGCAAATCCTGAAATCTTTGAGCGTGGAAGATATGTATGTGGAGCGGCTGGCGGAGCGGCTGAACCTGACCTCGGCTACGGTATCCTTTCACTTAAAAAAGCTCTCGGACGCTGGGGCAGTGAATTCCTACCGCAATCAGTATTACGTGATGTATACCCTGAACCGGGAGATTTTCCAAACGAAAATGATTGATATCATCACCGAAAAATCGGACGAAGCGGAAGAGCAGGAAAAACGGGATGCGGAGTACCGCAAACGGGTGATTGATACGTTCATCCAGTATGGCAAGCTGAAAAGCATTCCTGCCCAGAGGAAAAAGAAGCGGATCATTCTGGAGGAAATCGCCAAGGCTTTTGAAAGAGGAAAGGTGTATGCGGAACGGGAAGTGAACATCATCATTGCTGATTTTCATGATGATTTTTGCACCATCCGCCGGGATATGATCAGCGAAAACATCATGGAAAGAGAGAGCGGAAAATACTGGCTTACAAGCGATGGGGAAGGGGTTGAATAAGCGTCAAAGCGAAAAAAACGCAAAAAATGAAAGATGGATGTTTTCCGATAAGGAGAATATCCATTTTTTTGTACAGTATTTGAAGAAAATGCCGTGATTATATTTGCAGGATGAGCAAGAACGTGCTATAATGCAAATGATACCCCAACGAAAATTCATCAATACACAAACAGCATGCGGCAGGAGGAAAAAGAAATGTCTGCTTACAAGGAGTATCTGAAAAACAAGGATTTGGAAAAAGTTCCTTCCCTGAAAGAATTTTATAAAGACGATTTCCGCATGGGCGTGGCTGTGGCTCCCTATTGGCTGCACCGCCCGGACTGCGATCAAACTGTGCGCAGGCATTTTAATTCTCTGTCTGCGGAAAATAATATGAAGCCCTGCATGCTGCTGGACAGGGAAGCTACCTTGGCTTCCGGCAGCCAGGTAAAAGCAGTGTTCAATTTTACGCTGGCGGATGAGCTGCTTTCTTATGCCAAGGAAAACGGCATGGGCGTGCGCTTTCATGTGCTGGTTTGGCATAATCAGACGCCCCGGTGGTTCTTTGCTGAAAACTGGTCGGATGCAGAGGATGCCCCCCTGTGCGACCGGGAAACTATGATTGCCCGGCTGCAAAACAGCATTGCGGATGAAATGGATTATGTGAACGAAAAATGGCCCGGAATTGTGTACGCCTGGGATGTGGTGAATGAAGCCATTGAACCGGATCATCAGGCTCCCGGTCTGTACCGCACCAAGTCTTTCTGGTATCAGATTCTGGGCGAAGAATTTGTTCCGCTGGCCTTCCGGGAAGCGAAAAAGCATCGGGCACAGGGACAGAAGCTGTACTATAACGATTTTAACATGGCCCAGCCCAACAAAGCCCCGGCAGTGTATGAGATGGTGAAAAAGCTGGTGGATGAAGGTACGATCGACGGCGTGGGCTTCCAGACGCATATCGGCCTTGACTATCCCGATTATGCGTATTACGAAGAAATGGTGAAGAAATACGCTGCCCTTGGGCTCACCATTCAGTCCACGGAAATGGATATCCGGGTTGGCAGCGCAGGCGCTGCTTCCCAGATGAAGCTGGCGGTGCGGTATCGGGATTATTTCGCCATGATGCAGCGGCTGCGCCGGGAAGGGGTGGATATCGACAGCATTACCCTGTGGGGGCTGGCGGATGACCACAGCTGGCTGATGGGCTGGAACGGCCCCACATATCCTTTGTTCTTTGACGGGCTGATGCGGCCTAAGGCGGCTTTCTTTGGGGCAATGCTGGATGAAAGCATCCCAGCCACCATGGAAGAAATTGATTTGGACGATACCCTGCCCCCTGAAACGGAGGAAAAGCCCTATACGGCTGGGGTTGTGCTGAACAGCCTTAACCCGGATGTGGTGGCCGGTGTGGCTGCTTTCCCGGATAAGGATGGAAAGCCGGTGCTGTTTTCGCAGGTGCCTCAGGCTTGGCTGAAACTGAACAAAGTGCAGCTGAACGGCGCAAAAGAATTGGTATTGGCTTATGGGGCCACCTGCCCTGCAAAAATCTCCGTGATGGCAGACGATGTGAAGGCTGAAGCCATTGCTGCAATGGATATTCAGCGGGAATTTAACTATCAGGAGATAACCTTTGCGCTGCCTGAAACGCTGAAAGGCGAGCATGACCTGTATGTGCTTTTCAGCACGCCCTGCGTTCGGGTGAAGGATATGCAGCTGAAATAAATAGCAATGAAAAAACTGCCCCTTTCGGACGGCTCCGGGAAGGGCAGTTTTTATATGTGTTTTATCAGGCAGGGCAGGCAGTCAAGAACTTTTCAAAGCCCACCAGCAGGCCGCCTTTTTCGGCATAGAAGCTGCAAAGGCCGCGACATTCATAAATGGTGATCTTGGCTTTTTCAAATTGCGCCAGAATCTTGTTTTTCAGCTCCGTGGCGGCAGAAAGGTTCAGGCAGTGGGCGATATGGATTTTACCTTCGGTGAAGCCCAGCTCTTTGAGGTGATTCACAATGCAATCCAGAGCCTTCCGTTCGCCCCGGCATTTATTCAGCTGTTCCAGTGTGCCCACGTCGCTGGCCTTGCCAACCACACGGATGCCCAGCAGCCCGGCAACCTTGGCAACCACAGGGCTCACCCGGCCGTTATTGGCCAGATTTGCCATGCTTTCCAGCATGAACAGCAGCCCGGTATGCTTCTGATACTGGGCAATTCTCTGGCTGATTTCTTCAAAGGACAGCCCTTCCTGCATCATATCTGCCAGCTTTTCAATCATCAGCACCATTTCAGGGCCGGTGGACAGGCTGTCAACCACAAGCACCTTGCGGCCGGGATGAGCCGTTTCATAGGCTTCCTTGGCTGTCATGGCGGCGTTATACGCCCCGGAAAGATTGCTGGTAATGGTCACGCAGAAAACCTCATCAGCGTCGCCAAAGGCATCCAACCAGTCTTGGGTGTTGGGGCAGGAGGTGGAAGAGCGGCCGGAATATTTCAGCATATCATTCACCATTTCTTCCACATTCAGCGCAGCGTTATCCACATACTCCTTTTCGCTGGTGATGATTTTCAATGAGGCAACTGCAAAGGGGGCAGGGGAGAAGCTGGTTAAATCGCAGGAAGAATCGGCGACAATTTTTCTGGTTCCCATAAAAAGCTCCTTCATTCAACAATTGTTGAAATTTCATTCCTGTGCAGTATACCACACAAACGCTTGCCTTTCAATTACAATCTGCAATTTTTCACAAAAATGACACAATGTTGCACAAAAAAGGAACCGGCATTTCTGCCGGTTCCCCTTTTTTAATGATTGATGATTGAAAGTTTGTTCAGAAAATTATTACTGAGCGTTCTTCCAAGCGTCATACTGGGTCTGCACGTCAGCGATGATGGCGTCGATGCCAGCTTCGGTCAGAGCAGCGTTGAAAGCGTCGATGCCCAGATCGGGATCAGCGGGATCAACAGTGCCGCACATGAGGGCAGCAGCGTATTCGTCGCAAACAGCGGTCACAGCAGCGATTTCGTCAGCCACAGCGTCCTTCACATAGCGGAAGCCCAGGGAAGCGGTAGCAACGGCATCGTTGGCATAGTTCTGCAGCAGTTCGTTCTTGGCAGGATCTTCGCTGGTCAGCACGTACTGGAGCTTGGTGTTACCCACGGTCCAGGCACCGCCATGCACGCCGTACCAGTTGGCATCAGCAATCAGTTCCACCTGGGTGTCATTAGCCTTGGTGTAGTTCACGCCTTCGGCACCGAACAGCATCAGGTTGACCAGGGTGGCGTCAGAGTGCATCAGGTTGATGAACTGCATAGCCTTGGCGGGGTTCTTGGAGGTTACCGGGATACCGAACATGGAGCCGCCGGCGTGAGTGGTCACGACGTACTTGGGCTGCATGGTGATTTCAACGCATTCGAATTCAGCGGTCTTGTTGGCAGCGACCATTTCAGCAGCCTTGATGTTGTTGCCCTTCAGGGGAGCAGCAAAGGCCAGGAAGTCGCCACGGCCGAAGGTGCCGTTGTAGTCGAAGGTGGACAGAGCGTTTTCGGGGTTGATGTAGCCAGCTTCGCCCCACTTGTACATCAGTTCGATGTGGGCCTTCTGTTCGTCGGTAGCGAAGATGTTGTAGATGGTTTCGTCGAAGGTGCCGTCTTCATTGGCAGCCATCTTCATGGCAACAACGTTGTTGGCCAAACCCACCCAATCGGGGCACCAGGGTTCGTCGGTCCAACGGCCGGCAGCGCCGTCCATCACGTAGCCGTACTTGCCGGGGTTGGCAGCGGCATACTTTTCGAGCCAGGGTTCCAGATCAGCAGTGGTCTTGATGGTGGGATCATCAGCAACCACGTCCCAGCCGATAGCATTGGCAGCGGTCTTGTTGATGATGAAGCCTTCGGGAACGCACAGTTCCTTGTTGGTGGGGATGCCGTACAGAACGCCATTCACGCGAACGCCATCCAGGAAGGTCTGGGGCAGGGTTTCGGTGATGCCGGCGCCGTATTCAGCAACCAGGTCATCCAGGGGCAGCAGCAAGCCGCCGGACACTTCGACCATGTATTCACGCCAGTCGGCAGTGAAGATCATGTCCATCTTTTCGCCAGACTGCAGAGCGTTAACAGCCTTGTCAGTCCAATCGTCCCAACCAACAATGTGGAAGGAAATGTTGGCGCCGATGAGGGGTTCGATGTAGGCGTTGATAGCCTTTTCTACGCCTTCACGCACGGCAGTGTTGTCGCCGTTGCCAACCCAATAGCAGTCGATGGTATAAACATCTTCAGCCATGGCGGGGATTGCGCTGACGATCATCAGCAGCGCAAGCAGCAGGGATACGAGTTTACGCATAGTAGGTTCCTCCTTATTATTTTATAGGACTTATGTCCTATAATTACGTTGATTAGCCCTTCACAGCACCCACGGTGAGACCTTTGATGAAGTACTTCTGGAAGAAGGGATAAGCCAGAATGATGGGGCCTACCGTGACCACGGCCATGGCCATACGGAAGGTTTCCGCAGGCAGGTTGCTGACGTTGACACTGCCCATCTTGGAGGCATTTTCCTTCAGGAAGCGCAGGTTGTTCATGGTCTGGTAGATGGTGTATTGCAGGTTATAGTAAGCAGAGGAGTCGTTCAGCAGCAGGCACTGACGGAAATCGTTCCAGATACCTACAGCGGAGAAGAGAGCCACCGTGGCATAGCCGGGAATAGCCAGGGGAGCCACGATCTGCAGCAGGGTGCGCCATTCGCCGCTGCCGTCGATGCGGGCGGATTCAATCACTTCTTCGGGCACGTTAGAGCTATAGAAGGTGCGCATGATGATAACCCAGTATGCCGAGAAGGACATGGGCAGGAACAAAGCCCAAACGGTGTCTTTCAAGCCCAGGAAAGAACGGCAGATGTTGTAGTAGCTTACCATACCGCCGCCAAAGAGCATGGTGAAGAAGGAGAAGAAAGTGAAGAACTTTCTTAATTTGAAATCCTTCCGGCTCAAGGCGTAGGCGTAAAGGCCAACGGTAATGGTGGATAAGATGGTGCCAACGACGGTGGCGATGAGGGTGTTCTTATAGGCTGTAATCATGACGGAACCGTCACGGAACAGATAAGAATAAGCGTTGGCGGAAAATTCCACGGGCCAGAGACGATAGCCATAAGTGGTTAGAGCCACTTCGCTGGAAAGAGAGGCCACAAGGATGATCCACAGGGGGAAGACGGTCATGATACAGCCGATAATCAGAATAACATTGAAAACGAAATTGGTCTTTTTGGAAATCAGATTACGGGACTGCGAGCTTTCGGGAATTTTCAGCTTCTTTGTTTTCTTTTCAGCAATGGTAGTCATTGTACATCCTCCTTTCCAATCAGAACAGAGCCATGTCGGGCTGATACTTTCTGACGATGCCGTTGGTAATCAGAATCAGGAAGAAGCCCACAATGGACTGGAAGAAGGCAGCGGCACCGGAATAACCGAAGGAGTTGCGCAGACCGCCTTTCTTCAGGGTGTTGTACACATAGACGTCAATGGTCTGGGTAACCTGCTTGATGGTACCGGAACCATTGGGCAGGGAATAGAACATATCGAAGTCGCCGTTGAAGATACGACCCACGGCCAGAATCTGCAGCATGACGATGACGGGCATGAGCTGGGGCAGGGTGATGTAGCGGAACTGCTTCCATTTGCCTGCGCCGTCGATGGCGGCCGCTTCGTACAGCTGTTCATCCAGGCCCGCCAGCGTTGCCAGATAGATGATAGCACCTTGACCGGTGTATTTCCAGATCTGGGCGATGGTGAAGATGAAGGGCCAGTATTGCTTCTTGGAGTAGAACTTGATGGCCTTGCCGCCCATGGCAGTGATGAACTGATTGAACAGGCCGTCCACACTGATCATGGCGTACAGAGCATACATGACCACGATCCAGCTGATGAAGTAGGGCATGAACATGATGGTGTGATAAACCTTGGCAGTTTTGCGATTGCGCATTTCGTTGATAACAACTGCCAAGCCCACCTGCAACAGAAGACCCACCACCATAAACAGCAGGTTATACCCGACTGTGTTGCGAATCAGCACAGGAGCTTCTTTCAGAAGGAAGGTGAAGTTATCCAGCCCCACCCATTCGGAACCGAAGAAGGTGCTGTAGAGGAAAATATCCTGCAGCCAGAAATCTTCCGGAGGGATGGTCATCTGATAGAACTTGAAGCCCAGCACTGCGCCCGGCATGGGGAGGTAGTTGAAGCAGAGCAGGAAGATGACACCGGGCAGCACCATCAGCAGATAGGCAAATTGCCGTTTGGTGGAACCTTTCATTTGACGGGTTGCACGTCCTGGTTTCAGGTCGTTGACTACTTTCGTTTGGCTCATCAGGTATGCGCCGCCTTTCCGTGTTTGATCAACAGACAACCTCTTTTTGTGACAAATCAGCGCAGATGCTGCAAAAAAAGGAAAGGATAGCTTTGCAATGGTGCATCGGCTGTGGTTGGAAAGCTGTTATTGTCAACATAGAACAAAAACAGTTGTCTTTTCTTGTACATATCATAGCATCCATATTTCCGTATGTCAAGGGATAATGTGAAAATATTTGTTAAGTCAAAGAGCATTTATGAGAGATTACACGAGCGGAGCGGGATGTAACAAATGAATGAACAGGGGGCAAATGCCTCGAAAAACGGATGGATTAGATAGTGTTTATTCATATATATAGCAAAACATATCAAAATGTATTGCAAGTGTATAAAAATGGCGTGATGAATGCTTTTTTAATTACATGGGAAAGCAAAAAAAGAGAAAACAGAACTTTAGATGTAAAAAATGGCATAAAAGCGCACTGTTTTGTCACGGTGTGAAAGAGTGAAAAAACATGGGAAATAAGTGACATTTCATGAAAAAAGAGCTGAAAATGGGGGTTTTGGCACTTTTATACCCTTGCATCATGGACAAAAAGACACTATAATGAGAATCAACAGGAACCCTGAGAAAAACCGAAAAACAGCAAAAAAACAACGAAAGGACGGAATGATCAGCCATGTCTGACATCGTAACCGGAAACTTCAACCGTCTCTCCAACCCCAGTGATTTGAAAATCACCGATATTCGCTTCACGGATGTTGTGGGTGCGCCTATGCACTGCACACTGATGAAGATTTACACCAATCAGGGCATTGTGGGCCTTGGCGAAGTGCGTGACGGGGCAAACCGCGTGTTTGCCGAAATGCTCAAGAGCCGCCTCATCGGCGAAAACCCCTGCAACATTGAAAAACTGTTCCGCCGCATCAAGCAATTCGGCTATCATGCCCGTCAGGGCGGCGGCGTATGCGGTGTGGAACTGGCCCTGTGGGATCTGGCCGGTAAGGCTTACGGCGTACCCGTGTACCAGATGCTGGGCGGCAAATACCGCGACAAGGTGCGCATCTACTGCGATACGGATGTTGAAGGCAAGCATACCGGCACCGACATGGGCAAGGCGCTGAAGGCCCGCATGGACATGGGCTTCACCTTCCTGAAGATGGATCTGGGCCTGGGCGAATTGTTCGGCGAGCCGGGTACCATCTGCGCGCCCCTGGGCCTGGTGGAGGAGATGGACGCTTCCTGGGGCAAGATGGGGGAGGCCAAAACCATCGAGGAG
>JAZNQO010000022.1:0-24057 GCA_045590215.1 Clostridia bacterium | reverse complement strand
CTCCATCAAGCTGCCCGAAGGCGTTGAAATGGTTATGCCCGGCGACAACGTGGAAATGGAAGTAGAAATCATCACCCCCATCGCCATCGAACAGGGTCTCCGCTTCGCTATCCGTGAAGGCGGCCGTACCGTGGGTGCCGGTGCTGTGGCTCGTGTTGCTGAATAAGCTACGCTGTTTATAAAAGGAAGGGCCGGAGGTTATCTCCGCCCTCCCACCCCTAAAGAAAGAGGTGTTTTCACATGGCAGCTAAGGAAGCTCGTCAAAACATCGTGCTGGCTTGCACCGAGTGCAAACAGCGTAACTACAACAAGAAAAAGAATAAGAAAAACACCCCCGATCGTCTGGAACTGAGCAAATATTGCCGTTTCTGCAAAAAGCATACCGCTCATCGCGAAACACGATAAACGCAAGGATGTGACAATCATGGCTGACGAAAAGACCGTCGTGAAGGGCAAGGAAGAAAAGGTGAATTTCTTCACCAAGCTGGTCAACTTCTTCAAGAAGCTGCCTTCTGCTATTGCTCGCCCCTTCAAAAACATGTGGCACGAACTGCGCAAAGTGACGTGGCCGAGCCGCCAGGACGTCGTCAAATACTCGCTCATCGTACTGGCTTTCCTGGTATTCATGGGCGTTGTGATTGGCTTGTTGGACCTTGGTTCTACCGCTTTGGTGAAGGTGATGACCCCCGCCGGTACTGTGGAGCAGGCTGAAACGCTGCCCACTGAAGATCTGGCCGGTTCTTTGACCATCGACGAAACGGAAGAAACCACTACGACCGTTGAGGAAGCAGAAGAAGCCGTGGAGGCTGCGCAAGAAACAGCGACCGTTGAGGAAGCTGATTCCGCTGCTGACTGATACTCAGTAAAGAACGCACTGCCGACGGCACTCCTTTCAAGAGAGGAAGGCCATCAGCGGTAACTGCTGAGAGGAGAGACCAACATGTCCGAAGACAGACCGGGCACTCTAGAATGGTATGTGGTGCATACTTATTCTGGCTACGAAAATAAGGTTAAGGACAACCTTGAAAAGGCTGTGGAAAACAACGGCATGCAAAACCTCATTCAAGAGGTTGTCGTTCCCACGGAAGAGGTTGTGGAAATCAAGAATGGCAAGCGTGTGACCAGCACCCGTAAGACCTTTCCGGGCTATGTGCTGGTGCGCATGATCATCACCAACGAAAGCTGGTATGTGGTGCGCAACACCCGCGGCGTGACGGGCTTTGTAGGCCCCGAAAGCAAGCCCATTCCCTTAACCGCCGACGAACTGAACAGAATGCTCAACACCGGCTCCAACGCTGTGCAGTGCAAAATCAGCGTGGGCGAGGAAGTGCGCATCCTGAACGGGCCGTTGGAACATTTCACCGGCGTGGTAGAGGAAGTGGACCCCATTACAGCGAAGCTGAATGTGAAGGTCAAGATGTTCCTGGGCCGCGAAATGCAGATCGAATTGGATTTCGATCAAGTCGAAAAAATCGACGCATGAGGATAAGGGGCGTCGAGCAAGAATTTTGCATCGGGTCAGCCCCTTTCCCTGTTTTCCGTTTTCAGTGGGAGGCAGCATTCAACAGGGAGTGCAGCCGCCATTACCACAAGACTTAAGGAGGTGCCATCGAAAATGGCAAAGAAAATTACCGCGTTCATCAAGCTGCAGGTGCCTGCCGCCAAGGCAACGCCCGCACCGCCCATCGGCCCCGCTCTTGGCCAGCACGGCGTGAATATTCCCGGCTTCTGCAAGGAATTCAATGCCCGCACCGCTAAGCAGGAAGGCCTGATCATCCCCGTTGTTATCACGGTGTTTTCCGATCGTTCCTTCTCTTTCATCACCAAGACGCCTCCGGCTCCCGTGCTGATCAAAAAGGCACTGGGTCTGGAAAGTGCTTCCGGCCGTCCCAACCGTGACAAGGTTGGCCAGCTGACGCAGGCTCAGGTGCGTGAAATTGCCACCACCAAAATGCCCGACCTGAATGCCGCTTCCATCGAAGCTGCCATGAGCATGGTGAAGGGCACCGCCCGCAGCATGGGTATCACTGTTGCTGACGAATAATCGTTCTGCAAGGAATAATGTGGGAGGACATAGAGCCGCTATTACCACAGGGAGGAAATAAAGATGAAACACGGCAAGAAATATACCGACAGCAAAAAGCTGATCGACACCATGAAGCTGTATGATCCCGCCGAAGCAATCGAGCTGGTGAAGCAGACTGCTAAAGCAAAGTTCGATGAAACCATCGAACTGTCCATCCGTCTGGGTGTTGACCCCCGTCACGCTGACCAGCAGGTTCGCGGCACCGTGGTTCTGCCCCATGGCACCGGCAAGAAGGTTCGCGTTCTTGTGTTCGCCAAGGGTGATAAGGCCAAGGAAGCCGAAGCTGCCGGCGCAGATTTCGTGGGCGACGCCGATCTGGTTGCCAAGATCCAGAGCGAAAACTGGTTTGGCTTTGATGCCTGCGTTGCTACCCCTGACATGATGGGTACCATCGGCCGCATTGCCCGCTTGCTGGGCCCCAAGGGCTTGATGCCCAACCCCAAGTCCGGCACCGTGACCATGGACGTGACCAAGGCCGTCAACGATATCAAAGCCGGTAAGGTTGAATATCGTATTGACAAGACCGCTATCGCTCACTGCCCCATCGGCAAGATCTCCTTTGACAACGAGAAGCTGGTGGAAAACATGACCGTGCTGATGGAAGCCGTTATCAAGGCCAAGCCCGCCACTGCCAAGGGTACTTATATCAAGTCCCTCTACATGAGCAGCACCATGGGTCCCTCCATCCGCATCAACAGCCTGAAGTTCTAATTCATTAGAGCATACAGTAATAAGCTCCCGAGCAGATTCTGCCCGGGAGTTTTTTTGTTGTGCCGGGCACGGGTGCATGGTATAATATAAATGGAAACAGTTTCGGAACAGAAGCTGTTGGCAAAACTCCGGAAGAAAGGGAAGCAAATGAAGAAAACGGCAAAAGTAATCGTTCTTTTTTACGTGATGATAAGTATTCTGATTTCTTCGGCTGGCAAGGCGGAGAATGAAACCGCAACAACAGAAATACCAGCCGGAAGCGTCATGCCCAGACATGCACCGAATATGTATGTTGACTGGATTGCAGACAATGATTATGATATCATCAGCGTGGATTGGTATTGCGAAAGGGATGCACTGAATACCTATTGGGCCGTTCATAATTGGGACTGTGGCTATGCAGGATTTCAAAATAAAGATGGGAATCACGTGCTTCTTTTATCGCTTTGGGATTTGGCAGACGGCACCCAGCCTGAGATAGAATATGTTTTGGATGGTCAAAACGGAACTTTTGACGGAGAGGGAACGGGAAAACAAGTATTTACCAACTACGCTTGGAAAGCTGATACATGGTATACCATGTGCATTAAAATGAGTATCAGCGACGATAAAACATATTACGAGCAATACATAAAAGAAGAGGGAGGAGAATGGCTGAAAACTGCCGTCATCAGCTATCCCGTTGCCGGGAAATGGTTTTATGGAAGCTCCATGTTTCAAGAGGATTTTGCCTTTAACAATCTGATGCGCAGCTGCAGGCTGCGGAATGCCTGCGCAAGAGTATCCGGCACCGACAATTGGGAGCTATGGAACAGGTGTATCATCAGCAATTCTTATTTTCCAACGGATGACGCAACGTGGGATAATGGCGTGCAGCTGGATATTCACTTTAATTGCCATTGGGAAATTTGCGAAAGTTACGTGTTTGTACAGTCGGGTGGCGAAGGCTTTGAGGCAACGGCAAATCCCCTTCCTGCCGATTGCATGATCGGCTATTCATCTGCGTTACCATAAAATCTGTTTTACAGGACAAATAGGGACGCATAATCTATTTTGAGGATTGGGCTATGTTATAGCATGGAATGCGAAAACAATGCTGGGAGGATAAAAATGAAGCTTGTGTTTCCGAGTTTGGCTTATAAGGAAAAGGCTGTCCAATTCATCCGTGAATTTGAGGAATATCAATCAGAAATAAACGGCAGCGGTGCGCTGGACTATTATCTGGCTGAAATGACCTATGAAGAATGGCTGAAAAAGGTGCAGGCGGATATGGATATGGCCAATATTCTGCCGGGGCGTGTGCCGGCACTGACGTATTTTTATGTACGGGAGGAGGATGACCAGATTCTTGGCATGATTAACCTGCGGCTTTCCCTCAACGATTTTCAGCGGACGGAGGGCGGCCATATCGGCTATTGCGTCCGGCCAACGGAGCGCAGGAAGCATTATGCGACGGAGATGCTGAAGGAAGCCCTCAAGGTGTATGATATGCTGGGGGTCAAAGAGATTCTGCTGTTCTGTGACAAGCAAAATCCCGCATCTTCCGGGGTGATTAAAAAGAACGGCGGCTCGCTGGAAGCCACATTTTATAGCGAAACATTCAAAACGAATGTAGAAAAGTATATCATCCGGCGGTGAACATTTTATTTTGCATTCTTTGTGCTGGATGATACTGAAGCGGTTTTGCAGCATAACAGAACCCCCTCCGCAGGAAATAATATGCGGAGGGGGTTGCTTTATGGATTTTTACAGGGATCGGAATTGCTTCAGCACGATGAGGGCGTTTTCCACATCAGAAACGGAAGGATTGACAACTTCTGCCCGATTGGACAGGCCGCAGATGCGGCGATGTACACTGCCCAAGCGGATGCGGCGGTTATAGGGGCAGGTGCACAGCCTTTCCGGGAACTGACTGCTGAACCAATCAAACAGCGCAGAGTTTTCCTGCAGCAGCTGATCGGCATAAGCGGAAATGAGCTGATGATCGTTGAAATAGAGGCAAAGGAGAAATTGCTGATAATCGCCATAAAAGCCGAAGATATTTTTGCCCTTGAATGTGTATTCCACTTTCCATTGAAAATCGGACACAATGCCTCGCAGCGGTTTCACCTTGGCCTTGAGGTTGAGGCCGGAAAGGGCGTTTTCCACCTGATGAATGATAGCAGCAGTATCTTCCGGCAGGGTGCGGCAGATATCCGAAACAGAGGGCGCACCGCCTGCATTTTTGAAATCCAGCCGCAGGTAATTAGTGAGGGCATATTTGCTATCCTTGTCTGCGCACAGGTATAGGAGCCCTTGCATCATTTGGGGATATGCCTTGTGAGAAATGCGCACGGCATTTTCGCTTTCCGCAATGCAAAAGCCCTGTTCTTCCAGCACCCGGAAACGCTCCTCATTGTATTTTGAATCGTGGCAGCGGCGCATCTGATGCAGCACGGCCTGATAATCGTCCAAAGATAAAAGCAGCGCATCCCCCTGCGCCTTTCCATGGAGGCCCAGCTGCCGCAGGAAAAGGGGATAGAAGGAAATGGACTGCTGGATGATGTTGCGCAGGGTGCTTTCCCGGCTGTCCTGCTTGTGATGTTTTTCCGGGGTCAGGGTTGGCAGAGAAGTTTTCTTCGACATATAGGCTTCGTAAGGCGCAGGGAACACGAAATAGCGTTCCGGGGAAAGCAGCATGGCCTGATAAAGCCCGGTAATGAAGGCATAAAACTGCTTTTGACCGGCCTGCGGAATCCTATCGGAAGGGGAAAAGGGGCCGATCATTTGCAGGCAATGGCGGATGGAACGATGCGCCAGTGTGGGCATTGGGAATCACCTCTTGCCCAGTATACAATAAACGGGCGAAAAAAGCGAGGGATCGGAATTGATTTTCCGACCCCTCTTGCTTATTTCCAGATGCGCTTTAGCAGCCTAAACAAAATAAGCACCAGACAAGCCCCCAGCACAGAAATCAGCAGGCTATATAGATTAAAGCCTGAAATGCCGCCAAGGCCGAGGCCTATCGCCAGCGTGCCCCCCACCATGGCACCCACAATGCCAAGCAGAATATGCAGCAGCCAGTTTTCCCTTGGCATGCCCATAATGAAAGCGGCAATATATCCGGAAAGGGCTCCCAAAGCCAGCCAAATGATGAGATTCATGAAGATCGCCTCCGCTATTAATGTATGATATGCAAAGAAATGGGTGAATCCGGGAAAAAATACATCATATTTGCTATTGAATATTGACGGATGGAGGCATAAAATGTACAATTGTGTGAAAGAAACACAAAAATTGAAGAGGTGGAAGAAATGCAGGTTTTCATCTTTGTTTTGAATCGCACGGAACACTTGGAACATCTTTTGCAGGAATTTGAAAATAACGGCATCATGGGCGCAACCGTGCTGGACAGCAAGGGCATGGCCCGCATCCTGCACAGCGAGGACGAAATGCCCCTGTTCTATGGCTTGCGCAACATCATGATCCCGGAACGCAGAAGCAGCAAAACCATCTTTGCCGTGCTGCCCGATGAGAAAATTGAACTGGCGAAGAAGATTGTCAATCAGGTGACCGGCGGCCTCGATCATCCTGATTCCGGCATCATGTTCGGCGTGCCTATATCCTTTGCGGAAGGACTGGTAAAAAAGAAATGAACATTTTGCTTGTCATAGGCATTGCAATGGCTGCCGGGCTTTTGATGAGCCGGGCAGTGCGGCTTTTGAAGCTGCCCAATGTGACGGCTTTTCTGCTGGCCGGGCTGGTGATCGGCCCTTGCGTCAGCGGCTTGATTACCACCGAACAAGTGGAATCCATGCACATGATAACGGAAGTGGCTCTGGGCTTTATTGCCTATGCCATCGGCGGTGAATTTAAGCTGAGCTATCTGAAAAAAATCGGCAAAACCCCCATGGTAATCACCATGGCGCAGGGCTTGGCTACCGCTTTCTGCGTGGATGTAGGGCTGATTGCGATGGGGTATGATGTGCCCCTGTCCCTGATGCTGGGGGCTATTGCGTTGGCAACCGCTCCGGCTGCTACCCTGATGGTGGTGCGCCAGTACAAGGCACGGGGGAATGTGACCCAGATGCTGCTGCCCGTGGTTGCCATGGACGATGCGCTGGGGCTGATGGTTTTCAGCATTTCTGCCTCCGTTGCGGAAGCCCTGCTGGGCGGCGAAATGACTGTTTCCGGTATGGTGGTAGCACCGCTTGTGGAAATTTTCGGCAGCTTGCTGGTGGGCTCTGTATTGGGTGCGCTGCTGGGGCTTTGCAGCCGCTTCTTCGGCAGCCGGGGCAACAAGCTGGCCTTGTCCATCGCTGCTGTCATGGCCGGTGTGGGCCTTTGCAGCATGTGGGGGCTCTCCAGCCTGCTGGTCTGCATGATGATCGGTGCTGTGATGGTCAATATTTCCCAGCAGCATGAGGTGCTCATGGAGCAGTGCGACCGCTTTACGCCGCCTCTGTTCCTGCTCTTTTTTGTGCTCTCCGGTGCGGAGCTGAACCTGGGCGTGCTGCCGCAGGTTGGCTTGATTGGTATCCTGTATATCCTGCTGCGTTCTGTCGGCAAATGGGGCGGCACGCTGCTGGGTGCCGTTTGCGTGAAGGCAGACAAAAATGTGAAGAAATATCTGGGGCTTACCTTGCTCCCGCAGGCTGGTGTGGCCATCGGTATGGCGCAGATGGTGTCCATCCGCTTCCCCCAATTGGCCGATACTGTCAGCACCGTGGTGCTGGCCTGCGTGCTGGTGTTTGAACTCATCGGCCCTGTGATTACCAAGATTGCCCTGACCAAGGCCGGGGAAATTGCCTCGCCCAAGCAGGCGAAGAAAGCTATGCAGGCTTGAGGGGTTTCACCCCTCAAACACCCTGACCCGGGGAACTTTTCCCCGGGACCCCTCCTGCGGAAAATGCTGCGTGCACAGAGCGGAAAATATGCCGCTGTAACGGTTGAAAAACGATAATAAACGGATGATTTCCGGGCTGGTGTGACGAGGGAACAATGAGGGGTTTCACCCCTCAAACACCCTGACCCGGGGAAATCTTCCCCAGGCCCCCATCCCGCAGAAAATACAGTGTGCATTGACGGAACGATGTGCCGCTGTAACGGTGGGTAACAAAAAATGGGATTTCCGGGCTGGGGCGTTTTCAACGCCCTGCCGGATGCAAAGCATCCGGGGAAAACGATAAAAAGGCTGAATGGGAAAATGTATTTTCCCTTCAGCTTTTTTCGTTTTCTTTTTGCCCGGAAATACCATTGCCATCGTGCTTTCTCAAGTTACAGGCGCACAAAGAGGGCATGTGAAAACGACCCGTTCGCTTACTGGAGTCCAGAGGCACGGCCTCTGGTTCGGGGGTATGGGGGCTGAAAAAGCCCCCGAGATAAATTATGCTATACAAATCACAAATTTCTGGTATAATGAAAATGAAATTCCATGGGAGGAAAAAAGCAATATGAAAACGGATGAATTTTTGCGCCAAGTGACGGCACTGCCCGGTGTTACGGGCAATGAACGGGCAGCAGCGGATTTTATTGCCGAAGCTTTCCGTCCGTTTGTGGACGAGGTGGAGGTAACGCCCTTAAACAGTGTGATTGCGCACAAGAAGGGGAAAGGTCCCAAAGTGATGATCTGCGCCCATCTGGACGAGATTGGTATGATGGTGAGCAAGATTGAGGACGACGGCTGCCTGCGCCTGCAGAGCGTAGGCGGCGTGGATCCCAGAGTTTTGCCGGGGATGCGAGTGCGTGTATTTGGCCGGGAAGGGGTATTGATGGGCGTGGTAGGCGCAACGCCGCCGCACCTGATGAAAGAAGCGGACAGGAAAAACAACTACACCTTTGAAACCTTGTTTGTGGATCTGGGGATGGAGAAGGAAGCGGTGGAAAAGAAGGTGCAGATTGGGGACACGGTATGCTTTGAGAGCCGGTATGTGGAATTGAAAAACGGCCGGGTAGCGAGCAAGACGGTGGACGATAGGGGCTGCGTTGCGATTATGCTGCGTGCGGCAGAACTGCTTCAGAAGATGCAGCATGAAGCCGACCTTTACTTTGTGGCTACTTGTCAGGAAGAAATCGGCTCCTATGGCGCATGGACGGCTGGGTTCCAGGTGGATCCGGATTTCGGCGTAGCGTTTGACGTATGCCATGCGGAAACGCCGGGTGCGCCCCGGTTGGCAACGCAGAAGATTGATTCGCTGGTGGCGTCCAAGGGGCCGTTCCTGCATCCTTATTTAGTGAAAAAGCTGGATGAAGCGGCGAAGAATCATGGCGTGCAATTGCAATGGGCGATTGACCCAAGATGGACATCCACGGATGCGGACGAGCTTTCGCTGGTGCGCAACGGCGTGCCCACTGTGCTGCTTTCGCTGCCCATCAAATATATGCACACCAATGTGGAAACATTTGACATGCACGCCCTGATGGAAGGCGGCAGGCTGCTGGCTCATTATCTGGGCGAGATGGATGGGAGCTGGGAGGAAGAATTATGGAACTGAAATATTTGTGCGAAATAAACGGCGTTTCCGGGGACGAGAAAGAGGTCAGGAAAGCCATTATCGAGGCGGCGAAGCCCCTGTGCGACAGCGTGAAGATTGACAGAATGGGCAATGTGATCGCTTTCAAAAAGGGCAAGGGCGACGGCAGCCGTCATATCCTTTTCAGTGCGCATATGGACGAAGTAGGCTTCATCATCATGGACGCCACAGAAGACGGGCTGTTGATTTTCCGGCCCGTGGGCGGCATTGACCCCCGTGTTTCCGTTTCCAAATATGTGACCATCGGCGAAAAGAAGGTGAAGGGCGTCATCGGTGCCATGGCCATTCACCTGCAAACGGCGGATGATCGCAAGCGTGTGCTTCCCTTTGACGGGCTGTATATTGATATCGGTGCCAAGTCCAAGGAAGAGGCACTTGGCGAATGCCCGCCCGGCACCTATGCCTATTTTGACAGTGTGTATGAACCTGTGGGCGACGGCTTTGTGGTGAGCAAGGCACTGGACGACCGGGTGGGCTGTTATAACATGCTGCGGCTGATGGAAGAAACCTATGACGCCGATGTGACGTATGCGTTTGTGGTGCAGGAAGAAGTAGGCTGCCGGGGGGCTGCCGGGGCCGGGTACGCTTCTAATGCCGATACGGCGATTGTGCTGGAAGGTACTACAGCCGGCGACCGCAGCTGCGTGGACAAGGTGAAGCGGGTGTGCGAAGCCGGGCAGGGGGTTGTGGTATCCTTTATGGATAACGCATCCATCGGTAATCCTGCTCTGTTTAAGGAAATGCTGGCACTGGCGCAAAAGGAACAGATATCCTGTCAGGTGAAGCGGGGGAGCACCGGCGGCAACGATGCCGGGGCGTTCCAGCGCAGCGGCGAAGGGAAGAAGACTTGCGTGCTTTCCGTTCCCTGCCGGTATATCCACGGCCCCAGTTCCATGATGAAGCTCAGCGATATGGAAGCGCAGTTCTTGCTGGCACAGGCGTGTGCCCGTCAGGCGAAATAAAGGAGGAAACAGAGATGTTATTGAATACATTGCAGCAGCTTTTGAACGTATACGGTCCCACGGGACGGGAAGACAAAGTGGCAGATTTGATTGAAAAAATGCTGGAAGGCAAGGTGGACAGCTGCCGCCGGGACGCCATGGGCAACCTGATTGTGGAAAAGAAGGGCAAGGAAAACGGGAAAAACATCATGTTTTCCGCCCATATGGATCATATCGGCCTGATTGTGACGGATATTGAGGATGAAGGCTACCTGCGTGTGACCAACGTGGGCGGCGTTTCCATCGGCATGAGCAAAACCCGGCATGTGGTGTTTGCAAACGGAACGGAGGGCGTAGTGGTTTGCCAGCCCACAAAGGGCGAAACGGAAACCATGGCCCATCTGTTTGTGGATATCGGGGCGGCGGATAAGGCAGAAGCGTTGACCAAAGTGCAGCTTGGGGATGTTTGCGTGTATGCGCCGGATTGCTTCATGCTGGGCGAACACCGCATTGCTGCCCCTGCCATGGACGACCGCTGCGCCTGCGCATTGCTGGCACAGCTTCTGATGGACGTGGAGAAGCCGGAAAACACCATCATCGGTGTTTTCTCCACCCAGGAAGAGGTTGGCCTTCGTGGTGCCAATGTGGCGGCTTATGCTGTGCAGCCTGATCTTGGCGTGGCCATTGACGTGACGGGCTGGGGCGATACCCCGGAAGTGAAGCTGCCTGCGGTGAAGCTGGGCAAGGGTGCTGCCATCAAATACATGGATCGCAGCATGATCGCATCCCCTGTTGTTCGGGATCAGCTGATTGCCGCTGCCCAAAAGGCACAGGTGCCCTTCCAGCGGGAAGTGCTGCCCTATGGCGGCACGGACGGGGCGGCCATCCAGCACAGCCGTGGCGGCGTTCCGGCAGGTACGCTGTCCATCCCTTGCCGGTATGTTCATTCCGCTTGCGAAGTGATTGACATGCGGGATATGGAAAGCGCACTGGCGATTATGAAAACATTTGTGAATATGAGCCTGTAAAAAGGCAATGCCCGGCGGTTTCATGGGAACTGCCGGGTATTTTTTAGCATCTTTTCATGCAAAACAAAGGAATTTCTCATTTTGTTTCATTGAAAAACAAGGAAAAATGTGCTATGATAAAAATTGGAGTTCTAAAAGGATTTCTGTGCAGGCTATCGCTGGGGGAAAAGCAGGAAAAAGCTGTTTTTGAACGCAAAAGGGTATTTTTCCAGCAGAGAAAACCGGCAAAGGCTGCATATATGGTATAATAGCTAATGGAAAGAAGCAGAAAGGGGAAATTTCCTTTGCAGAACAAAAATAAAAAGAAATCCGGTTACAAGGCAGGGTTTGTCGGCGGTGTAATGACGGCGTTGGTATTTCTGCTGCTGTTCAAAGCCAAGTGGTTCATTGCCGGGATTGCCGCCCTGTTCATCGGCAAAATCGTCAGCATTATGGCTCCTGGGGTGGATACCTCCAAGAAAGCCCCGGCGCAAAAGCCTATTGAAAAAACAGGGGATGCCGCTGTGGACGGCATGATTGAAAAAGGGCTGGAAATGCTGAAAAAAATCCGGGAAGAAAACGATCGCATTCCCGATCCCGAGCTTTCCCAGAACATCGAGGAAATTGATTACACCGCCCGGGAAATTTTCCGCACCGTGGCAGAGCAGCCCGGTAAGGCTCCCCAGATTCGTCGGTTTATGGATTATTATCTGCCCACCACGCTGAAAATGCTTTCCGGCTACAGCAAGCTGCTGGAACGCAATGTGACGGGCGGACAGGCAGAGGCCACCAAGAAGCAGATTGAAGATGCCACGGATGTGGTGGTCAAGGCTTTCAAAAAGCAGCTCAATAATCTTTATCAGGATGATATCTTGGATATTTCCACCGATGTGGAAGTGCTGGAAACGCTGCTGAAAGCCGATGGGCTGGTGGAAACCGGCATGAAAAGCGCAGTGCGGGGCGAATAAGCCCACAAAAAATTGTTGCCCAATTCCGAATAAGGAAAGCATATAGAGAATAAAAGGGGGATCTTCACCATGTCCGAACAGAATGCCGCTCAGGCTGTTGCCACCCAAACCAAGCCCGCCGTGCCCGTATTGACCCTGACCCCTGACATGGGTGATAAGCAGGTCATCGAGAACGCTGTGGAAATGCTCAACGAGCTGAAAGTGCCCGAAGCACCCAACACCGCCGACGAAGTGGTGGAAAAGCTGGATGCTACCCTCACCGAAGAAGAAAAAGCCCAAGTGGCCGAATTTGCCAAGACCATTGACGTTTCCAATCCCGATCATGTGATGCTCTACGGCGCAGACGCCCAGAAAAAGATTTCCACCTTTGCCGATACGGTGCTTGGCAACGTGCAGACGGCCGATACCGGCGATGTGGGCGATATTCTGGCCAACCTCATCACTGAACTCAAGGGTTTCAATACCGCTGGCGATAAGCCCAAGGGCATCCGGGGCTGGTTCTTCTCTGCGCGGAAGCGCATTGCCGCCATTCAGGCAAAATACGAAGACGTTTCCGTGAACGTGGAACAGATTGCTTCCAACTTGGAAGGCCATCAGGTGCAGCTGCTGAAGGACGTGGCCATGTTCAATCATCTGTACGAACAGAACCTGGAATATTTCCACGAACTGACGCTGTACATCGTGGCCGGTGAAAAGCGGCTGGAAGAAGTGCGTGCTACCGACCTCAAAGCACTGCAAGAAAAGGCTGTTGCCAGCGGCGATGCCATGGACGCTCAGGCCGCCAAGGATCTGGCCGATCAGTGCGACCGGTTTGAAAAGAAGCTGCATGATTTGAAGCTGACTCGTCAGGTGTCCTTGCAGATGGCTCCCCAGATTCGCCTGCTGCAGAACAACAACGCCCTGCTGGTGGAACGCATCCAGTCCACGCTGGTGAACACCCTGCCCCTTTGGAAGAATCAGATGGTGCTGGCTCTTGGCCTGCATCATTCCCAGCAGGCTATGCAGGCCCAGCGTGCCGTGACGGATATGACCAACGAACTGCTCAAGAAGAACGCCGAAACCCTGAAGATGGGCACCATCGAAACCGCCAAGGAATCCGAACGGGGCATCATCGATATGGAAACGCTGGTCGCCACCAACCAGAGCCTTATCGATACCATCGACGAAGTGAAGCGTATTCATCAGGAAGGCCGCACCAAGCGGTTTGAAGCGGAAAAGCAGCTGGCCGAAATGGAAAAGACCCTCAAGCAGAAGCTGCTGGAAATGTAAGAATATCAAATGCTATATTGCAGGGGGAGAGGCCGCATTGCAGCCTCTTCCCCTTGCGGAATTAACGGAAGAATTTCGTGCTTTGCCGGGGGAGAGCAAATGAAAAAGCGGCTGTGCCTGATTTCCTTGGATGCGGCTTCCTGCATGGATGGGGAGCGGCTGTTTGCCCTGCCGCATTTGAAGGAGCTGAAGGAAAGGAGCCTGTTTTGCGATGGGGTGCAGACGGTGTACCCCACCATCACCTATCCCATCCACACCTCCCTCCTCACCGGCTGCTACCCGGAAAAGCACGGCATTCCCCATAATCAGCCCTTTCAGCCGGATACGCCGCCGCAATTGCGGAAATGGTTCTGGGAAATCGGGCAGATAAAAGCAAAAACGCTGCATCAAGCAGCCCATGAAAAGGGCTTGGATGTGGCATCCGTTCTGTGGCCGGTGACGGGGAAAAACCCCTACACCCGGCGGAATTTCCCGGAGGTTTTGCCCTTGCCCGGCGAAGTGCCGGCGTTGAAAATGCTGCAATACGGCACGCCCCTTTGGATTTTGCAGACGGAAATCCGGCACGGAAAAAAGCGCAAGTCTATTCAGCAGCCCCATCTGGATCGCTATGCGGCTCTTTTGTGCGAGCAGCTGTATGCTTCCCGAAAACCGCCGGATGTATTGACCGTGCATCTGGTGGATTTGGACAGCATGCGCCATCAATTCGGGGTGGAAAGCGAAGAAGCGATATCGGCCATGCAGCGGCTGGATGAAAATGTGGGGCGGATTGTTTCGGCGGTGAAAAAGGCCGGGCTCTATGACGAAACGTTGTTTTGCATCGTTTCGGATCATGGGCAGAGGGAAGCACCCCGTGGCGTTTTACTGGATGCGCTATTGAAAAAGCACACCGGCTGCCGGGCGCAGACGCTGGGCATGGGAGCCTATATCTTCGGGGAAGATTTGGCGAAAGCCCGGCACTATATGGAAGAAAATAAAGAACGGCTTTGCATTGACCGCTTTTATGAAGCGGAGGATATCCGCAAGATGCGTGGGCCGGAAAATGTGCAGCTGGCGGTGGAAGCCAAGGATGGCTGCTGTTTTTTGAACGATTGGGAAGAAACCCATGGGGAGCATGGCTTCGGTCTGCATTACCCGGAAGCGAAGGTATTCTTCTTGCTGGCCGGGCCGGGGGTGAAAAAAGGCGAGGTGCAGGAAATGCACCTTGTGCAGATTGCCCCCACGCTGGCGAAGCTGATGGGGCTTTCCCTGCCCGATGCGCAGGGAGAGGCACTTTCAGACATTTGGAATTGAGCACACACAGGAGGATGCAGCATGAGCGCAGTGGCAAACGTCACCTTTTTCCACCATGCCGGGTTTATGGTATCGGTGGAAGATACGCTGATGATTTTCGATTATTGGCGGGGGGAAAACGGCGAGCTGAATCAGGAAAATCAGCTGACGGAAAAGGATCTGGAGGGTTACAGCCGGATTCTGGTTTTCGTGTCCAATGATGATCTGGATCATTTCGACCCGGTTGTGTGCCGCCTGGACGACCAGAAATATCCCATCACGTTTATTTTTGCCGCCGATATGAAAGACAGCCCTTTGGTGAAGAAGGAATCCGTTTTTCTGGCCGAAGGGGACACGGAAACCATTGACGGCGTGAAGGTGGAAGCCTTTGCCTCTACCCATAGCGGCGTTTCCTATTATGTGACGGCAGGGGATGTGCGCATTTTCCATGCAGGCACGCTGAACCTGTGGCACTGGAGGGAAGAAAGCACCCTGCGGGAAATCATTCAGGCGGAAGAAGATTTTTACGACGCCGTGGCTCCGCTTACCCGGCTGCCCATGGATATTGCCATGTTCCCGGTGGATCCCCGGATGGGGGGGATGTATGAGGCCGGAGCCAATCATTTTGTGATGGCGGTGAAGCCTCGGCTGTTCATTCCCATGCACTGGCAAAACCGCCCCGAAGTGGCCACCAGCTATGCCCGGCAGGGCTACACCAATTATACCGAAATTCTGGCTCTTACCCGGCCTCGCCAACGGGCAGAATTGACCTTCGACGACGCCACCCTGCGGATTCATACCTTCACCCTGAAGGAAATGCAGGCAGAGCGGGATAAACGGGAAGTGAAGCTGGATTCTTATGAAAAGGACGACCCGTTTATGGATACGGATTTGCCGGTAACGCTGTAAAAGAAGTGGTTGGATTTGCGTATTGCCGGGCAGGTGATTGCCTGTATAACGAAAAAGCGTTGGAGGAAAATTATTTCCGTCCAACGCTTTTTCTTGTTTTCATTATGTCTGTGGCAATGAGTAAATCGTTTTTTATGGTTTGTGTGCAAAAATGAAACTTCGATAGGGCTGTTAAATTCACATATTGGGTGCAGGGTGAATGAGGCTCCTGCGGAGGGAGCGGCAGCGACCAAGGCGTAGATTGAGGTTGCGGGTCAATCCCCCTGGTGTGGGTACAGGGGCTGCGGAAGCCCCTGCTTGGTCACATCGGTCAGGGGACGAGCAGTTCTCTGCTTCGTCGTATTCCCTGCTCCGTTTTTAAGCTGTTAATACAGGGCACCTTCGATATCTTCTTTGTCCTGCACGCCCACCATACGGTTCACTTCCTTGCCGTTTTCAAAGAAGATGAGGGTGGGGATGGAGCGCACGCCGTATTGGATAGCCAGCTGGGGCTCTTCATCCACGTTCACTTTGCCCACATAGGCACGGCCGTCAGCTTCCTCGGCGATTTCTTCCACGGTGGGGGCCAGCATCCGGCAGGGCATGCACCAAGTGGCCCAGAAGTCCACCAGTACAGGCTTGTCCGCTTTCAAAACCAGCTCTTCAAAATTATCTTTCGTCAGTTTCAGTTCCATAAATCATAGCTCCTTCCTCGTGAATGGCAACGATATGCGGCTGCCAGCTGTGTTTTTTTTGCAACAGTTTTTCCGTCAGGCGCAGGATGCCCCAGCTGAGTGCCATGCAAAGGATGCCAAAGAGGGCGGCGGTTCCTTCGCTTTTGAAAATCATCATGCCCACGGCCAGCCCCAACAATAAAAGGGCGATGGGAATGGCATAGGCCAGAAGTGAGGCTTTGAAGACCTGCTTTGCCGGCATTTCCACATCCACCAGACTGCCCAGCGGTGCTTCTTCCCGGATGGTGACAAGGGTTTTATGCTTTTGCCCGGTGCAGCCGCCGCAATGCTCGCAGGCCTCCGGCCGATTGAAGCAAACTTCCACCTGTCCTTCCCTGATTTCAACCACTCTTCCGGTACGAATCATTTCAAGCATCTCCTGCATGCAAATTTCCTGACAATCATAGTATACCACGTTTTCTTCACTTGAAACAAGAGGATTCTTTATTATGGCACCATCAGCTGCATATTTTCCAAGGGCAGAAGACAAATTTCGGCGGCTTTTTGCAGAATGATGGCGGCATCCTCCTTTGAAACGGCAGGGCTTGTGAAAATGGAAAGTGTGTTATTTTGCAAAACGCACACGCTTTTTCCATACCCCATCCCAGCCAGCACGCCTTCCACCATCAGCTCCTTTTCGCTTTGCGTTTGCAGGGAAAGCAGGGCTTCTTCGGCAGTTTGCCCAAGGGCGGCATCTGCGCTTTGGGAGAGGAGGGAGAGGCTGTCCGCTTCCTGCTTTCGCTGGTGTTCCCGCTGGGTACGATAGGCATCAATGGGATGGGGCGAGGGGGAAACGGGGATAAAAGCCTGCTCCAGCTTGGCAATGGGGGTGGATTCCGGCGTGGCTTGGGAGAGGGTGATGAAAAGACAGCCGCCCACTGTCAACAAAAGAAAAAAGTTAAACAGATGCACTTTCATTTCGTTTCCTCCATTTCAAATACGGCTACGCTGCCGCTGTTTAAGCCCAGCAGCGTTTCCGCCGCCTGCATGAGCCGCATCCGAACGCCAATATCCCCGGCCCCTTGGGAGACGATCACCGCCCCGGTGGGCCGCTGGGATGTGCGGGAAAAACCGGCATCTCCGGCGGCATAGAAGACGGCAATTTCCGTTTCCCCGGCCCCCTGAATACGGGAAAGCGTGCGGCTGATGCGCTTTTCTTCGGAAGTCATGGCGGTGGAAGAAGGGGAAGGGGCAAGCAAAAGAAGCCCGGCTGCCAAGAGAAGAAACAAGAGCAGGGGCAGAAATTTTTCCGTTTTCAGCTTTTCCAATCGCTTGTTCATGCAGTCCTTTCATGGCAGGGCAGGCAGGATTTGCTGCAAGGCATGCAGCATGCACAGCATGGTCAAAAGCCCCACCCCCAAATCGGCATAGCGTTTGGTATCGTTATCGGGCAGAATTAAATCCATCATCAGCCGTAGCAGGGAAAGAGCCGCAATTTTCTGCATCCATTCCTTCATCGCAGCATCACCGTCAATTGCCCCACGGCCAGCATCTGTGCAACAAGCAGCAAAAACATGGCACTGACAGACAGCTGAATGACAAAAAGCATCATCAGCATTTCGGAAAAATGATGGATGCCTGCGCTGATGCGGCTGTGAGAGATGGGTTCCAGCAGCGCAGCGCAGCCCCTGTAGAGCATGACAGCGGCCAGCGTTTGCAGCATAGGCTGGGCAGAAACGGCAATGAGCAGCATCAGCCCTGTGATACCCAGCGCATTTTTGATGAGCAAGGATGCCCCAACCAGCGTGTCCATGGTGTCTGCAAACATGCCGCCCACCACCGGCACAAAATTGTCCACCACATATTTGGCTGTGCGCAGGCTCACGCCATCCGCAGCGGCGGCACCCATGGCCTGCAGGGCGGTGACGGAAAGGAAAACCGTAAAGCCCACGCCGAGGGTCCAGTTGGTCAGCGTTTTCATGAGGGAGGAAAGGCGACTCAACTGAATCTTGGGGGACAGATGATGCAGCATGCCGCAAATGGCAGCGCATAGAGCCAGCGGCAGCGTCACCTTATGCACAAGGGTGGTCATGATGCCGCAGGCGGCCACGGTGGCAGGCTGAAAGAAGGCGGCTCCTGCGGTGCTGCCAACGGCGGCCAGCAGTGTCAATAGCAAAGGAAAGAGTGTTTGCATCAGCCCGGCCATTTTGTCTACATTGGCACGGCAAAGCTGAATATGGCTGCCCAAATCCCGTGCCATCACTGCCGCCACCATCAGAAAGCAGGCCCCTGTCAGGGTTTCCCCAAGGGCGGCAGAGGAAAAGGCGGTTTTCAGCTTTTCCATCACGCCGCACAGGATGGCTGGAAAGAGCAGCTGCCCTAAATGCAGGAAGCTTGTTGACAGCGTTTGCAAAAAGGCATCCGCAAGGGTTTGCAGCATTTCTTCCGGGTTTAGGACGGCTACGCCTTTGGTGAGGGCAGAAAGCAGGGAAAGAAAATCTCCTTCCGGGAAAGCTGTTTCATAGGCGTTTTCCATGTCCGTCAAGGGCAGGGAAGACAGCTGTTTTTCAATTTCCGCTTGCAGATTTTCCCCGGATGCGGAAAGGGAAAAAAGCAAAAAACAAAGCAAAAGCAAGAGAAAAATCCGTTTTTTCATGGCAAAAACCCCAGCGCAATCTGGCCGATTTCCGTAACGAGCGGCACCGTCTGCCCAGCCAGGATGATTTTTCCGGCCAAGGCGCATTTTTTGGAAAGCCCTTCTTCCCCGGCGTCTTTGCAAGCCTGGGCGGCGAACTCGGTGATATAGGCCATTGCAATCAGCCGGATGATCAGAACGACGGTTTCGTTTTCCAGCCCGGCGGATTGGCAGAAGGAACGCAGTGCCTGAATCACGCCTTCCATCTGGGTCAGGGCACCGGTGAGCAGCATGAACCCGGCGCACAAGGCCACCATGCGCCCGGCCTGATGATGCTGGGCGTGCAAAAGCAGGGCGCACAGGGCAGACAGCAGCGCAAAGCCGCAGATTTTCAAAAGCACATTCATGGAAACAGAAAAATGGCCTGTACTCTGTTCAAAAGCTCGCTGACCAGATCCAGCACCGTAAACAATACCAGTATGATACCGGCCACGGTGGCAAGGGTGGCCATGTCTTCCCGGCCGGACTTGGTGAGAATCTGGCAGACGAAGGCGACCAGCAGGCCGATCCCGGTGATTTTGATGATGATATCCGGCTGCATAAAAAATCCTTTCAGCAAATGAGGATAAACAGGGCGCACCCGGCCAGAATGGATAATTGCAGGGAGAGTTTTCCTTTCACCTGCAAATCCTGCCGGGCAGCTTCTTCTGCCTGCCGGAAGCGGAGGATGGTTTCCTCCATGGCTTTTTGCTGCCATGCAGGCTGCGGCGCATGAAGCCCCTCCAATAATTGCCGGAGGCAGAGCTGCATTTCTTTTTTCAGGGGCGGCTGTCCGGCCATTTCCATGATGTCGTCCAGCGGCAGGGCACCGGCATTTTCCATTTTTTCGCCCAGGCGATACAGATAATGCTGGTTGTCCGGCGCATTCTTCTGCAACAGCAGGGGCAGGGGCGGCGAAGAAAAATGCAGATCGGCGGCCATTTTCTGAAAAGCGGTAAGATAGCCTTTCAACGCATCCGCATCGTTTTTGTAGGCGTTGTAGCGCATGAAGCCATACACCATGCAGGCGCAGGCGCAGCAAAGAGCCCCCAGCAGCCGCATCACAGGGAAAGCAGCCGGGGCGGCTTGCCCGGATATTCCAGAAGAACTGCATGGGAAAAGACGCGGCTTTCAAAAAGCGGCTGCAAAACAGCCCTTTTTTTTGCTTCTTCCCATGAGGAGGCGTGGGCGGTGGCGATGATGCCAACGCCGCATCGCTGCATTTCCAAAAGAGCCAGCGCATCGGTGGGGCTGCCCAGCTCGTCCGTTGCGATCATTTTGGGGTTCATGCTGCGGAGCATCATTTCCATCACCTGTCCTTTTTGTCCCCCCGTCATCACATCGCACAAGGGGCCGATATCCAATTGGGGCACCCCCTGAAAGCAGGCGGCAATTTCACCCCTCGTATCGCATAGCGCAACGGGAATTTCCATGGCGGTGCGGCGAACGATATCACGGAGCAGGGTTGTTTTTCCGCTGCCGGGCGGTCCTAAAATCAAAAGGCTTTGCTGCCGGACGATGGGAAAAACCGCCGCCGCTGCTTCTTTGATTTCATGGGCAATGCGGATGCAAAGGGAGGAAATACGCAAGATGCCCTGTTCGCCCCGTTCGCCGCAGATGCCCATGCGGTGGCCGCCGGGGAGGGGCAGAAAGCCTTCGGTGATTTCCCTTGCATAGCGTGCCAGCTGGTGCCCGGTGAGGGCCTGGGCGGCAAGGAGCAAATCTTCCGGCGTCAAGGGCGTGTTTCCCGATTTCATGCCGTCCCTTCCCATGACCTGCACGGGATAGCCGCTGCGCAGCCTGATCTCATGGGCAGATTGTAGTTCTGCCGGGGAGAAGGTTTTGTCCTGCGGAATCATCTGATGCCAGTCCATGCTTCAATGTATGTATACATGGGGGAAGATATGCAAAAGAGCGGCAAAGGATGGGACATAATTTTTCAGCGACTGAAAAAATGAAAAAAAGCGAGCGGATTTGTGCGTTTTTCCGTGAAAAAATACCACTCCTGCCCTTGTCAAGATTGGAAAAACATTGTATAATCGATGGGATGGGTTGGACAGGCCTTTGTTGCCTTGCGCCTTCCCAGGAAACCAATGCCAATTCAATTCCGAAAGGAGCAAATATTCCATGGCAAAGAAGTATGTATACCTGTTCAAAGAAGGCGACGCCTCCATGCGTGAACTGCTGGGCGGCAAGGGCGCCAACCTGGCCGAAATGACCAAGATCGGCCTGCCCGTTCCCCAGGGCTTCACCATCTCCACCGAAGCCTGCACCCAGTACTATGAAGACGGCCGCAAGATCAACGACGAAATCCAGGCTGAAATCATGGAATACGTCACCAAGATGGAAGAAATCACCGGCAAGAAGTTCGGCGATAAGGAAAACCCCCTGCTGGTTTCTGTTCGCTCCGGTGCCCGTGCTTCCATGCCTGGCATGATGGATACCATCCTGAACCTGGGTCTGAACGAAGAAGTGGTGGAAGTTATGGCTGCCAAGTCCGGCAATGCTCGCTGGGCCTATGACTGCTATCGTCGCTTCATCCAGATGTATTCCGACGTGGTTATGGAAGTTGGCAAGAAGTACTTCGAAGCCCTCATCGACGAAATGAAGGAAAAGAAGGGCGTCAAGCTGGACGTTGAACTGACCGCTGACGACCTCAAGGAACTGGCCAATCAGTTCAAGGCCGAATACAAGGCTCAGCTGGGCACCGATTTCCCCTCTGACCCTGTGGAACAGCTGATGGGTGCCGTGAAGGCCGTGTTCCGTTCCTGGGACAACCCCCGCGCCAACGTGTATCGCCGTGACAACGACATCCCCTACTCCTGGGGTACTGCCGTTAACGTGCAGGCCATGGCCTTTGGTAACATGGGCGATGACTGCGGCACCGGCGTTGCTTTCACCCGTGACCCCGCCACCGGCGAAAAGAAGCTGATGGGCGAATTCCTGACCAACGCTCAGGGCGAAGACGTGGTTGCCGGCGTGCGTACGCCCATGCCCATCGCTCAGATGGCCGAAAAGTTCCCCGAAGCTTACAAGCAGTTTGTGGAAGTGTGCTCCATTCTGGAAAACCACTATCACGACATGCAGGATATGGAATTCACCGTTGAACATGGCAAGCTCTACATGCTGCAGACCCGTAACGGCAAGCGCACCGCTCAGGCCGCTTTGCAGATCGCTGTTGATCTGGTTGCCGAAGGCCACAAGAGCGAAGCTGAAGCTGTTGCCATGATCGATCCCCGTAACCTGGATACCCTGCTGCATCCCCAGTTCGATGTGAAGGCTCTCAAGGCTGCTGCTCCCGTTGGCCGTGGTCTGGGTGCTTCCCCCGGCGCTGCCTGCGGTCAGGTTGTGTTCTCCGCTGAAGACGCCGAAGAATGGAAGAACGCTGGCAAGAAGGTTATCCTGGTTCGTCTGGAAACCTCTCCCGAAGATATCACCGGCATGAAGGCCGCCCAGGGCATCCTGACCGTTCGCGGCGGTATGACCTCTCACGCTGCCGTTGTGGCTCGTGGCATGGGTAAGTGCTGCGTTTCCGGCTGCGGCGAAATCGCCATGGACGAAGAAAACAAGAAGTTCACGCTGGCCGGCAAGACCTATGTGGAAGGCGATTACATCTCCATCGACGGTTCCACCGGTAACATCTACGATGGCATTATCCCCACCGTGGACGCTGAAATCTCCGGCAACTTCGGCACCATCATGGGCTGGGCTGACAAGTTCCGCACCCTGAAGGTCCGCACCAATGCCGACACCCCCACCGACGCCAAGAAGGCTCGCGAACTGGGTGCCGAAGGCATCGGCCTGTGCCGCACTGAGCATATGTTCTTTGAAGCCGATCGTATCGCCGCTTTCCGTGAAATGATCTGCTCCGACACTGCTGAAGAACGTGAAGCTGCTCTGGAAAAGATCCTGCCCTATCAGCAGTCTGTCTTTGAAAAGCTGTACGAAGCTCTGGAAGGCATGCCCGTTTGCATCCGCTTCCTGGATCCTCCGCTGCATGAATTCGTGCCCACCACCGAAGAAGACATCGCTCTGCTGGCCAAGGCTCAGGGCAAGACCGTTGAACAGATCAAGACCATCATCTCTTCCCTGCATGAATTCAACCCCATGATGGGTCATCGTGGCTGCCGTCTGGCTGTCACCTATCCCGAAATCGCCGCCATGCAGACCAAGGCCGTCATCCGTGCTGCTCTGAATGTGAAGAAGGCTCATGCTGACTGGAATATCGTTCCCGAAATCATGATTCCCCTCGTTGGCGACGTGAAGGAACTCAAGTATGTCAAGGAAGTTGTGATTAAGACCGCTGATGCCGAAATCGCTGCTGCCGGCGCAGAGCTGGAATACGAAGTTGGCACCATGATCGAATTCCCCCGTGCCTGCCTGACCGCTGATGAAATCGCCCAGAACGCTGATTTCTTCTGCTTCGGCACCAACGACCTTACCCAGATGACCTATGGCTTCTCCCGTGACGACGCTGGCAAGTTCCTGTCTGCGTACTACGATGCCAAGATCTTCGAAAACGATCCCTTCGCCAAGCTGGATCAGACTGGCGTTGGCAAGCTGATGAACATGGCTTGCAAGCTGGGCCGTGAAAACAACAAGAAGCTGCACATCGGTATCTGCGGCGAACACGGCGGCGATCCCACCTCCGTAGAATTCTGCCACCAGATCGGCCTGGACTACGTGTCCTGCTCTCCCTTCCGCGTTCCGATCGCTCGTCTGGCTGCCGCTCAGGCTGCTATCAAGGGCTAAGAACCATTTCAGAACCCGTGGTGAAAATCACGGGTTCTTTTTTACGCATCAAAAAAGAGCTGCGGTTTAGATCCGCAGCTCTTTTCATTTCAGTTTATTCCTTCTTCATGTCCCTTGCGAACCATTTGAAAGTCAGCGGCCATACGCAGGCAGCGAACATAACGATCGTAAAGTAGCGCAGTGCGCGCGCGATGGTGTGACCGCCGCACAGCGCATTGAACACCGGGCGCATGCCTTCCTTGATGGCCAAAACAAGGATCAGACCCAGAACCGTCTTTACGATCTGCATAACAGGCGGAGCCTTCA
>JAZNQO010000021.1:0-12342 GCA_045590215.1 Clostridia bacterium | reverse complement strand
CTTGTGCAAGCCGCTGGACTGCGCCCCCCAACAGTGGTGGGGACCACGGTTCAGCGTCCTCCAATCCGCACAAAAAAACCACCCATCAAGGGTGGTTTTGTTCTGATGGGATTCGTAGGACGCCAACCTATGTCCGCAATTCGCAATAGGTTTCCGCCTTCGTTTTCGCTTGCCGGAAATTCTTTGCTCATTGGGCCTTTGCCTCGCTTCATCACCCACTGGGTGCGCTCAGCTCCGGCCCCCCCACGATCGTGGGGACCACGGTTCTGCGTCCTCCAATCCACACAAAAAAACCACCCATCAAGGGTGGTTTCTTCTGGTGGGATTAGTAGGACTCGAACCTATGACCCCCACGATGTCAACGTGGTGCTCTAACCAACTGAGCTATAATCCCAAACGTGGAACAAAAAGAATTATAGCATAAGTGAATGGAAAACGCAAGCCCTAATTTTGCAAATTTGTAAGAAATAAGGAAAAAAGGATGCGTTGGCGAGCTGCTGGGCTGTAATGGATGCGGTAAAGAGGGAAAAGCGAGCAAAGAAAAACCCCTGCTCCATTAATAAAGCAGGGGGAGAAATGCTTTGGTCAGAATCGCAATCAGGCGTGGCCGTTGGAGCCCAGCACGTTCACGATCTTATGCTGCACCATTTCGCCCAGAGCCTTGCGGGCGTCGGTGAGATACTGACGGGGGTCGAAATGATCCGGATGTTCCATGAGGTGCTTGCGGATCATGGCGGTGAAGGAGATGCGCAGGTCGCTGTCGATGTTGATCTTGCAGACGGCCATAGAAGCGGCTTTACGCAGCTGTTCTTCGGGAATACCCACGGCGTCGGGCATTTTGCCGCCGTTTTCGTTGATGATCTTCACGAAATCCTGGGGCACAGAGGAAGCACCGTGCAGCACGATGGGGAAGCCGGGCAGACGCTTGGAGACTTCTTCCAGAATGTCAAAGCGCAGGGGCGGGGGAACCAGGATGCCCCGTTCGTCCCGGGTGCACTGGGCGGCGGTGAACTTGAAAGCACCGTGGCTGGTGCCGATGGCGATGGCCAGGGAGTCACAGCCGGTACGGGTGGCGAATTCTTCCACTTCTTCGGGACGGGTATAGCTGGAATCTTCGGCAGAAACCTGCACTTCGTCTTCCACGCCGGCCAGACGGCCCAGTTCGCCTTCGACGGTCACGCCGCGGTCATGAGCGTAATCAACGACCTTCTTGGTCAGAGCGATGTTATCTTCAAAGGACAGGTGGCTGCCGTCGATCATGACGGAGGTGAAGCCGCCGTCGATGCAGCTCTTGCAGGTTTCAAAATCGGGGCCGTGGTCCAGATGCAGGGCGATGGGCAGGCCGGTTTCCTGAACGGCAGCTTCTACCATCTTGACCAGGTATGTATGGTTGGCATAGGCACGGGCACCCTTGCTGACCTGCAGGATAACAGGAGCGTTCACAGCTTTGGCAGCTTCGGTGATGCCCTGCACGATTTCCATGTTGTTAACGTTGAAAGCACCAATGGCGTAGCCGCCTTCGTAGGCTTTCTTAAACATTTCCTTGGTGTTGACTAAAGGCATAATTTCATCCTCCTTTAATTTGTCCTGAAATATTATACACGAAATTTTCCCATTTGTGTAGCCCTATTTCAGCGAAAATTTGCCGGAATTTGCGCATTTCGGGCTGATATAAGGAAACAAATGACGAAAAAAAGAAAAACAAAGCGATGGATAGAGGAAAGAATAAAAAAACCGGCTGTTTCCGCAGGATAAAGGGAAGCAGTCGGTGAAAGGTTTTGTCAGGGTGTTGTTTTTGTTTCCAAGGGGTAGGAATCTTCAAAGGGAATATATTCATTGGCACGGAACATGGTGTAGATGGTTTCGTAATGATTACCTTCACGCCAGCCGTAATTGGTGGGGTGTCCCTTGTTCATGATGAGGGTGTTGGGCAGGTCTTTCTGAAGCTGCATGAAGCTTTCGCCGTATACAGGCACACCACTTTGCGGAAGCCAAAGCCGCTTGAGCTGGGGCATTTCGTTGAGCACGGAATACTTGGTGAGCTGATTATAGGAAATATTAAGATCCATCAGGTGAGGCAAATCCTTCAGCGGTGTGATATCACGGACGGCGCAAGAGAATAATTCCAAATATTCCAGATCTTTCAACTGGCTGAGCACTTGAATGTTGCGCAGATTTTCATTGCAGGCGAGAATCAGTACCCGAAGTTTGGGCATGTTTTGAAGGAAAGTAATATCTGTCAGATCATTATGACCGATATCCAAAGCAAGCATTTCCGTGCAGTATTTCAGCAATTCCAAATCACGGCTGCTGTGCATGGAGCAGGAGCCATGCAGCGTGGAAAAGGCTGTCTGATCCGTGCGGACATAGTGTTCTCGGATGATATGAATGGTCCAGCCGAATTTCATATCGGGGAAGTGCTGTTCCAGCTTCTGAATATGCGCTCTTTCAACAGTGGTAGAAAACATATCCACTTTCTTCAGGTTGGGAAATTCAGAAAGAAAACTGATGAAAGCATCCCAATCTTCTACTGTTTGTGCGCCCATGTCGATGTATTCTACATCTTTTGGGAAGGAGACCGAACCGAAAACGGCAGGCTCTGTCTCTGCAGCAGAAGCTATTGAAATAAACATCAATAGCGCAAGGATAATTAGCAGGCATTTTTTCATAATCGGGTGTTCCTTTCCTGTTGTCTTCATGAGTGAAACGGAAAACAGATTTTGTTAAATGAACATATACTTCAATTATTTATAGCATATAGGAGCAATTTGCGTCAAGAAGAAAAACGCAGCATCTATGACAGATGTTGCGTTGTGAAGATTTATGCGGCATTGCGTTTAAGCCGTCCGAAAGCCAGGCAGGCAATGAAAGCCATGAGCCCCAGCACAACCAGCATAAAAGCGTAGCACAGCCAGTTGGGCAGATAGGTGCCGAAGATGGGCTTATCCAGCAGAAATTCCACTGCTACCAGCATCAAAAGGCAGGGAAGCAGAAGGAGAGCCGGGGTGAATTTTCCCTTGCCCTGATACAAGCGGCAGGCATACACGACGATAGCCAATAGCAGCAGGCCGCAGAGCAATTGCTCTATCCGCACAAAGCCCCATTTCATGCACTTGCTGCGCAGGCTTTCGCAGAAAACCTGGGGCAGAGCCAGAAAAAATACTGTAAAGCAGAAAACCCTGCCGGGGGCAAAAGCATCTTTCCGGGATTTCAGGAAGGAAATGAGGGAGCAAAGCAAGGCGAAGAATGCTTCCAGCATGAAAATGGCATAGAACCAGCCGTATGCGGCATCGCTCCACAGGGCAACGGGGAAAAACTGCAGGCTTTCCGACTGAACCACCGCACCCAGCCCCACCAACCCCAAATGATATTCCAAGGCACGGGCGGCGGCAACCATCAAGGCACCGCAGGGGGCAAAGGCATCCAGCGTTTTTGCGATAGGCAGCTTGAAGCATTTTGCCGCAAGGCACACCGCTAAAACCACGCCAACACAAGCACCAAAGAAGGAAAACTCCGCTGATTTAGTGCGCAGCAGGGCATCCAGGCCATAGCGTTTCAATTGAGAATTAAAAAGCAAAAGACAATAAAAAACCTTGGAAAGCACCGTGCCAAGCAATATCCCAAGGGGCAGGGAAAGCAGAGCGCAAAAGATGTTGCCCTGCCTTTTTTTCAGCCAAAGGGCAAAGAGCAGCGTGCTCAAAGCGGCACTGCCCAATAAAAGCAGGAGATAAGCCGTGCTCATTCTTCCGTCCCCTCTTTGCCGTCCCAAGCGGAGGCAAAATAGATAATATCGCTGATGTCTCTGGTGCTCTTATTTTGGGGATCGTTGATTTTTTCGCCCTTGAAAATCATGATAGTGGAGTCGCCGCCGTCCAGATTATAGGCGGTTTTTGCACCCAATTCCTGGGCAAGATTGGCAAACTGATAAATATCCATGCCATAGGAGCCGCGGGCAGGGCCGGCGCAGCAAACGGCCAGATATTCCAAAGGCCCGGTCTGGGCGATGCACATACGCTGCCGCTTGATTTCGGGAGACAGCCATTCGCCAAGCCCCTTGAAATCGCCGGTTTCACCATCGACCACCAAAGCAGGGCCAAAATGCATGGCGTTGATGATCTGCTTGCCGTTTACCGTGCCGCCTACCGTACCGGCGGTGGGCACGGGGAAGATGTGGAAATCGCCGTCTTCGTCAATGGCCAATACGTCATGATCGCCCCGAAGCTCATTGAGGAACAGCTGCCCTTGGCGCAGGATATAGCCATAGCCGGTATAGAAGAAATAATCGCCATCCAGTGCCAGAACAGCGTTTTGCCTGTCGGCCAGATGGGTGGCCTTGACGGTGAATTCTTCATCAAAGCCGGCAGCAGCGGCGGTGCGCAGCTGGGAGGGATGAGCGATCTTGATCCGGGCGACCCAATAATCGCACTCATCTTTCCGGCCTTTTTCGATTTTTACCTGAATGGAAGGATCGACATATTCCCATTCGCCGATATACCCCTCCGCAGAAGGCTCCTTGCCGGGAGAAAAATCAATGGGCAGGGAAAAAGCCTCCTCCGCCATGGCAAAAGGCACAAGGCAAAGCAGGAAAAACAGGGCGATCCATAATCTTTTGAATGCGTGCAACATGATTCAACACCTTTCGATCAATACATTTTTCATTGTATCGAAATTCCCCGGCACTGTCAACCGAAAGAAAATGAAATTCATGAAGAATTAACACTTGACAAGAATGAAAAAGTGGAGTATGATTACCAATGTTCGAGAGAACATGCACCATTAGCTCAGTTGGTAGAGCACCTGACTCTTAATCAGGGTGTCCCGGGTTCGAGTCCCTGATGGTGCACCAGAAAAGCAAGCCATATGGCTTGCTTTTTTTGTTGGTGATATCAGCCGTTGGTAACGTTTCCGGGGAGCATGAGCCGGGGGTCATATTCCAGTGTGTCAAGGGGAAGATAGCCGAAAATGGTGGAATCGGTGGTTTCCAGCTCCACATAGACCCAAGTGGTATCTTCCGTGAAATAGCCAAAGAGGATATCGTCGGGGAATACTTTCAGGTCATCCCCTGTGCCGTAATGGATGAGGGCATGGCTGCCGGCAGGAAAAAGAACGGGTGTGCCGCCGTCATGGGTCAAGGGCTGCATTTGGCCGCTTTCATCGGGCTGATAAAGAGAAGAAGCGGTTTTCAGCATGCCTGTAAGGCTGATGCTTTCCTTGCCGGAGGGCTGAACCAGAGCCGCTTGAACATAGCAGGTGAAAACGTCATAGGTGCCGTCTTCCTGCCATCCGCCTGCCAGACAATAATATAATGGATAGGTTTTGCTGCCGCCGATGCCTAAAACAAACAAAGGGTCGTTCTGATAGATATGGCTGTGGAGGCTGCCGGTGATGATGGCGGAAGAGGGAATAAGCGTGGCTGGACGGGGAAGACAGGGATAGAGGCCGCCGGAGATGCTGACCAGAAACTCGTCTTTGATATAGCCTGTCAGGCTGCCGCCAGAGGAGCCTTCGCCAACATGCACGTAGGTCCAGCCGTCGTTTGCGGTGTGATGGTCAAACAGCCGGCGAAGCTCGACACCGTCATAGAGCCGTACCCGAATAGGAGCATCAAAGGAGGGGGTCTCACGCAGATTGACAGTGGATTCACGATTCGTGATGTTTGTTACCAATGTGGCCAAATTTTCTGTCCAGCTGATTTTTTCAGAGGAAGCAAAGCCGACGACACGCTGGCCGTTTGCGTCAATGGCGGCAATATGCAGGGTGCGTTCATCTATGGTGCCCAGCACCTGCACCGTGCTTTTGGGAATCCGGGCAATTTCCCGGCCGTTTGCATTCCAAAGGGAAATACAGCCGTCCGGATCCGGGAGAAACACATACCCCAGCGTTTTTTCAAAGGACTCGTTTTCGTTGGAAGGGACTAAAAATTCTTCCATCATATAGCCCGTTTGCTCGCCGATGGCTCCGTAAACCCAGCCGTTTTTTACGCTGAACACGGTGATTTCCGTGCCGGTGTAATACTGGCCGAAAACTTTGCCGTCGGTAGAGGGGGCGGAGCGCAGCTTCACGCGTGAATCAAAAGTCTGCAAGGGGATGATGCGCCGGATATCGCCCTCTGATTCGCTCAAGGCGCAGGAAAAGCCGGACAGCATCAGCATCAAAACGGTGCACAGAAGCAGTGTTTTCTTCATTGGTTTTGCCTCCAAAGAGATGTTTTTCAATCATAGAACGAACCAGCAAGGAAATTTCTTGCAGAAAAAGCAAAGAAAGGAACACAAAACGAGAAAAAACATAAGCTGTTAATGTGCCCGGTAAAAGGGCACAGGGGAGGAATGCAATATGGCATGCAACTGCGGACAGCGCAGACTCTATAACGGCTATCAATATGGCAACGGCAGCACCTGTAACAATTGCGGCAACAACGCTTCCTATGTCAATGCGACAAACTACTGGGACAGCACCGGTTTTGATTGGCTGGCGGCCATGCAGACGTCGGCGTATCAGAAACACTGCTGCAATTATAACGGTTATTCCAATGATTATGCCCGTCAGCGGTATCTGGCGGATGCACTGGGGCTTTTGATTGCCCTTCTGCATCAGGACTAAAAAGCACATAAGCAAAGCCCTGCTTTCTTTTCGGAAAGCAGGGTGATTTTTTTACGGTAAAATTTTGAGAATGTTTTCGGAAAAAATCTTTTTCAGGGCTGTTTCGGATAAGCCCAGGGAAAGCAGGGTTTCAATTTCGTCCTTGGCGTTCCACATGGGATAATCGCTGCCAAAGAGGATACGGTCTTCGCCGAAAAGGTCAAACAATGCCAGAGCCTTTTCCTTGTCCACAGCAAAGAAGGTGGAGGAGCAGTCCACATACACATTGGTATCTTTCAGGCATTTGGCGGCACTGTCCCATTCGCTGTAGCCGCCCATATGGGCACAGATGAGGGTGAGATTGGGGAAATTCTCCAAAACACGGGGCACCATATCCGGGTTGGAATAGCGGTAGCGTTTATCCCCGGTGTGCAGCAGCATGGGGCAAACCCCTTCGCAGGCGGCATACATGTCATCGCAGATGGCATCATCCAGCGCAAATTTCTGCATATCGGGATGCAGCTTCACGCCTTTCAGCCCCATTGCCATGGCTCGTTCCACTTCGGCCTTGGGGTTTTCCATATGGGGATGCAGCGTCATCAGCCCCATCAGCTTATCCGGGTGCATCCGGACGGTATCGGCGATGAAGTTGTTGATGGTGGCCACTCTGTCCGCCGTGAGCGCAGCGGAGCAGATGAGGCTTTGGTGAACGCCTGCTTTTTCCATGGTGCTTATTAGCGTGCCCACGCTGCCGTCCATGTGCATGGAAACATCATAAAACTGGCCGATGCTGTCAGCGGCTTTTTGGGCGATTTTATCGGGATAAACATGGGTGTGGCTGTCGATGATGGTATAAGGCATGGGAAGCTCCTTCTATTATTATATGTAAATTTCCACGGCTGTGTTGCATTTGCCCTTTTTGCTCATGCTTTCAACGCCGGTGTATTTCATGCGGCCAAAGCCCCGGACGGAGATGACCTGACCGGGCTTTGGGGTATAGCCCGGACTTTCGCATAGCCTGCCGTCCACAAAGATTTTTCCCATCGGGAAAAGGGACTGTGCATCCCCTCGGCTCATTTTGAACACATGGGCAACGAGGGCGTCCACCCGCTCGGATGAAAGCTGCACCACTCTTTTTTCGGTGCGGAAGAGATCGCCTTCCGGCAGTGCTTCGGCTGGTTCGCAGGTGACGGTGGTGTGCTTTACCTGAACCAGATGCTCGCAGATGTAGGGGGCAATGCGCTCATGGCAGAAAAGATAAGCGCAGTCTTCCTTCACAATGATGTCGCCCAGCATTTCCCGTTCCATGCCAAGAGCCATCAGGGACCCAAGAAAATCCCGGTGGGTCAGCTTGTCCGCAAACTTTTTGCTCAAAGGGTATATTTTCAGGCACGCAATGGGGAAAGCGGCCTCATAGCCGCATAAATCCGCATCGCCAAAGCGCAGCATTTTCCTTTCACACCCTTCTGCACCGCCATAAAGCTGAAAGGGCACTTTGGGAAGGGAGGGCAGGGCACTGTAAAAGAGGGAAAGGGCGGCCAGATCCAGAAAATCCGTAAACACGAAAATGCCGTTATTCCACGCCCGATTGGCCAGTTCCAGATAGCGTTTCTTTTCTTGCATCTCCATTTCCTTCCGCCTCCTTTCATTGTTCAGCATTATAGCACGGCGAAAACCGCTTCGCAAGACAATGGCTGCTTGCACTTTGTACTTTTTACTGGTACAATAGCTGTGTACATAAAGGAGGCGTTTTCATGGAGAAACTTCGCAGCAAAAAAGGTTTCCTGTGTGATATGGACGGCGTGATTTATCATGGCAATCAGTTGCTGCCCGGCGTGACGGACTTTGTGAATTGGTTGCAGGAGAATGACAAGCAGTTTCTATTTCTCACCAATTCTTCGGAGCGCAGCCCCAAGGAATTGGCACAGAAACTACGCCGCATGGGGATGGATGTGGACGAAAGCCATTTTTATACCAGTGCTTTGGCTACGGCCAAATTCGTCAGCAGCCAGAGCCCCGGCTGTACGGCGTTTGTGATTGGTGCCCCTGGCCTTTTCAATGCGCTTTATGAAGCTGGGATTACCATGAACGATGTGAACCCGGATTATGTGATCGTTGGGGAAACCAGCAATTATAATTATGAAAGCATTTTGAAGGCCGTGCATTTTGTGCAAAAGGGCGCACGGCTCATCGGCACCAATACGGACATGACCGGCCCTTCCGAAAAGGGCATTATTCCGGCCTGCCGGGCACTTGTTTCGCCGATTGAGCTTACCACCGGCTGCACGGCCTATTATGTGGGCAAGCCCAATCCCCTCATGATGCGCACGGGGCTGCGGCTTCTTGGCTGCCATAGCGGCGATGCAGTAATGGTGGGGGACAGGATGGACACGGATATCGTGGCCGGTGTGGAAACAGGGCTGGATACGGTGCTGGTGCTCTCCGGCGTTACAACTGTGGAAGAAATGAACCGCTTCCCTTATCGGCCTATGTATGTGCTCAATGGCGTGGGCGAAATCTGCCCCAAGAAATAATATGCTTAATATGGAAGAAATGCGTGCCCTGATTACGCCGGGACGCTATCGGCACTATAAGGGTAAAGAATATTTTGTGGAAAAGCTGGCTTTTCATTCCGAGACGGAAGAAATCATGGTGGTCTATCGTCAATTATATGGAAACGGCGAAACATGGGTGCGCCCTGCCTGGATGTGGAACGAAACAGTGACTGTTGACGGGAAAGAAATACGCCGTTTTCAAAAAACCGATGAATGAGGTGAGAGACTATCGAACTGCATCTCTTTTCCAAAAAGAAAAAGGCTGAACGTTTTGAAGCCCTGGCCGCTTCCTGCGAGCGGCAGGTGTATTTTACCTGCCTTCGCATGCTGGGTAACCGGCAGGATGCGGAGGACTGCGCCCAGGAGGCCATGGTTCGGGCGTTCCGGGCGTTTGACGATTTCCGTGGGGAGGCCGCCTTTTCCACATGGATCGTGCGCATTGCTATCAACGCTTGCAATGACTTTTTGAGAAAACAGAAAAACATTGTTTCGCTGGATGCGCTGCAGGCAGAAGGTGGCTTTGAGGCTGTGGATAGGGCAAAGGGGCCTTATCAGCAGCTGGAAGATAAAGAGCGGATGCAGCTTTTGCATGAAGCCCTCCGGCATTTGAAGGAAGAATATCGCCAGCTGATCGTGCTGCGGGATATGCAAGGGTTCAGCTATGAGGAACTTTCAGATGTGCTGCATATCAGCATGGGCACGGTGAAGAGCAGGTTGAACCGGGCCAGACATGAACTTTGCAAAATTTTATCCGAACATGCGGAACTTTTTCCCCATCGTTCCGTCCAAGAAAGTGGAGGAGGCAGAAAATGATGAATTGCGAAAAAATGAATGAACTCCTCGATCAATATCTGGATGGTACATTGACGGAAAATCAGGCGCAGGAAGTAGACGCCCATCTGGCGGTTTGCCCGGATTGCGCCCGGCTTTTCCAAATGTGTCAGGATCTGCGTGCCGAAGATGCGGAAGTGCCCGAAAACTTTTCTGTATCCTGGCGGCAGCGGATTCGGAAGGAGGAACAAATGGAAAAGAAGCAGCAAAAGAGAAAAACATTCAAAAGCATCGCAGCCGTGGCGGCGGCCTTTGTGTTCATCGTGGGCGGCACGCTGATCACCCGGAACCAGACAACGGAAGACGTGAAATACGATACCTATCGCTATTCCGCAACTTCTGTCAATGCGCCTGCCGCAGGGGCTGCCCTGAAGCGGACGGCTAACAGTGCAGATTTTGTAACCGAAGAAGCAGTCTATGAAATGGCGGCCACCTATGATACGGCGGCGCAGGATGGTTCTGCCCCAAATAGAGAGCAAAAGCTCATCCGCCGGGTGGATTTCACCATCAAAACGCTGGAATTTGATACCGTGGTCAGCAATTTGCAGGCCATGACGGAAAACGTCGGCGGCAGGGTGGAATATCTGTCCCAGTATGGGGATCATACCGTAGGTGCTTTGCGCAGTGCTAACTTGACTCTGCGCATCCCGGCGGAAAAGCTGGAAAGCTTTTTGCAGGAAGCGGAAGATGTGGGGAACATCACAGCCTATACCAATCAGGTGGAGGATGTGAGCGATTCTTACTATGACATCCAGACCCGTCTGGATACTCAATTGATGAAGATGGAGAGATTGCAGGCATTGCTTGCGGAGGCCACCGAGGTTTCCGATCTGATTGAAATTGAATCTTCCATTGCCGATACCCAGTATATGATTGACTCCTATCAGGGGCGGCTGAAGGGCATGGATGACGATGTGGATTTCAGCACGGTGACAGTCTATGTGCAGGAAACGAGAGTTGTGGAAACCAAAGAAGCCACTTTCTTTGAACGGGTTGCCGCCGGCATTGCTGATTCTGTTGAAAACGGGCTGATTTTTCTGGAAGATGCCTGCGTGTTTCTGCTGTCTGCCCTGCCGTGGATTGCCGCAGTGGCTGTAATTGTAATTATAGTCAGGCTGATTGTGAAGAAAAGAAAGAAATAGTTTAATAGGAAAATACAGCGCAAAATCGGGAGAGGCAAATGCCTTTCCCGGTTTTTTTCAAAAAAGATTCAAAAAAAGAGAAAAATTTTTGAAAAAAGGTGTTGACAAAGAGAAAAATTGATGGTATTATCATCAGGCACGCTTCGGAACGGCCTTCCAAAGGGAGACGGGAAAGAGCGAGCGAAGAACCTTGAAAACGATACAGAGAACGAGGAAAGAACGACAGTTAATTCTGGAATGAGTTTTGATTTGTTGGTCTGGTAGAACCAGAACACCAAATTGAGGATTAAACACAAGAGTTTGATCCTGGCTCAGGACGAACGCTGGCGGCGTGCTTAACACATGCAAGTCGAACGGGGTTGTTGAGAAGCTTGCTTTGATACAACCTAGTGGCGGACGGGTGAGTAACGCGTGAGCAACCTGTCTCATACAGGGGGATAACGACTGGAAACAGTCGCTAATACCGCATAAGACCACAATTTCGCATGGGATAGAGGTCAAAGGAGCAATCCGGTATGAGGTGGGCTCGCGTCTGATTAGATAGTTGGTGAGGTAACGGCTCACCAAGTCGACGATCAGTAGCCGACCTGAGAGGGTGATCGGCCACATTGGAACTGAGATACGGTCCAAACTCCTACGGGAGGCAGCAGTGGGGAATATTGGGCAATGGGCGCAAGCCTGACCCAGCAACGCCGCGTGAAGGAAGAAGGTTTTCGGATTGTAAACTTCTGTCCTTGATGAAAAGTAGTAGATGGTAATCAAGGAGGAAGCCCCGGCTAACTACGTGCCAGCAGCCGCGGTAATACGTAGGGGGCAAGCGTTGTCCGGAATGATTGGGCGTAAAGGGCGCGTAGGCGGCCCGTTAAGTCTGGAGTGAAAGTCCTGCTTTTAAGGTGGGAATTGCTTTGGATACTGATGGGCTTGAGTGCAGGAGAGGTTATCGGAATTCCCGGTGTAGCGGTGAAATGCGTAGAGATCGGGAGGAACACCAGTGGCGAAGGCGGGTAACTGGACTGCAACTGACGCTGAGGCGCGAAAGTGTGGGGAGCAAACAGGATTAGATACCCTGGTAGTCCACACTGTAAACGATGAATGCTAGGTGTAGGAGGTATCGACCCCTTCTGTGCCGGAGTTAACACAATAAGCATTCCGCCTGGGGAGTACGGCCGCAAGGTTGAAACTCAAAGGAATTGACGGGGGCCCGCACAAGCAGCGGAGCATGTGGTTTAATTCGA
>JAZNQO010000020.1:0-7786 GCA_045590215.1 Clostridia bacterium | reverse complement strand
GGTCGCTGCCGCTCCCAATGCTTGTTTCGGTTGATTCATTCGGCTTCCTGCGGCTTTCAGCCGCTCCCTCCACTGGAGGGCCGGTCGCCTCATTCACCCTTGACCCGGTAGCGGATGGAGTAGATTTATTAAACAAACCATATGCCGCTGTTGCAAGAAACACGCAGAAGCATCATGGCAGAAAGCGATTATAATTTTGCGAGTTGGCTGCGGCACCGCCGCCCACGGGCTGGGCGGCTTTCAGCCGCCTGCCGGATGCAGAGCATCCGGGGAAAATGCGCAAAATGGCGAAGGAGAAAGCAAGCTTTCTCTCTCGCCATTTGTGTATTTTTTTGTGCCCGTGGGGCGATGATTGTGTTCGTTCTTCAAGTTTCGTGCGGAAAGTAATGGTTTCGATAGGATGATAAGTTTCGCATACCGGGTGCAGGGAGGAACTCCCTGCCGTGGGGTACAGGGGACGAGTAGTCCCCTGCTTCGTGCGTCCCCTGCCTCGTGCGTCCCCTGTTTCGTCTATCACAACACAAATATTTTATCCCGGCAAGGACAACAGATACCCGTCCAGATTATTCCGGCCGGAGACGGAAAGGCTTTCGAAGCCCATCAGCTCCATCGCGGCAATGAGGATGCACAGGCCGTTTGGCATGTGCATGGCACGGGTGGCGGGCAGCCCCGGCACCTGCTCCCTTTTCGCAAGGGGCATTGGGGCAAGCATCGCTAATTGCCGCCTGGCTTCTTCCACAGAAACCGTTTGCCCTTCCATTGATTCCACAGTGAAAAACGCCTGCCGGAAAATGCCGGCCAAGGCCGTGCAAGTGCCGCCGATGCCCATCAGCGTTGCTCCGGAAAGCTGCCCTTTCAGGGCGTCCGTGTAAAGCCGCAAAGCCTCTTTGGCCAAAGAAAGGGCGTTTTGCGCATCCTGCATGCTATAAATTTCCTGCATTTTCATGAGCCTGGATGCCCCCATCTGGGCACTGGCAGCTGAAAGAATGCGGCCATGTTCTCCCAAGGTCAATTCCGTGGAGCCGCCACCGATATCCATCACAATCGTTTTCTTTTCTCCGGCACAGGCAAAGAAGGCCAGCCTTGCTTCTTCCTCCCCGGTGATGATTTGCATGGAAAGGCTTGTCAGCTGATAAATCCTGTTCGCCAAGGCTTGGCTGTTTTTCGCATCCCGGCTGGCACTGGTGGCAAAAAGCACGCAATCCTTGGCCCCGTGCGCCATGGCGGCGTCATACAATTTTTTAACGGCCATAGCCGTTTCTTCTATTTTTTCTGCCGGGAAAAAGCCCTTCGCATCCAGCGCAGAAAAGAGCCGTGTTTCTTCACGGCCCCGAAGGATATTTTGTAAGCCACTCGCTGCCTTTTCTCCGCAGAGCATCCTTGTGGAATTGGAGCCGATGGCTATAGCTGCGTGCATCATGGGTTTGTCACTTCCTCCACCACGGCCTGCGCCGGGTCATCTGCCAAAACTTCCGGGTTCACCACCACAAAACGCAGCTCTCCGGGCATGAGAAAATCCAGTTCCCTTGCCTTGGCAATGACATAGGAGTCCTTATTCATATTGGTAATTTCGGTGCTGATCTCGCCCTGCAAGCGTTCCACCATGCGCAGTTCCAGCTCCGCATCCTTTACCTTGCCCTGCATCACCTGAATATCGCCGTCCAGCCGGTTCACAACCAGCAGGGCGCAGATAATCATCGTGACCGCCAGAATTACCACCGTAATCAGTTTCACGCTCTTTTGCACGGATCAATCACCTGCCTCTCTTCCGTTATTCTCTTTTCGCCGCCGTCAGGCCTTTTTCCTGCCGGAAAATAGGCGAAACAAAAATCTTATGCCTTGGCCGATGCCTATTCTATACAGCCCAAACCCCACTGCATAAAAGAAAAATGCCGCTATGCGCAGCCGCTCCTCTCCCAGCATGATATGGCAGAGGGTGAGGCTGCCAAAGGAAACAAGGCAGAAGAGTGCATCCGCTGCCGGGCAAAGCATATTCTTTTTCCGCAAAGGATGCAGCACATCGTACAAAAGACCGCCAAACAATCCGCAATAGCAGCCAAACAAGGCCAAGTGCAACTGAACGGGCAGAATTTCAAACATCATTTCCGTTTGCCGAAAAGCCGTCCGCTTTTTCGGGGCGAGGTATAGAGAAAGCTGTCCACTTTCCCTTCCACTGCCATCTTCCCATCCTCCAGCATCAGCTGGGTCACATGTAAATTTTCTCCCATCAAGGCCACGTCTCCGCTTTCCGTGCGCAGCACCACCTGATTTTCGTCAAAAGCCAAAACCTCTGTAACCCCCGTCAAATGCGCTTTTTGCCGGTTATCCAGATGCAGGGTGTGGTTTTTGGGGGCAAAGGGCTGCAAAGAAGTATCTTTCTCCATTCATTGATCCCTCCCGTATCTCTTTTATGCTAAAGGGGCTCTCCCTATGCCTTTTTTGCCGGATTCCTGCAAATAACATTGAAAAAAATATCAAAAGCGTATATAATGAACGGGTGCAATACAAACGCATCAAGGAGGCTGAAGCAGGATGATGGAAGAAATCCGGCTGGGCGATATTGTGCAAACCCGAAAACCCCACCCCTGCAAAAGCGATACTTGGGTGGTGGTCCGCACAGGGGCTGATATTAAAATCAAATGTCAGGGCTGCGGCCGTATTGTGATGCTGGATCGGGAAACGTTCCTGAAACGGCGCAAAAAATTGCTTCAGCAGGGGCCGGAGCCCGTGCTGTGAGCAAGGAAGGAAGCAATTGGCATATGTCGATCATGGCAAAGAACACAAAAGAAAAAGAACATACGCCTGCCCCGGAAACCCAAGCGCAAGAACAGGGCAAGGAAAAAAAGAAAAAAGAAAAGCAGAAAAAAACATTGGGGCAGGAGATTATGAGCTGGATATGGACCATTTTGGCCGCTCTGCTGATTACCGTGCTCATCCGTGCCTTTGTGGCAGAGCCTGTGCGGGTGGACGGAAGCAGCATGACCAATACCCTTATGGACAAAGAAGTGGTGCTGGTTTCCAAACTGGCCTACGGCGAAGGCACCAAGGGCATGGAGCGGGGCGATATCGTGATATGCCGCTACCCCGGCCGCACGGAAGGCACGTTCCATCTGGGAGCCGCCCTGTCCTTTGAAAAGCATACCATCTTCGTCAAGCGTCTGGTGGCTTTGCCCGGAGATACGGTAGAAATCGCCGGGGGCAAATTGTTCGTCAACGGCGAAGAAGTGCCGGATCCGGAGCTGATGGCCAGCACGCCCAAGGATTATCCCCTGCGGTATCTGGGCGAAAATGAGTATTTTGTCATCGGCGATAACCGCCGCACCTCCCACGACAGCCGGGCGTCCGACGTGGGGCCCATCAGCCGGGATATGATTATGGGCAAGGTAAAATGCGTGCTGTTCCCCTTTGGCAATTGGCGCAGCGTGGACTAAAACAAGCAAAAATCTCTCAATGAAAGGAGGGGCTTTTCATGACTGTTCCTGTACAGAAAGCCCCGGCCAAAGAAAAAAAGAAAAAGGAAAAAACCAAGACGCAAAAAATTCTCGGCTTTGTGGGCGATGCAATATTTCTTCTGCTGGTACTCACGCTGATTTTTGTTGCGCAGCCCGTGCCCGTGAAAGGCACCAGCATGACCGATACCGTCAAGGACGGTGAAATCGTGCTGATGTCAAGGCTGGCCTATGGCGAAGGCACCAAAGGCATGGAGCGGGGCGATGTGGTGATCTGCAATTATCCGGGGCGCACCAATTTCTCCTTTGATTTGGGTGCTTCCCTCACCCTTCGCAAGCCCACCCTGTTTATCAAGCGTATGGTAGCCCTGCCAGGAGATACGGTGGAAATCACCGGCGGCAAATTATTCGTCAACGGCGAACAAGTGCCGGACCCGGAGCTGATGGGCAGCGTGCCCGGCGATTATCCTTTGCGCCAGCTTGGGGAAGATGAATATTTCATGATCGGCGATAACCGCCGCACCTCCCACGACAGCCGGGCTTCCGATGTGGGGCCCATCAGCCGGGATATGATTATGGGCAAGGTAAAATGGGTTATTTATCCTTTCAATGCGTGGCGCAACGTGGAATAAGCATTTACAAACATCTCTGAATTTGCTATAATAAACAAAGGAAAACTTTGAGAAAGAAGGAACCTGCAATGAAATTTATCGTAGAAACTTCCGCCCGTCATGTGCATCTGTCCAAGGCTGATCTGGAAACCCTGTTCGGCGAAGGCTATGAACTGACTGTCAAAAAAATGCTCTCCCAGCCCGGCCAGTATGCCTGCGCAGAACGCGTGGACGTTGTGGGCCCCAAGAAGACCCTGTCCGGCGTTTCCATCCTCGGCCCCACCCGGAATGCCACTCAGGTGGAAATCTCCCTGACCGATGCCCGTTCCATCGGCGTTTCCGCCCCCATCCGTGAATCCGGCGATATCGCTGCCACCGGCGGCTGCAAGCTGGTTGGCCCCAAGGGCGAAGTGGAAATCGCTGAAGGCGTCATCGCCGCCAAGCGTCATATCCATATGACCCCTGCCGATGCCGCTGCCTGCGACGTAAAGGACAAGGACGTTGTCTCCGTCAAGATCGAAACCGAAGGCCGCAGCCTGATCTTCGGTGATGTGGTGTGTCGAGTGAACGATAACTTCGCTTTGGCTATGCACATTGATACCGACGAAAGCAACGCTGCCTGCTGCTCCGGCAACACCATGGGCGAAATCGTGAAGTAATCTTCTTGAAACTGAAAAATAAAGCTGCGCCAGAAGGTATGATGTAAAGGAAGGAGTTATCCTACACTTTGCATCTTGTAAATAACGAAACCGCAAGCCTTTTTGGGCTTGCGGTTTTGTGTACTGCTGTGATAGAATGAAAGCGATAAACTTGAATTTGACAAAGGAGATAACAGACATGAAAAAACGATTTGAGGTTATTGAAAAAGACGGGTTTATGGAAGGAACAAGAATTATTGTCGATACGGAAACAGGTGTACAGTATTTAATGGCACACTGGACAAACATCGGAGGGATTACGGTTTTGGTGGACAAAGATGGGAAACCTCTATTAGACTCGCGATATGCAAAGTGACCAATTCCAATTTGTTGAGCAAACGAAAAACAGATTCCCCCCCTCTCAGGAGGGCGCAATTATACGCACCGTTCCGGTGCATTGCGTTTGTTGGCCCCATAAGCAAATGAGCATCCGACATTTTCTGCCGGATGCTCATTGTTTCATTGTGGGATCAATTCATCCTTAAGAACCCTCCCACCATATGGCGCAGCTTTTTTGCTCATATGCCGAGGCAGGGAATCAGAAACCACTCAAGCCCCCGTGTACCACCGAAAACTTACACCTTCTCAAACCTGAACCAATGGAAGTCGAAATGGCAGCCGGGCAGGAAGATGAAGACCACCTTACACTTTTCCGGCACTTTGGGAAAGATAAACGTTTGCTCTTGCCAAGCATCGGCATGGGTAAATTCTGCAATTTCACGCTGCTCGCCATCGGCGGACAGAAACTGCACATGAATGGTGTTTTTGTCAATGGGTGTCTTACCACAGAAGGTCAGCTTCACACCGCTGTTTTCTCCAAAGCGCATATCGTCAAATTCGAGGCTCACGTTATTGCCGATACCATAGACGGCGTCCGGCTGTTTTTGGAAAGTGTCGCCGTAGATGGAATTGCAGGAAACGGCGGAAAGCTGTTCATACGCCCGTTCATATTTTTTGAATTGGAAGCCCTTCATGTGCATCTTGGCATGGCCTAAAATAAACAGGTCGTGCTTGCCCGTCAGGCGATGGGGCAATTTCCATGTATCCGGCTGATAGGTGTTCCAGATGGAGGGTTTTTGATAAACGCAATCCATGATTTTTTCACCGCCGTTATAGGGATCGCCGGAATAGAGGGTAAATTCGTAAGGATCGTTATTGAGGGTGAAGAAGGGAATGGTGATTTCATCGGAACCAACGTCCCCGAAATCCAGGTTCAAAAAACCGGCTGTGCTGTCTTCCTCCGCTGCCAGACACAACCCCTTTTCATTGCCGGTGCCGATATCGCCGTAGCTCACGGCATACAGGCCGCCGGTGATAAACTGATAAGGATCCATACTGGCCGGACCAAGGCCTTCCGCCGCACATTCGATGTGGGAAATGATTTCCGGGTGGTTTTCGCCATTATAGGCCATGCAGCGGAGATAGAAACTGCCGTCCCCCAACGCTTCCACGGTGGCGTCCGTTCCATCAGCGGTCACTTTGGCCAGATTGGTGTCAATGCCCTCCTTGGTGGTCGCGCGCCAGACGATATCCCGATAGGTAGCATTTTCGGGCAGCAGCTGCGCCTTGCAGTGCATGATGCGGCGGTCTTTGGAAAAGTGGGTGCCGCCCTCGCAGGAAAGAACTACTTTACGAATGGGAATTTCCTTGTTTTCCGGGCTTTCGGGGCAGCGATACAGGCAGGAAATGCCGGGAATCTTCTCCGCTTCCACGGCCTGCAAAACGATTTTCGCTGCAGGCAAGCCCTCGCTTTCCACGCAGATGACCACATCCCCCGTTTCTTCGGTGGACGCAATCATGGCCAAGAGCTTGCCGGAGAAAAGGCGGCGGGACGTGCCTTTCCACGGGTCAAAGTCCGTGGAATCGCCGTTATCCAGCCCCACCAGCCGGCCGGCACCCGAAACGGAAACACGCACCCGGTTATTGGCGTTTTCCACGGGATTGCCCTTTTCGTCCAGCATGGAAATGGTGACAAAAGCCATGTCGATGCCGTTTGATTTTATGGTTTTACGGTCGCTTTCCAGATGAATCTGCGCCGCATCCCCGAAGGAAGAAATGGTTTCAGCGGCTAACACCCTTCCTTCTTCGTCCAGCCCTTCCGCCATCAGAATACCCTTTTCATAGGGAATCTGCCATTTAGCCACCAGCTCCAGACCCATTTTCCGGTCAAAATGCTGAGTGCCGATCACCCGGCCATTAAGGTTCAGCCGCACAACAGGCGCATTGGATGCCACCTGCACGTCAATCAGCTGGCCTTCATTGAAATCCCAGTAGGGATAAATATGAACAAAAGGCGAGGCATCATGATCCCAGCCGCTTTTGAACACATAATAGGCATCCTTGGGGAAACCGGCGGTGTCCACCGTGCCGAAATAAGAATTTTTGGTATGATAGGGCGTGGGTTCGCCGATATAATCAATCCCCGTCCAGATGAACTGCCCCATGCAGAAGGGGGCGTCCCGATCGTCAGTGATGCACTTTTCGTAGGATTTGGCACCCCAGCTGGTGCGGCTGTTGCCAAGGGAGGAGCATTGCAAATCGTCCTCTGCCAAAATGGCGGTGTCCATGGGGAAATGATAAATGCCCCGGCTTTGCACCACGGAGAAGGTTTCGCTGCCGTAGATATACCAATCGGGATGCTTTTCATGGTGGGCGGCATAATGACGCTCGGCATAGTTATAGCCTGCCATCTTCACGATATCGGCGCACTTCTGCGCCCCTTCCCAGGGCATATAGTTGCTGCCGATGGTGGCCGGTGCATGATGACGCCAATCGTTCTTTTCCACAGCAGCTTTCAGCATCCGGGTCACTTCCTGGCCCCGGTCAGAGGCATGGGTATCGTAAATTTCATTGCCGATGGACCACATGATCACGCTGGGCCGGTTCCGGTCCCGGCGCACCCATGCCGCCACATCCCTTTCATACCACTCAGGAAAGAAGCGGGCATAGTCAAACCGGGTCTTGGGCCGCTCCCACATGTCAAAGGCTTCGCTGTCCACCAGAATGCCCATTTCATCACAAATGTCCA
>JAZNQO010000019.1:0-30762 GCA_045590215.1 Clostridia bacterium | reverse complement strand
AGTCCGTGCCTCTGGGCTCCGATTGGCGAACAGGAAGCAGGGGAGTAAAAACCATGTGCGCCTGAAACTGTGAGAAACGAATATCGGGGCTTATGCAGCCCCCGCCCCCCTGCACCAGAGGCTGTGCCTCTGGACTCCGATTGGCGAACAGGAAGCAGGGGAGTAAAACTATGTGCGCCTGTAACTGTGAGAAACGAATATCGGAGCTTATGCAGCCCCCGCCCCCCTGCACCAGAGGCCGTGCCTCTGGACTCCGATTGGCGAACAGGAAGCAGGGGGAGTAAAAACCATGTGCGCCTGTAACTAAACATAAATGGTTTTATAAATAGGGAATGGCAATGCTGTTCCACAGGCCATATGAAAACAAGAAACCGGCGTGAAGGAAAATGAATTTCCTTTCCGACGGTTTTCTGTTTTCCCGGATGCTTTGCATCCGGTAGGCGGCGAATGCCGCCCAGCCCGTGGAACGTTCTTGTGGAACGTTCTTTGCTTTCTTTTGGTTCGTGAGCCCCAAAGAGCCCCCCGAAGAACATTCCCTAACATCATGTCATGCCCCATGCGGAAAAGCGTTTATTTTCCCCAATACCGTCTTCGCAAGGTGGGTGCAGGGAGAAACTCCCTGCTGCGGGGTACAGGGGACGCATAGTCCCCTGCCTCGATCATCCCACGGCACACAAAAACGCCCTCTGCATGGCAAAGGGCGTTGGTTGATGAAATCAATAAGCCTTGGCGAAGTACATAACCTTGTCAGCCTTTTTGCCGCAGCAGACGCAGGTATCGCCGATGGGGGTCTGGTCGAAGGGCATATTGCGGCTGGTAGCACCGGTTTCTTCCTTGATCTTATCTTCGCAGGCACGGTCGCCGCACCACATGGCACGGGCATAGCCGCCGTTGACCTGTTCCTTCAGTTCGTCGTAGGAGAAGACGTCCTTGGTATGGCCGAGGCGGAAATCGTCGGCCAGCTTATACATATTCTGCTGAATATCGGAAAGCAATGCCTTGATGCCTTCTGCCAGATTTTCCAGCGGAATGGTGGTCTTTTCAAAGGTGTCCCGGCGCATGACGGTAGCCACGCCGTTTTCGATATCCCTCGGCCCCATTTCCACACGCACGGGCACGCCTTTCAGTTCCCATTCGTTGAACTTCCAGCCGGGGGACACGTTATCACGGTCGTCCAGCTTGACACGGATGCCGGCGTTCTTGAGGGCGGCATACACCTCGTCGCACTTTTCCATCACGCCGCCTTTATGGGCAGCAATGGGCAGGATAACCACCTGATAGGGGGCGATCATGGGGGGCAGCTTCAGGCCGGGTTCGTCGCCGTGGGTCATGATGATGGCACCGATAAGGCGGGTGGACACGCCCCAGCTGGTTTCGTGGCAGTATTCCAGCTTGCCTTCCTTGGACAGATACTGCACTTCAAAGGGCACGGAGAAGTTGGTGCCGAAGTTGTGGCTGGTGCCGGCCTGGAGGGCCTTGCCATCCTGCATCATGGCTTCCACGGAATAGGTGGCACGGGCACCGGCGAACTTTTCCTTATCGCTCTTGCGGCCGGCATAGACCGGGATGGCCAGATTCTCCTGGCAGAACTTCTGATAGACGCTGAGCATCAGCTGGGTTTCTTCTTCGGCTTCTTCGGCAGTGGCGTGGACGGTATGGCCTTCCTGCCACCAGAATTCGGCCGTGCGGAGGAAAGGCCGGGTGGTCTTTTCCCAGCGCATGACGGAGCACCACTGGTTGTATTTCAGGGGCAGATCACGGTAAGACTGCACCCATTTGGAAAACATGGTACAGAAAATGGTTTCGCTGGTGGGGCGAACGGCCAGCCGTTCCTGCAGGGGCTCATTGCCGCCTTGCGTCACCCAGGCCACTTCGGGGGCAAAGCCTTCCACGTGATCCGCTTCTTTCAGCAGCAAGGATTCGGGAATCAGCATAGGCATGGACACGTTTTCGTGGCCGGTTTCCTTGAACATCTGATCCAGCTGGTCATGGATCAGTTCCCAGATGCGGTTGCCGTAGGGCTTTAAGGCCATGCAGCCACGGACGGGGGTATAGTCCATCAAATCGGTCTGGGTAACAACGTCGGTATACCACTGGGAGAAATTTTCATCCCTGGGGGTAATGTGCTGCACAAATTCCTGTTTCTTTTCCTTTGCCATATTGAATCCCTCCAAAAAATAAAGCTCCGTCCTTTGCAGGGACGAAGCGTTCTTCGCGGTACCACCTTGCTTGGCGCATGATGCGCCCGGCTTTCATTGCCCTGTAACGGGAGCAACCCGGCGGTGATTGGCCGCAGGCCCATGGGCGGGGTTCCCATCCTTGTGCGCTTCTTTCAGCCGGGGAAGCACTTTCTGTTAAAGGCGGAGGGGCATTTTCCCATGCGTTGCCATATATACCTGCCTATTATACCCAATGAAAAGGGAAAAAGCAAGGGGGAAATTTAGGTTTTTGATACCAAGAGGGGATAAATCGGCGCATGTTATCATACCAGAGGAGGATTTCTGCGGCTTGATTTTGCATGACGGCAATTTCCCCTTCTCCAAAGGGAATTGCCCATGGCAGGGAAGAAAGGGAATTGGACGAAATATACAGAGCCAATAACCGCCAGAAGCTTTCCGGAACATTGCCCTCAAAATAGCCGTCTATCATGCCGCTGGCAAAGGAAGGGGCTTTCTGGGCGCACCAGACGATGCGGTTAAACTCCTCCCACGGGTCGCCGAAATCGTCCCGGTCAAAACCGATGATAACAAGCTGCTTTTCCCGATTGATCATCATGTTGCCGATATGGTAATCTCCGTGCTGATAGGTTTGGGGACGATTGGAAAGCAGATGCCTGTTTTCGGCGATGTAGCGAAGGAAAGCTTCGCCGCCTTCGTATTTCAGGGGACAGGCATCGTACATGGCAATTTTGCGGTCAATTTTTGCATTGAAGCGTTCTTCCCATGACGGCGCATTTTCGGGAGCAGGCAGGGTGTGGATTTTTTGCAGAATACGCCCGGCATCCAGCCCGAAAGCATATTGTTCTTTGGCGGTGCAATGCTTGATATACGCTTCCGCATCGCTTCCGTCAATGAAGGATGTCAGCGAATACACCCCCTCGTCACATACGCCGAATTCCACCGGCAGGCACATGGGGATTTTAAGGGCGGCTACTTTCTGCATTTGCTCAAACTCTCTTTTTTTGCGCTCCAAGCGATCCGGGGCGGAAATGCGCAAAAGATAGGTGCGTCCGTCCTCGGTTTCGGCTTTGAATTTCTGATCGCCGGACCAGCCTTTTTCAATTTTCGTGCGGCGGATGATGGTATCGTAAAGCATAAAACTCCTTTATTTCCGGGCGGCGATGCACAGCCATACGGGCAGGGCAGCCATGGGGTTTTTGTGCCAATCGCTGATGTCTTCCAAAGCTTCTGGGGGCTGGGCGGACAGCTCATCAAAGGTGAACCAGAAGGCCGGGGATTGGGAGGGAAGCTCCGCCATTTCGGCGATGGTAAGGCCGGCGGCGGCCATGGCATTGACCAAATCCTGCATGCGCCAATGGCAATGGGGCAGCGTTTCGGCATAGGGCTTTTGAATATAAGGCTGCTTCCATGCTTCGCAGGTGAAAGGCCGGGTGAAAGGATGCACATCGTACATCAGGGAAAGGCCGCCTGTTTTCAGCACACGGTGGATGTTTTTGTACATGGAAAAGGGGTCGTCAATCCAGGAAAGGGTACCGTTGGAAGTGTAGACCAGATCAAAGGAATCGCTTTCCAGCCGGGACAGATGGGTGGTGTCATCGCAGACAAAGCGGATGGAAAGCTTCAAGGCATCTGCCATTTCTTTTGCGTGAAAAAGTTGCTTTTCGCTGATGTCGGCGGAGGTGACGTGGGCTCCCAGCAGGGCAAGGGCAAGGGCGGCGTGGTTATCGCCGCTGGAAGGGAGCAGGATTTGCTTGCCCTTGATATGCGGCATAAGGCAGTTTAGCATCTCCCAAACGCCAGGGAGGAAGGCAGAGGCAGGATCGCTTTTCAGGGCGGCCAGCTTTTCTTCCGTCCGCAGGGATTGATACCAAGGGGAATCGGCGGTTTTGTTCCAATGGGATTGAATGGAGGATAAACGTTCGTTCAGGGGAATCACTCCTTCAAAGGTTACCACCGTTTCATGTTCCGGTGGAATTTTTGCGTGTAGGCTTCTTGCAATTCGTCTTCGGTGATGCCGAAGCACAGCATAATATCGTTAAAATACATGAGCACATCCGCCATTTCTTCCACAAAATCACTGCGCACGGATGTATCTTCCATGATGCTTTTTGCCCCCTTTTTCTTCACGATATCAATCACTTCGCCCAGCTCCGCTACCAGCCAGAGCAGCTTGCTTTTGCCGGTGTCGGGACCGATTTGCTCCCATTTATCTTTGTATTTGTTCTGCAAAATGCGCTGCATTTCCTGCATTTCGCTGATGGTGAACGCCATGTCAGTCGCCTCCCTGGAGCAGATTTGCTTCGTCTTCGGTGTAAACGGGGATGCCGTTTTGAAGGAACAGGGCGGCGGTGACGCCGTTTCCTTCCGTGAGCGTACCGGAAAAAGTGCCGTCGTAAATGATACCCTTGCCGCAGGAGGGGCTTCGGGCTTTGAGGATGGCGGCGTCGCACTGTAAAAGCTGATAGAGCCGCAGTGCTTCATGGCTGCCTTTTGTGTATTCTTTTGTCACGTCCTTCCCGTCTTTCCGGGTGATACAATTTCCCTGACGCTCCGCTGGCAAACGGGGCGTGGGCAGGCCGCCCAGCTGTTCCGGGCAGACGGGGATGAAGGTATGATGGGCGGCGAGGGATAACACCCTGTCGTCCGCTTTGCTGCAGCCGTCATAGCGGCAGGCGCAGCCGAGGAGGCAGGCACTAACGAGAATTTTCATGGAGACTCCTTATGAATAATGCGGAATTCGGAATTATTTTTTCTAAAAAAACAACCAAGCATCACCGGGAAAAGCGTTGGAATGTGCCGAGATGAACATCCGGGATAACTTTTCTTGGAAGGGGGAATGGGGGAAACCGTTCTTTTGGTTTCAAAAGAATGGTTCCCCCCATACATCCTATTGTCCCCTTTACGCAATTTCCAGTGCGATTTCCATCATCTGGGTGAAGGTAGAGCGCACTTCGTCGGGGGTGAGGCTTTCGCCGGTGAAAGGGTTATCGGAGATGGTGAGGAGAGCCAGCGCATTCTTGCCCGCCTTGGCGGCGTTGAGGTAGAGGGCATAGGCTTCCATTTCGATGGCCAGCACGCCCAAGTCCCGGAGCACGGCGGTGGGGGAAGGTTCGGTAGCGTCATAGAAGATATCGGTGGAATAGATGGGCCCCACGGGCATTTCCACGCCCATCTTGCGTGCCGCGGCCACGGCCTTTTCCAGCAGGTCAAAGGAGCAGCAGGGGGCCAGATTGCCCTTGAAGCCGAACTGGGCACCGAAATTGGAATTGGAATAGGCACTCATGCCGGCCACCACGCTGCGCACTTTCAGCTTGGGGTTTAAGAGGCCTGCACTGCCCACACGGATGATGTTTTCCACGCCGAAGCTGTTAAACAGCTCGTAGGAATAAATGCCGATGGAGGGCATGCCCATGCCGCTGGCCATGACGGATACTTCCTTGCCCTTGTAAGTGCCGGTGTAGCCCTGAATGCCACGAACGTTATTCACCAGCCGGGTGTTTTCCAGATAGGTTTCGGCAATGAACATCGCCCGGAGCGGATCGCCGGGCATCAGAACGGTCTTGGCGAAATCGCCGGGGTTTGCGGTGTTGTGCAGTGTTGCCATGGGAAAACCTCCTTTTAGTATGGGTTGGGTGGGGGCAGGGGGAATCATTCTTTTGCAGATCATCGCATGCCCTGCGCTATGCTTGCGCATGCTCTCCGGGCATAAGAAAATGACGGGTAATGCGCCGCAGACCTTCAAGGGGATTGCACCTGAAAGAACGGTTCCCCCTGCATCCCCTCCAAGAAAACCCGTACCGGATGGGACAGGTGTTAATCAAAATAGCGTGTGCGGGTGTAGCAAGGAAAAATTTTTATTTTACTCCCGTCGATCCAATGCCGCCACGGTCGGCGTCCTGCATGTATTCCACGGCTTCAAAATCCACCGGGGGCATTTTTTCCATAATGCGGAACTGGCAGATGCGGTCGCCCTTTTCGATGTGGGTGTCACGCATGGCAAGGGCAACGAAATACCAGATGTCGTTCTCGCCGCAATAGCTTTCGTCCACCACGCCCACGCTGTTCACCATCAGGATGCCGAATTTTTTGAAGGTGGAGCTTCGTGGGGCTACATGGGCTTCATAGCCCTTGGGCAGCTTCATGGAAACGCCAAGGGATATGGGGCGGTATTCGCCCTGCTTCATGTCTACCGTTTCGGCGGCGCGCAGGTCAATCCAATCCCCGGAGGGGATTTTTTCGACAGGGTCGATATCGGCGTGATACTTGATTTGAATTTTCATCATAAACCCTCCCCGGAAATTTCGTCCAGCGTCAGAGCAAAGCCGGGAACGAATTCCGCCATAAAATCCTGCACTTCCGGCAGGTCGATTTTTTCAATGCTCTTTTTGATGGTTTTACTGGCTTTGTCAAATTCCTTATTGCCGCTCTTTTTCTCTTCCAGGCATTTGACGTAAGCACTGATTTTATCGGCGGCCTTTACGATGCGCCATTCCTCGGACGCTTCATCGTGGTCAATGAGAGGAAAAAAATCCGCCTGCAAATCTTCCGGCAGCATGGAAAGCAGCCGCTTTTCCGCCGCCTCTTCCAGTTTGCGGTATTCTTCCTTGATGATGGGGTTATTATGTTTAACGGGGGTGGGCATATCCCCGGTGATCACTTCGCTGGCGTCGTGATACATGGCAAGGGCCATGATATACTGCGGATCGTAGGTGCGGCCATGGCGGCGAACACCGATTACGGCAATGGCATGGGCCATCATGGCAGTCTGGGCGGCGTGCTCCAGATCGTTTTCCGGGAGGGTATTGCGCATAAGCCCCCAGCGATGAATGAAGCGCATCCGGCTCATGTAAGCAAAAAAATGATGTTCCATTTTTGTTTTCTCCTTGACAAATGGTGTGAGGGGTGTATAATTTAGCTGTGCATCCGCTGGGGGCGTCGCCTGAAAAGGGCGGCTGAGAGAGTACCCTTGGAACCTGTTGTAGATCATCCTACCGAAGGGAAGCGGCACGCAAAGATGATTTTGCGTCATACCGTTTCCCACATGCTTTGAAAAAGGTGTGTGGGTTTTTGTATGTCGGATGCAACAGAAAAGGAGGTTGATGACCCATGTTTCCTTTCCTTGCACCGGCATGTGCAGAAGAACTCACTGTATCCATCGCTGAAGAAGCGGCGGAAAAGGCACCCACTTGGGGGCAGGAGCTGGTGGAAAAATTCGCCGAAACGCCCGGCACGGTTTGGGTGGCGATTGCGGTGGTGGCAGCGTTGGCGGTGATGCTGATGGTGATTGGCAGGAGCCGGAAAAACTGGACGGCCAAGACCATTTCCTATGCTGCGCTTGCCATTGCGCTTTCCTTTGTGCTGAGCTGCTTCCGGCTGTACCGTATGCCCCAGGGCGGCAGCGTGACACCCGGCAGCATGCTGCCGCTGATGCTGTTCAGCGCAACATTTGGCGTGGGGCCGGGCTTGCTGGCTGGGGTTGCCTATGGCGTGCTGCAATACTTGCAGGGCGGATGGTTTTTGAACGTATGGCAGTTTTTGCTGGATTATGTTCTGGCCTTTGCGGCACTGGGGCTTTGCGGCTTGTATAAGAAGCTGCCGAAAGCTTGGGGGCTTTATGCCGCCATGGCGTTTGCCGCCCTGTGCCGGGCTCTGTCCGCAACGCTGGCCGGGTATATGTTCTGGGAGACGGATTTGTGGCCCAGCCTTGTCTATAACGGAACCTATCTCATTCCCGATACCATCATCTGCATGGTGCTGGCGGTGTTCATTGCAAAGCCTGTGATGAAGGTATTAAAGGCGAAGTAAGAGGAAATTCAGAATTCAAAAGAATTCGGATGGTCAGGAAATTGGGGGGGCTTGCCCCTCCTTTTTGTATGGAATGGGGAGACATGCCAAGAAAGGAAAGGTTGTTTTTTCCAATCGCCTTTCTTGGGGAGGGTGCGGGAGGGGTATTCTTTGGGCACCAAAGAATATCCCTCCCGCAAATTATCCTTCAATTCCTCTCCGCAGCTACGGCAGGGTCTTCTTCCAGCACGGTGTACATTTCGGCGGCGTTTTCCTTGCGCACCACTTCACGCACGTCGATAATCTTGTATTTGCCCACCCGGTTGCCGAAGCGGATTTCCAGGATATCATTTTCCTTCACGTCGGCACCAGCCTTGGCCACCCGGCCATTGATGGAAACCCGGCCGCCGTCGCAGGCTTCCTTGGCCACGGTGCGGCGTTTGATAATCCGGGATACTTTCAGGTATTTATCCAGTCGCATAAAATAAACATCCTTTCGGGGTGAAAAAAAGGGCGTGCTTTCATGGCACGCCCTTTTGCATATCGCTTAGTTCAGGCTGTCCTTGAGGGCCTTGCCGACCTTGAAGGAAGCAGTCTTGCTGGCTTCGATCTTGATTTCTTCGCCGGTGCGGGGATTGCGGGCCACGCGGGCGGGGCGTTCCTTGGTTTCAAAAGTGCCAAAGCCAACCAGCTGCACCTTTTCGCCAGCCTTCAGAGCGTCGCCAACGACATCCACAAAAGCGTTTACAGCCTTTTCAGCATCTTTCTTGGTGATCTCGGCCTTCTGGGCCAGAGCTACGATCAGTTCAGTCTTGTTCATGGTGTTACCTCCAATTTTTTTGATTCAAAATGACAAGTCCGGCAGGCTTACTGCAGACATTGCTTGCTACCATTCCAGTATACATCCATTTCCGATAATGTCAAGTCTTTCAAGGCTTTTCCGTCCCTTAAAATTGCATTTTCCATGGATGTAAAGCGGTTGATGAACTTTTCTGTGGCTTTTTGCAGGGCTGTTTCTGCCTCCACGCCGCAAAGCCTGGCAACATTCACGCAGGCAAAAAACAGATCTCCCAGCTCTTCTTCCAGATGCTTGGCATCCTTTTCCCGGATGGCGGCGGCCACTTCGTCCGCTTCCTCGTGCACTTTTTCCAGTGCGTCCAAGGGATCGTCCCAGTCAAAGCCCACATCCCGTGCCTTCTTTTGCACCTTTGCGGCACGCATCAGGGGAGCCAAACCGCGGGAGACGCCGTTCAAAACGTCGGACTGGGTTTTGAAGCCCCGCTCCTCTTTCTTGATTTTCTCCCAGTTGTTGACTACGTCTTCCGCTGTGTCGCAAACGTCAGAGCCGAAAATGTGACGATGCCGGCTGATCATCTTCTGGCAGATGGCGGTGGTGATATCCGAAAGTTCCAAAGTGCCGTACTGGCTGCCGATGGAGGCCTGAAAAACCACCTGCAAAAGTACATCGCCCAGCTCGTCCGCCACATGCAGCCAGTCTTCCTCGTCAATGGCGGCGGCGGTTTCGTAGGCTTCTTCAATCAGGTATTTGCGGAGGGTTTCGTGGGTCTGCTCCCTGTCCCACGGGCAGCCGTTGTCCCCCCGAAGGATGTTCATTACCCGTACCAGATCGTAAAAATCAAACTTCTTGCGGTCAGTGAGTGTGATGGCAGGGATCAGTACGGCGCAGGTGTGGTTGTAGGATGGCTGCCTGTCCAGCTCCGAAAGCGTGATTTTCCGGAAGGAGCGGACGGCATCATCGGAGGGGGGAAAGAACAAAAGGGGCTGATCCATGTCCAGCCATTGCAGAAGATGCAGCTTGCAGCTGCTCATGAGCATCCGGTCGTTACATTCCAGAATCAAAAGGGGGTTCTGGGTGCCGGTGATTTCCAAGGCAGAGGCTGTCTGGATTTCAATCTTTTCCTTGGGCGCAGCGGCTAAAAAAGGAGCGGACAAGGGCACGCCGGGCAGGATGGAAAGGGAAGCGTGGTGAGCCAGATGGGCCACCGTTTCGTCATGGGAGGCATCGAAAACGGCATAGCAAACATCGCTTTCCTCCGCTGCCGCTAAAAGGGCGGTGGTAACGGCCTGGCAAAGCTCGTCAAAGTCCTCACATTCTTCGTGGAGATGATCCAACGTTTCAAAGGATATCCCTTTTTCACGGATGTATGACGCCGCATCGCATTTTTCCGTGCGTAGCACCACTTTTTGGGCATTTTCAAGAGCGTTCAGGATGCCAAGGGTCAAATGCTCCCTGGCCCCCGGCCCCAGCGACAGGACGGTTATTTTGTTCATTTGACAAACCTCCGCAGTTTACCGGGCAGGTCTTCCCTCCGCACGGTTTTGGTTTTTAAGGCCAGCAGGGCGAACACAACCACGCCCACGCCCACACACAAAAGAATACCAACCAGCAGCACCGAGCCGGACAGATGCCCGGAATAGCCAAACAGGAAATGCCACAGCCCCCACACAACGCCGCCCATCATAAGGGCGCAGAAAAGGGGCTTCAAAAGCACAGCCATGATGTTCATGCGATAGCCGGTATGCTTGCAGACGAAATAGAGGTTGGGGATCATGCTGGCGGTGTAGCAAAGGAGGGACGCCCACGGCGCACCGTGGATATCCACGCCGGGGATGCCAACCAGCGTATAGTTCAGCGCAATCTTCAGTACCACGCCAATGAGCAGCGTGTACATGGGAATCCGCTGCTTGCCTGCGCCCTGCAGGATGCCGCTGGTGGCCTGCACCATGGTAAAGAGAACGATGGTGAGGCTGGAGATCGTGAGCAGTTCTGCTGCTACGTCCAGCTGGGCGGCGGTATAGCTGCCCCGGTAGCACAGGTAGAGCAGGGGCTGCGCCAGAATGCTCATGCCGATAGAGCAGGGGAAGCCGATGACGGAAGCCATGCGCAGGCCAGTGGCCGTTTCGGATTGGACATAAATATGATCGCCCCGTGCCAAGCCGGAAGCGATGGAGGGGACGAGGTTTGTGCTCATGGCCATGGCAAGGGCAGTGGGCACGTTAATCAGCGTCAGCACCGGGCCGGAATAGGCACCGTAGCGGATCAGGGCGTCTTCCCTGGCCATGCCGGCCTTTTCCATGAGCTGCGTCAGCATCACGCTGTCAATGAACCCGGCAAGGGGCACAATGCAGGCTCCCAGCGTAATGGGGATGGCGATGAAAACAAGGCGTTTGGCGATGGTTTTGCCATGCAGCATTTCTTCGCTTTCCCTTTGCAGGGCGGCTTCGCCATGCCGTGCTTTTTTGTGCTGCCAGATCATGTAAAGCAGGGCGGCGGCTTCCCCGATGGTGGAGCCGAGCAGTGCCCCTGCTGCGCCCCAGACGACGCCGCCTTTCGCCATGCCAAGGGCGGCCAAGGGCAGCGCAATGGCGACCTTGCCCACCTGCTCAATCAGCTGGGAAACGGCGGTGGGGAGCATGTGCCGCTGGCCCTGCATATAGCCCCTGTATGCGCTCATAGCGCACACGCAAAAGAGGCTGGGCGCAATGCACAAATACCCGGCGGCGGCTTCCTCCGTGCCCTGCCATGCGGCAATCTGCCGGGAGAAAACCATCATAAGCACCGTGGTGATGAGGCCCAGCAGGCATAATAAATACAGCGCAATCTTGAAAATGCGCCGGGCGTTTCCGGGCTCGTCCTTGGTCACATAATGGCTCACCATCCGGGAAATGGCCACCGGGATGCCGGCGGAAGAGATGGTGAGCAGCAAGTTATAAGCCGGGAAAACTTTGTGGTAAATGGCCATGCCCATGGGATCGATTAAGTGCGCCAGCGGAATGCGGTATAATACGCCTACCACCTTGCAAATAAGCCCTGCTGCCCCTAAAATGGACACGCCGCCAATCAGCGATTTTTGTTTCTGTGTCATAAGAACCTTTCTTTTTTTGTGGGAGAGGTATTTTGAGTCAAAATGCCCCTCCCACACCCTCCCCAAAACCAATAGGGGAAAGGAATGTTATTTTGCCCAGTCAATGTGCCCCTGCTGCTGTTACACGGGGAAAAAAGAATGGTTATTCCTTTTCCATTTTCCCGTACAGCTTTCTTGGAAGGGGGGACGGGGGAAACCGCTCTTTGGCTACAAAGAACGGTTTCCCCCGAAATGCTTATTCTTCCGTCGTTTCGACGGTTTCTTCCACGGTTTCTTCTTCTTCCTTTTCGGCACGGGCGACAGCCACGATGCGGCAGCCTTCGCCGACACGCATAAGGCGCACACCCTGCGTGGCACGGCCGCAGATGCGGATATCGGAAACAGCGGTGCGGATGATGGTGCCATCGTCGGTAATGAGCAGGATATCTTCGTCCTCATGCACCATCAGCTGGGCAACAAGCAGGCCTGTCTTTTCGGTGAGCGTCATGGCGATAACGCCCTTGCCGTTGCGTGCGGTTTCACGATACTGATCCACTTCTGTGCGCTTGCCATAACCGTTTTCGGTAATGGCCAGCACATGCGCACCTTCTTCGATAACGCACAGGTCAGTCACTTCGTCGCCTGCATCCAGCTTCATGGAATGGACGCCATGGCTGGCACGGCCCATGGCACGAACGTGCCTTTCGGCAAAGCGGATGGCCTTGCCCATCCGGGAGCAGAGCATCAGCTCGTCATTTTCGCAGCACAGCTCCACGCCGATGAGCTCGTCGCCTTCGTTAAGCACGATGGCAATGAGGCCGGATTTACGCAGGTTCCGGAATTCGGACAGGGCGGTCTTTTTAATCAGGCCGTCCCTTGTGCCCATGATGAGGTAACGCCCGTCTTCCATTTCCGGCATGGCGATGATATTGGTCACCTTTTCGCCTTCGTTGAGGTTCAGAAGGTTCACAATGGCGGTGCCCCGTGCGGTGCGCCCGGCTTCGGGAATTTCATAGCAGGTTTTGGAATACACACGGCCCTGATTGGTGAAGAAAAGAACGGGCTCGTGGGTGTTCACGATGCGGATGCACTCGGCATAGTCGTCATCCCTTGTGGTCATGGCGGAAACGCCCTTGCCGCCCCGGTTCTGCGCCCGATAGATGGACTTGGAGAGGCGTTTCACATAGCCAAAATGGGTCAGTGTTACCACCATATCGTCCACGGCGATCAGGTCCGCAATGTCGATTTCGCCTTCGATGGTGGAAAGCTCGGTGCGGCGGGGATCATTGAACTTATTTTTGATTTGCAAAAGCTCTTCCTTCACAACGCTCATGAGCAATACCCGGTCGGCCAGCATGGCCTGCAGGTGAGCAATGGTCTGCAAAAGCTCGTCATATTCCGCCATCAGCTTATCCCGCTCCAGGCCGGTGAGGCGTGCCAGACGCATATCCAGAATGGCCTGTGCCTGCTTGTCGGAGAAAGCGAAAGTTTCCATCAGCGTGAGCTTGGCGGTGGAAGTATCCTTGCTGCCCCGGATAATACGCACGATTTCGTCGATATGATCCAGTGCTTTGATGAGGCCTTCCAGGATGTGCGCCCGGGCAAGGGATTTGTCCAGGTCATACTTGGTGCGCCGGGTGACTACGTCTTCCTGATGGTCAATATAGTGCCCCAGCATATCCCGAAGGGAGAGCACTTTCGGCTCGCCATTGACCAGAGCCAGCATAATCACGCCGAAGGTATCCTGCAATTGGGTGTGCTTATACAGATAATTCAAAACCACCTGCGGCTGCACATCACGCTTGAGCTCAATCACGATGCGCATGCCCTTACGGTCAGACTCGTCTCGGATATCGCTGATGCCTTCCAGCCGCTTATCGTGCACCAGCTCTGCCATCTTTTCCACAAGGCGAGCCTTATTGACGGCATAGGGGATTTCGGTAATCACGATGCGCTGGCGGTTATTGGGCATTTCTTCGATTTCGGACTTGGCACGGGTGATGACCTTGCCGCGGCCGGTGTGATAGGCTTCCCGAATGCCGCTACGGCCAAGGATAATGCCGCCGGTGGGGAAATCAGGCCCCTTGATGTGCTCCATCAGGTCATCCAGTGTGGCTTCCGGGTTATCGATGAGGCAAATGGCCCCGTCAATCACTTCGCCAAGGTTATGGGGCGGAATATTGGTGGCCATACCCACAGCGATGCCGGACGTGCCGTTTACCAAGAGGTTCGGGAACCGGGCAGGAAGAACCTTCGGCTGCATGAGGGTTTCGTCAAAGTTCGGCATGAAATCCACCGTGTCTTTTTCGATATCCTGCAGCATGAAGGTAGCCATCTTGCTCATGCGGGCTTCGGTGTAACGCATGGCGGCAGCACCGTCGCCGTCAATGGAGCCGAAATTGCCCTGACCTTCCACCAGCATATAGCGCATGTTAAAATCCTGCGCCAAGCGCACCATGGCGTCATAAACGGAAGCATCGCCATGGGGATGGAATTTGCCCAGCACGTCGCCCACAATACGGGCGGCCTTGCGGAAGGGCTTGTCCGGGGTCATGCCCAGCTCGTTCATATCGTAGAGGATGCGGCGGTGCACCGGCTTCAAGCCGTCACGCACATCGGGCAAGGCACGGTCCACAATCACGCTCATGGCGTAACTGATGAAGGACTGGCGCATTTCCTTTTCCAGATCCATGGGGATCAGACGATCTTTGATTTCACTCATGATTTTTCATCCTTTCGAGGAAGGGGGCGATTTTTACAAGGGAAAGGCTTTTGAGGGAAAAGCTGTGCAATTCGGTATTGTCGCCCGGCATCGCTTTTGTTTGCCGTGCGCTGTACTTCATTGGGCTTTCGCTTGCCCGCATCTGCCACCGGCGGCAGGCTTCAGCCTCCCTCGTGCTCCCTCTGAAAACCGATTCGGGATGGGATTTGCTATAGTTTTACAGGCAATGTGCCTGTGGGGGGACAAAAGTTTAGAAAGGGAGATTGAGAGGAAACGCTTTCCCCGGAATCAGCGTGGTCTGGGCGGTGACGGCACCGGTATCCAGCCGGGTGAACGTGACGCACAGGGAATAATCGCCGTTGTAGGTGAGAAGCACATAGGCATTGCCTGTCACTTCTTCGGGGCAAACATATGCGTTGCTCATGGCGAGGATGCTGTTGAGGGCAAGGAAGGCAGAACTGGATTGACTCAACGAGGCATGGGGCAGCATAATGGCGGCTTTGTGGTTCAGGTAAGTTTGCAGGGCGGTGGAGAAATCGCCTTGCAGCAGGACAGAAGACAGAATGTCATCCGTGCTGTTTGAGCGCAACACCTGCACTTGGCCGGGCTTGGAAAAGTCCGTCTGGCGCAGTTCCTTGGCGGCGGTGAGGATGGAGGCGTCTGAAACAAACAGTGTAATGTAAGTATCGCTTTGCAGTGCTTCGTTGAAAAGCACAGCCAGCTCCAGTGCCTTTTCTTCCAGCCAGAGGTCGGCTTCGGTTTTGCTTTCTTCGGCAAAGGCGCAGGGGATCATCAGGAGCAGGGCAATCAACAGGCAGAAAAATCTTTTCATTTTCAATTCCTCTTTAGAAGTCCAGCACGGCCAGCTCGCTGTTCTGCTCGATGAATTCGCGGCGGGGCTCCACCTTGTCGCCCATCAGCAGGGTGATGATTTCGTCGGCGGCCATGGCGTCTTCCATGGTCACCTTCATCATGGTGCGGGTTTCGGGGTTCATAGTGGTGTGCCACAGCTGCTCGCTGCTCATTTCGCCAAGGCCTTTATAACGCTGAATTTCCGCCTTGGTTTCTCTTCCCAGTTTATCCAGCAGTTGCTGCAGTTCCTTATCGTCATAGACGTAATATTCCTGCTTGCCTTTGGTGACCTTATACAGCGGCGGCATGGCGATATATACATAGCCCTTTTCGATGAGGGGGCGCATATAGCGATAGAAGAAGGTGAGCATCAAAATGCGGATATGTGCGCCGTCCACGTCGGCGTCCGTCATGCACACAATGCGGTGATAGCGCAGCTTATCGATGTTGAAATCATCGCCCACGCCGCAGCCGAAGGCCGTGATCATGTTCTTGATCTGCTCGCTGATGAGGATTTTATCCAGCCGTGCCTTTTCCACGTTCAGGATTTTGCCGCGCAGGGGCAGGATGGCCTGATACATACGGTCACGCCCCGTTTTGGCACTGCCGCCGGCAGAGTCGCCTTCCACGATGAAGATTTCGCACTTGGCAGGGTCACGCTCCGTACAGTCGGCCAGCTTGCCGGGGAGGGAGCCGCTTTCCAAGACGGTTTTGCGCCGGGTTAAATCTCTGGCTTTCCGGGCAGCTTCTCTTGCACGGGCGGCACCCAGGCAGCGTTCCAGGATAGTCTTGGCAACGGAGGGGTTTTCTTCCAAGAACACTTCCAGCCCTTCGGACACCAGCCCGTCCACAATGGGGCGCACTTCGCTGTTGCCCAGCTTGGACTTGGTTTGCCCCTCAAACTGGGGCTCCGGCATTTTCACGGAAATAACGGCGGCCAGCGATTCACGGGTGTCTTCGCCCTTCAGGTTGGCGTCGCTGTCTTTGAGAATCTTGTATTTCCGGCCATAGTTATTGATGGCACGGGTTAAGGCACTCTGGAAACCCATCAGGTGGGTGCCGCCTTCGGGGGTATGGATGTTATTGGCGAAAGCGTAGATGTTTTCGGAGTAGCTGTCGTTATACTGCATGGCTACTTCCACCGTCACGCTGTTTTTTACGCCTTCCACATAGATGGGTTCGGGGAACAGCATTTCTTTATTCTTGTTCAGGTATTTGACGAACTCCCGGATGCCGCCCTCGTAATGGAACACCCGTTCATTCACTTCTTCGCCACGCTCGTCCCGCAGCACCAGCTTAATGCCCTTATTCAAAAACGCCATTTCACGGATGCGTACTTTCAAAACGTCGAAAGAAAAATCAATCTCTGCATCGAAAACGCCGTCCGGGTTTTCTTCGCTGCGGATGTCCGGCCAGAATTGCACTGTGGTGCCCGTTTCTTCCGTTGCGCCCACAACCCGGAGGTCGTAATCAATCTTGCCCAGCGTGTATTCCTGCTCGTAAATCTTACCGTCCTGACGCACCTGCACTTTCAAATGACGGCTGAGCGCATTCACAACCGACGCACCCACGCCGTGCAAGCCGCCGGATACCTTATACCCTTCACCGCCGAACTTGCCCCCGGCATGCAGCACCGTCAGGCATACTTCCACCGCTGGACGGCCCATCTTGGGATGGATGCCCACCGGGAAGCCACGACCATTGTCACGCACGGAAACAGAGCCGTCTTTATGCAGGCAGATGTTTACCTCCGTGCAGTATCCGGCCAGTGCTTCGTCAATGGCGTTATCCACAATTTCATATACGCAGTGGTGCAGGCCACGGGCGTCCGTGGAGCCGATATACATGCCGGGACGCTTGCGCACGGCCTCCAGCCCTTCCAGCACCTGAATCTGATTTTCGTCATATTGGGCGGCCTGAACCGCCGTGTTTTCCAAGGATTTTTCCATGTCTTCAGCCATAATTTCCTCCATGTTTTAAGCGGCAAAAAAGGGAAAACTTTAACCAACTAATTATAACACAAATCCATCCATTTTGGAAGGGTTTCTACATATATTATGCCCGTTTTTTTGCTTATTTTTTGCTGCCTTCTTCCCTCTTTTTGCGCAGGGGGAGAGATGGACGAAAAAGCACCAATTTTTGACAAAAAACGAGGGGATTTTGTGGGGTTTCACCCCACGCCCCACAAGGGATTTCATCCCTTGACCCGGTAGCGGATAGAGAAGATTTATTGGACAAACCATGTGCCGCTGTTGCTTGTGGCACGCAAAGGTTTTTATAAAAGAAATGTTGTGACTTTGCGAGTCGGCTGCGGCACTGCCGCACGCCACGGGCTGGGCAGCTTTCAGCCGCCTGCCGGATGCAAAGCATCCGGGGAAAATACGCAAAATGGCGAAGGGGAAAGCAAGCTTTCTCTCTCGCCATTTTGTGTATTTTCTTTATGCCCGTGGTGAAAATTGTGTCCGTTCTTTAAGTTTCGTGCGGAAATTGTTTGTTAGAAAGCGTATGTTTATTTGCAAAAAGGTGCAGGGTGAATGAGGCGACCGGCCCTCCGGTGGAGGGAGCGGCTGAAAGCCGCAGGAAGCCGAATGAATCAACCGAAACAAGCATTGGGAGCGGCAGCGACCAAGGCGTAGATTGAGGTTGCGGGGAAGAGGCGACCGACCCTCCGGTGGAGGGAGCGGAAGCAGCCAAGACGCAGATTGAGGGGGGCGGATCAATGCCCCTCCCGGTTCCTTGTGTCAGCACAAACTTTTTATTTATCAATGCGGAAAATGCCGCATTTGAGATACTGGGTTTCGATGGCGTTGGGCAGGATGGGGTGATCCTTGCCTTGGGTGCGGTATTCCACTTGGAAAAGGGACACCCGTGCATCCTGTGCAGCGGATTTGACGATGTTCATAAACATATCTGGCAAGATATGCTGGCTGCAGGAGCAGGTGATAAGATACCCCCCGTTTTTCACCAGCTGCATGCCACGCAGGTTAATTTCCTTATAGCCACGGGTGGCCGCCTCGATATTGGCACGGGACTTGGTAAAGGCCGGGGGATCCAGAATGACCACGTCAAAGTGATTCCCGGCAGCGCACTGCTCTTTCAGATAATCAAAAGCATTGGCTGCCACAAATTCCACATTGTCAAAGCCGTTGAGGGCGGCGTTCTCCCTTGCACATTCGCAGGCAAATTCCGAAATATCCACGCCCACCACCCGTTCTGCGCCATAGCGTGCCGCATGAAGGGCAAAAGAGCCGGTGTGGGTGAAGCAATCCAGCACCGTTTTTCCCTTCACGAAAGGCGCAATGGCCGCCCGGTTCTCTTTCTGATCCAGAAAGAAGCCGGTCTTCTGGCCGTTTTTCACGTCCACGGAGAATTTCACGCCGTTTTCTTCAATTTCCACCTTGTCCGGCACTTCGCCCCGGAGCACGCCGCAGGTCAGCGGTAAGCCTTCCAGCGTGCGCACGGGCACATCGCCGCGCTCATAAATGCCCATGGGCTGCACTTCTTCCATCAGGGCATCGCAGATAACTTCCTTATATTTTTCCATGCCAAGGCACAAGCACTGCATGGAAAGCACATCCCCAAAGCTATCCACAATCACCGCCGGCAGCCCGTCGGACTCCGCAAAAATCAGCCGGCAGGAGCGCAAATCCGCAAACTTCCGGCGGTAATCCACTGCCCGGCGCACCCTTTCCCGGATAAAGGCGTTATCAATCACTTCGTCTTTGCGGCTGAGAATCCGCAAAGCAATCTGGGATTTGGGATTATACACAGCCATGGCCAAAAAGCGGCCGTTAGACGCTGTCACCCGAACGGTATCGCCGGGCTTGGGATCGCTTTTTGTTCTGGCAATATCACTGCGGAACACCCACGGATGACCGCCGAACACTCGTTTTTCTTTTCCGGGAAGCAAGATCACATCTGCCATAATTCTGCCCCATTCTGTGCTTTTTTTGTACTCCGCTTATTTACAGCCTGTGGGAGTGATTGCATTATAACACAAATCGTGATATAATCATAGTTGATTTTTCAACTTTGGAGGAAAGTCATGGCAAAAAGTGTATGGATTTGCGGTGCTTCCAGCGGTCTGGGGCTGCATACGGCCGATGCTTTGCGCAAGACCGCCTTTACGGTGGTTGCCGGGGCACGTTCCTTTGAAAGAGAAGAAAATCGCAGGGATGCAAACTGCCTGCCGCTGGATGTGACAAGCGAAGAAAGCGTAGCAGCTTTTGTGCAGGAAGCAAAAAAGCGCACAGGCATCCCGGATGTGCTTGTCAGCTGTGCCGGGGTCCTGAACCTCGGAGCCTGCGAAAGCTATGAAGATGCGGAAATCCGTCAAGTGATGGAAACCAATTTCTTCGGCTTGGCAAGGCTTCTGCGCCATGTGCTTCCCCTGATGCGAGAAAGGGGTAAAGGGCAAATCGTTGTCTTTTCCTCCATCAACGGCCTGCTGGGCATTCCCTTTGAAGGGGCCTATACCGCCAGCAAGCACGCCATTGAAGGGTATCTGGAATGTTTGCGGATGGAAGTGAAGCCCTTCGGGATTGAAGTGATGGTGGTAGAGCCGGGGGATCACAAATCCGGCAGCCATCTTTACCGAAAACATGCCAAAGGCATGACCCCTGCCTCCCCTTACTGGGAAGCCTATCAGCGGGGCACCAATCAGATTGCCCATGACGAACAAAACGGCAGCGACCCGGATGCCTTGGGCAGAAAAGTGGCCAAAGCCCTGCAAAAAAGAAAGCTGCCCGGCAAGCTTTGCATTGCAAAATTCGATCAGCATCTGGCTGTCCTTTTGCATGATCTCCTGCCGGTGAAATGGTTTTCCGCTTTCATTGCCTCCTATTACAACAAAAAGATAAAGCCTGTCCAAGAAAAAAGAAGGGACTGATTCTTAATGAAAGAAATTCTGTTGCGCAGCAAGAATCTTCAGCAGAATATGACGCTGGAAAATCTCTTTTCCATCATCTGTTCCAATCCCGAAAAGGTGGCCGCCCGTTATCTGGAAGGGGACACCGAAAAGCAAATCACCTATAGAGAATACGCAGGCCATGCCAAGGCCTGTGCAAAATATATCCATTCCGTCCTTCCGGAAGAAGCGGAGGGCAAGTTTGTGGCTCTGCAATTGGACACCTGCCCCGATTGGTTCTCCATCTTCTGGGGCATCATCCAGTCCGGCCATCAGGCACTGCTGCTGGACTTCGCCCTGAACGACGAAATGACGGCGTATCTGCTGGAACAGGCCGGTGCCGTAGCCGTGATCGGCAAAGCCAAGCGGAATCTGCCTGGCCGGTATACCCAGATTACGCTGCCAGAGCTGGCCGCCGCCCCTGCCGCTCCTTCTTTCCGCCATGCTTATGGCACGATGGTGGCTCTTTGCACCTCCGGTACCACCTCCACCAGCCGCATCTTCGTCTATAACGAAACGGCCATCTGCAATCAGGTTTTGAACAGCGAGCTTTTGTATCGCTCCAATAAGCGCATCATCAACGATAAACCCAACAGGAATCTGGCATTCCTGCCCTTCCATCATATTTTCGGTTTCATGGTGTGCATGCAGTGGATTCATTTCATCGGCTACGAAAATATTTATCTCAAAGACCGCAGCCCCAAAACCATTCAGGACACCGCCCGCCGCTTCCATGTGACACATCTGCTGGCTGTGCCGCTGCTGGCCAATAATCTTTCCGTGGCACTGAACAAGAAAGTAGCCAAGGAAAAGCGTTTCAAGCGTGCCGCTTTCAAATCCATGAAGGGCACCTCTTTGGCTCTGCAGTCCGTCAACTCCAGCCTGGGCTTGGGTTTTGCAAGGAAATTCATGTTCCGCAATGTGGTTTCCCAGATGCTGGGGCCGGATATCAAGTGCATCATTCTCGGCGGCAGCCATACCCCGGCCAAATATATGCGCACCCTCTCTGCCCTCGGCTATTATGTGGTTTCCGGCTTTGGCATGACGGAAACGGGCATCACCAGCGTGGAAACGGGCAAAAACATCATCAAGCGCACCTCCGGCTCTGTGGGGCGTCCCCTCAGCAGTGCGGAATATAAGGTGGAGCCCAACGGGGATGACCCCAACGTTGGCGAAATGTTCATCCGGGGCAACACTGTGCATACAGGCCGCTTGGTGGACGGCAAAATGCTGCCCCCCGAACTGGATGCCGACGGCTGGTATCGCACAGGTGACGTGGTGCGCCTGAAAAAAGGCAGCCGCATGTATGTGGAAGGCCGCACGAAGGATCTCATCATCAACGAATCCGGCGAAAACGTGTATCCGGACGAAATCGAAAATGCCCTGGGAATATTGGACGGCGCAGAGCAGATTTGCGTGCTGGGCACCCCCACCCTCAAGGAAAAGAACAGCAAATATGAAGATATTACCCTCGTCATCAACGCCGGCAAGAACTGGCAGAACGACGATGTGCTGCTACCGCTGCTTGGCAAGGTAAAGAAAATCAACAGCACCATGCCCACCTTAAAGCGGCTCACCCGTGTGCTGGTCACGGGCGAACAGCTGCCCAACGCCAACGGCATCAAAATCAAGCGTGCCGCCCTGAAAAAAGCCATTGCCGACGGAACGCTGGCCTTCCGGGAAATGGACATGGCAGCTGCCGTCATTTCCGAGCCTGTCGCCCCTGTGCAGGCAGAAAGCATAGCCTTGCCCAAGGGCGCAGAAGCCGAGCTTCTGAAGCAGCAAATCCGACAAATTTATGCCGATACCTTGGATATGGATGTTTCCGAAATCAAGGACGACGCCCACTTCATTGACGATCTGGGCGGCGATAGCCTGCAGGTGCTGGGCATGAGCCTAAAGCTGGAAGAAACCATGGGCATCCTGATTCCCGTGGAAGAATACGGCAACTGCACCACCGTCAACGATTTGACCGCGCTGCTCCTCAAAAAGCAGCAGGGTGAAACCGCTGCAGCCCCTGAAAACGACGGCCCCGTCACCACCATCACCCGCTTTGAAGACAGCCCCGAATACATTGCCTTCCAGAAGCGGCAGGAAGCCCTGCTTGGCAGCGGCGCAGAAAACCCCTATTTTGTCTGCCACGATTCGCCCCTCCTGGATACTTCCAACATGGCCGGGCAGAGGGTTTTGAACTTCGGCAGTTACAATTACGTCGGCATGTCCGGCCGCAAGGAAACCAAGGAAGCCGCCAAGGCTGCCATCGACCTGTACGGCACCTCCGCTTCCGGCAGCCGCCTGCTGGCCGGCGAAAAGACGCTGCATCAGGAACTGGAAAAGGAAATTGCCGATTGGAAGCACACGGAAACCGCTCTGGTTCTGGTGGGCGGACACTCCACCAACGTCACCTGCGTTGGCAATTTCTGCGGCAAGGGCGATTTGATCCTCTACGATGCCATCGCCCATAACTCCGTAGCCCAGGGCTGCCAGCTCTCCCAAGCCACCTGCCGCCCCTTCCCCCATAACGATTATGAAGCCTTGGAAGGCATCCTGCGCACCCAACGGCAAAAGTACGCCAAAGTGCTCATCATCATCGAAGGTGCCTATTCCATGGACGGCGATATTGCCCCCGTGCCGGAATTTGTGCGCATCAAGAAGAAGTACGGCTGCTTCCTGATGGTGGACGAAGCCCACTCTGCCTGCGTCATCGGCAAAACAGGCGGCGGCGTGGACGAATATTTCGGCTTGGACGGCAAAGACATCGACATCAAAATGGGCACCCTGTCCAAGGGGCTTGGCACCTGCGGCGGCTATCTTGCCGGCAGCCATGCCATCATCGACTATATGCGCTATAACCTGCCCGGCTTTGTTTTCTCCGTGGGTTTAAGCCCGGCTCTGGCTGCCGCTTCCCTGTGCGCCATCCGCCTGCTGCGCAGCGATCCCACCATCATGCAGCGCATGGAGCGAAACATCAAGTGCTTCGTGGAAGAGGCTCATAAGCGAAACCTGAACACCTGCCTCGCCGGCGAAACCGCCATCATTCCCATCATGGTGGGCAGCGACGAAGATGCGTTCCTGCTGTCCAATATGCTGCGCTATAAGGGCGTGTTCGTGCCCCCGGCTGTTTATCCTGCCGTGCCCAAGGGCAAGGCCAGGCTGCGCTTCTGCGTCATTTCCGAGCATCAGCCGGAACAGATTACGGAAGCTCTGGACGCTCTGCTCCTGTGCGCCAAGGAAGCCGGCATCGCCCTGCCGGCGATGGAATAATCCACAAAAATTTTCAAACAAAAACAGCTGCCGGATATCCGACAGCTGTTTCTTTATCTTTTGATATGCTTATTTTTCAAAATACTTTTTCAGGTACTTGTTGTAAACGAACAGCACCAGGCAAGCACCGGCGATACCCTTAATCAGGCCGACGATCCAGCCGCTGCCGATGGGAATCAGGCCAGCCACAAAGCCGCCCACGATACCGACGATGATATTGCGCAGCCAGCTGCCTTCATCCTTCATGATTTTCCCGGCCACAAAACCGGCCACAGCACCCATGACGATAGAAATGAGAATGTTGAGAAGCATAGTTGTTTTCCTCCTTAATTTGCTTTCCTGCCGGTTTTTCCGGCAACTCTATTTTATGCGAAGAGGCGAAAGCGTCATGCCTGACGCCCTTCGCACAAAAATCTGAAAATTTATGCCTGACGGCCGATCACGGCCTTGATGCGGCGCACGCCGGCGGAAGAAGATTCTTCCTTCTGAATCTTGAAAGAAACCAGGTCGCCAGTGTTCTGGGCATGGGGACCGCCGCAGATTTCCTTGGAAAATTCGCCCATGGTGTATACCTTCACCCGTTCGCCGTACTTGCTTTCAAACAGGCCCATAGCCCCCTGCGCCTTGGCTTCGGCCACGGTCATTTCTTCCAGCGTGACGGGCACTTTGGCTTCGATAGCCACGTTCACAAGGCGTTCCACTTCCTTCACTTCTTCGGGGGTCATCTTACGGCCGAAGGTGAAGTCAAAGCGCAAGCGTTCTGCCGTGATATTGGAGCCCTTCTGGTGCACTTCGTCGCCCAGCACCTTCCGCAGAGCAGCCTGCAAAAGATGGGTTGCGGTATGCAGGCAGGCCGTCTGTTCGCTGTTATCGGCCAGGCCGCCCTTGAACTTCTGTTCTGCGCCCTGATGGCTCAGCTCCTGATGCTGCTTGAAGCGTTCGGCAAAGTCCTTTTCGTCCACGGTGAGGCCCTTTTCGGCAGCCAGTTCCATGGTCATTTCGATGGGGAAGCCGAAGGTGTCATAAAGCTTGAACGCACTGCGGCCATCCAAAGTAGACAGCGTAGCAAGACGGGCTTCCACGGCGGCCTTCACGCCGGCATCGTCCCCTTCCTTGGCCTTTTCAATGATGGGCAGCATATCGGGGGAAGGACGCAGCTTCTTGCAATCCGCCATTTCCTTGGCGAAAGCAGCCACGTTTTCGGCGTTCAGGATGCTTTCCAGCAGCGTTTTGGTATTGCACACGTTATTGTAAATCTTTTCAAATTCCTTTTCGCCCTGCTTGAGCGTCCGGGCAAAGCGGTCTTCTTCCAGCTTCAGCTGTTCCAGAACGAAAGCACTGTTGTCTTTCAGTTCGGGATACACTTCGCAATACTGGTCAATGATCACCCTTGCGATTTCGCTGGTGAACCCGGCTTCCAGGCCCAGGCTCATGCCGTAGCGCACAGCCCGGCGAATCAGGCGGCGCAGGATATAACCCTGATCCACATTGGAGGGAGAAACACCACGGGGATCGCCCAGAATGAAGGTAGACGTGCGCATATGATCGGCAATGATGCGGAAAGCCTTGGTGTTTTCATCGCCAGGGGTATATTTTTTGCCGCTCAGTTCTTCAATGCGGCCCAAAATCCGGGCGAAAATTTCCGTTTCGTAAACGCTCTTTACGCCGTTCAAGACGCAGATGGTGCGCTCCAAGCCCATGCCGGTATCCACGTTCTTCTGTTCCAGTGGAATGAAGGTGCCGTCCTGCTGCTTGTTATACTGCATAAACACGTCGTTCCAGATTTCCAGATACGCACCGCACTTGCAGGCAGGGGAGCAATCGGGACCGCAGGGTTCTTTGGTGATGATGAACATTTCGGTGTCCGGGCCGCAGGGGCCGGTGATGCCGGCAGGACCCCACCAGTTGTGTTCTTTGGGCAGATAGAAAAGATGATCGTCTTTCACACCGCAAGCCCGCCACAGGTTTGCCGCTTCTTCATCACGAGGGCAGTCTTCGTCCCCTTCAAAGACGGTGAAGGCCAGCTTATCGGGGTCAATGCCCAGCCATTCCTTGCCGGTCAAAAATTCCCAGCTCCAGGGAATCATTTCCTTCTTGAAATAATCGCCGAGGCTCCAGTTGCCCAGCATTTCAAAGAAGGTCAGGTGGGAAGGATCACCCACATCGTCAATATCGCCGGTGCGGATGCACTTTTGCACGTCGGTAAGCCTCGTTCCGGCAGGATGCTTCTGCCCCAAGAGGTACGGAACCAAAGGATGCATACCGGCGGTGGTGAAAAGCACCGTGGGGTCATTTTCCGGAATCAGGGAAGCGGAGGGAATCAGCTGATGACCCTTTTCCTGAAAGAAGCGCAGGAACAGAGCACGCAGCTCATTGGCGGTGAGAGATTTCATTTTTCTTCAGCTCCTTTTCAAAATAAAAGTGTGCCTTTTCGCTGAAGACGAACAGACACACTGTATTCGCGGTACCACTTCAATTGGTGCAGAACGCACCCACCTCAATGCTGATAACGGCAGCTACCGAAACGCCTTGGGCAAATGCTTTTGGCGTTTGGCTCCGCAGCGGCAATGCGGTTCATCTTCTGCCGGGCTTCCACCCTCTCCGGCTCGCTGAAGAAAATGTTCCTCCGCATTTTCTGCTTCACAGCCTTATTCAATTACTGCAAAGTATACTCCGAAAATCCTTTTCTGTCAAGGAATTTTCCCATAAAAGCCAGGCTTTACGCTGCCTTTTTCGGCTTTTTCCAAGACCCGGACAGGAAATAGCACATGCCGATCACAAAGGGCATCCACCCGGCCAAAGCATCGCCGTACCAGAACCCTTCGCACCCCATTTTCAGCCCGAAGCCAAGCAACGCCGCAATGCCCACCCGGCTGATCATGCCGTCAATGATGGCAATAGCGAAATTCAGCTTGGTATTGCCGGAACCGTTGATGAGGGAAAAGCTCATGCTGCGGGTGGCGGAGCCGAAGAAATTCACAATGGTGGGGATCACCAGAATGCCGGAAAGAGCCAGCACCGCTTCGTCCTGCGTGAACATGGCAAAAATGGGCTCCGAGAAGAAGAAGATAGCCAACGAGCAGACAGTGGAAATAATCAAGCCGCAAATCAGCACCGTGCCCATGATTTTCGGCACCCGTTCGTATTTCTTTGCGCCCAAATTTTGCCCCACCATGCTGGCACCGGCCGTTGTAAAGGAATTGGACACGATGCCAATCATCATATTCACCTTATTATAAATACCGGAAAGAGCAGAATAGACAACGCCTGCGTTATTGATCCACGCCATAAGCACAATCTTGGAAATATTGATGGCGGCGGACTGGATAGCCATGGGCACGCCCAGCATCACCAACTTTTTGAAGGCTTCCTTTTCAATGCGGAAGCTGTGGGGCTTGAAATCAAAGCCAAAGCTTTCCCGGCTGCGATAGAGATAAATGAGAGCCACGATGAAGCTGAATGCCTGGCTGATAACCGTGGCCAGGGCTGCGCCGAGCACTTCCATGTTCATGGCATACACAAACACAATATCCAATATGATATTCATCACAGCCGCAATGGCAACGAAGATAAAGGGTCTGCGGCTGTCCCCCATGCCACGCAGGATGGCACTGACGATGTTATACCCATAAATGAACACAAGCCCCACCATGCAGGTGACGGTATAATCCATGGTATAGGCATAGGATTCCGCAGGCGTATTGAGCAGGTTCAGCATCCCTTCCCGAAGGAAATAGCACACAACGGAAATCACCGCCGCTACCCCCAGCAGGAAGGAAAACATGGTGCCGATGGTTTTCTTCACGCTGTCCATGCGCCCGGCACCCACATCCTTTGCAATCAACACCTGCCCGGCAGAAGAAAAGCCCATGGCAACAAAGGTGAGCAGATGCAGCACATCGCCACCGATGGAAACGGCACTCATGCCGGAGCCGCCCATCTTCTGCCCTACCACCACCATATCCACAATGTTATAAACCGCCTGCAGGGCATTGGAAATGAACAAGGGAAAGGCAAAGGTCAGCAAAAGCTTTGTCACATTGCCCCCCGTCAGATCTCTCACCATGGTCTTTCGTGCGTTGGTCATAAACAAATTTCCTCTTTCAAAAAGAATACCATCAATTATTGTAGCAAACTTTTCCCTCCCCTGCAAGAAAGAAAACAGCGCAATTTTCCGCAGAAATGATGCCGTTTTTACTGTTTCTTTATTGTATTTCATCATAAAGCCCCTTGACACAAAAGGGAAAAAGTGCAAGAATAATTGCATAAATCGGCAGGTGAATGCTTGCCGCATAGAATAGAGGCGCAGCAATCAAAAGTACCGCCCGGAGCCTGCCAAAGGCTACGAAGGGAGAGGGAAAGGGAAAGCTGCCGAAATGCCGGTCAATGGCAAGGCCGGTGTTGGGCGAAGGGAGAATATCCCTCCGACTGTCACGGGAAATATCCCGTGGGGCGCTATTCGCAACAAAATTTCCTTTTTGGAATTCAGCTGCGTGGCGTCGTGTATGCCTCGCAGTTTTCATTTATTTGAAGGAGGAAACACGAAATGAAGAACCTGAAGAAGTATCTGATCCTTGCTATGCTGGTAGTGCTGGCCTTTGGCCTGTGCGCCTGCGGTGCCAAGAAGGACGAAGGTGCTGCCAATGACGGCACCAAGAAGCAGCTGAAAGTGGGCATGGAATGTAACTACGCCCCCTTCAATTGGACCCAGACCGAGCCCTCCGAATTCACCGTGCCTATCGACGGCGGCATGGGCTATGCCGACGGCTATGATGTGCAGATCGCCAAGAAGATCGCCAATAGCCTGGGCATGGAACTGGTGATTGTGAAAACCGAATGGGACGGCCTGCCCATGGGCGTGGTCAGCGGCAAGCTGGACGCCATCATTGCCGGCATGAGCCCCACGGAAGAACGCAAGGCCACCCTGGATTTTTCTGACGCTTACTACACCAGCGAGCTGGTTGTGGTTGTGAAGAAGGACAGCCCCTATGCCAATGCCAAAACCCTGGCTGACCTTTCCGGTGCCAATATCACCGGCCAGCTGAACACCTTCCACTATTCCGTCATTCCCCAGATCCCCGGCGTGAAGCAGGCCACCGCCATGGATACCTTCCCCGCCATGATTATTGCCACCCGTTCCGGCGCTGTGGACGGCTATGTGGCTGAAAAGCCCGGCGCCGAAGCCGATTGCATTGCCAATCCCGACCTTACCTACATCACCTTCGATGCCGGTCAGGGCTTTGTGGCCAGCGAAGCGGATGTTTCCATCGCCGTGGGCCTGCAAAAGGGTAGCCCGCTGACCGCCCAGATCAATGCTGCGCTGGAAAAGATTCCTCAGGCTGAACGCGAACAGCTGATGAACGATGCCAAACTGCGTCAGCCTCTGGCCGAATAATCACTGAATAAACAATTGCGGACGGGAGAATACACTTCCGTCCGCATGCTGCACTGAAGGAGCTTGGGAACATGCAATTATCCAATACATTTTTCGGCTGGATTACCTATTTGCTGAATGAATACGGCACGCTGTTTTTGCAGGGTGCCGGCTATACCATGCTCATTGCCATCAGCGGCACGGTGCTGGGCTTTTTGCTGGGGCTCATTGTTGCCATTGTGCGCACCATCCCCGTCAGCAAAAAGGACAGCGTTTTCAAGCGCGTTCTGATAAAGATCGTCAATTTCATCTTGAATGTGTATATTGAAGTTTTCCGCGGCACACCCATGATCGTGCAGGCCATGGTCATCTATTACGGCTCGCTGATGTATCTGGGTATCAGCATGAGCATCCTGTTTGCCGCCATCTTCATCATCTCCATCAATACCGGCGCATACATGGCGGAAATCATCCGTGGTGGCATCATCAGCGTGGACAAGGGGCAGAAAGAAGCCGCCCACGCCATCGGCATGACCCATTGGCAATCCATGGTGCATGTGGTGCTGCCCCAGGCCGTGCGCAATATCATGCCTTCCATCGGCAATGAATTTGTGGTCAATATCAAGGACTCCAGCGTGCTCAACGTCATTTCCGTCAGCGAATTGTTCTTCGTGGGCAAGTCCGCCGCCGGTACCTATATGCGCTATTTTGAAGTGTTCGCCATCATCGCCGCCATTTACTTCGTGCTCACTTTCACTACAACCCGGCTTTTGCGCCTGCTGGAAAAGAAGATGGACGGCGGCAAGCATTACACCATCTGCGGCTCCCAGAGCGCATCCGATGCAACCATCACCCTGGAGCAGGGAGAGGAGGTGCCCCATGACTAACCTGACAAGAACAGAACAAAATATCCTGCAAGTTAAAAACCTGAAAAAGGATTTTGGAAATCATCAGGTGCTCAAGGGCATTGAATTTTCCGTAAACCGAGGCGATGTGATCTCCATCATCGGTGCTTCCGGCTCCGGCAAAAGCACGCTGCTTCGCTGCATCAATTATCTGGAAGACCCAACTAGCGGCACCATCCTTTATCACGGCAAGGATGCCGAGCAGCTGAACCGTGCCGAATATCACAGCAAAGTGGGCATGGTGTTCCAGTCCTTTAACCTGTTCAGCAATATGACCGCCCTTGATAATTGCATCATCGGCCAGACGCTGGTTTTGAAACGCAAGAAGGATAAGGCCCGGAAAATCGCCATGGATTATCTGGACAAGGTGGGCATGACCCCCTATATGAACGCCCGGCCCGGCCAGCTTTCCGGCGGCCAGAAACAGCGCGTGGCTATCGCAAGGGCACTGGCCATGGATCCCGAAATTTTGCTCTTTGATGAACCCACCTCCGCCCTTGACCCCGAAATGGTGGGCGAAGTGCTCTCCGTTATGCGTGATTTGGCCGAGGGTGGCCTCACCATGCTGGTGGTCACCCATGAAATGGGCTTCGCACGGGATGTCTCCAACCGGGTCATTTTCATGGATCAGGGCATTATCGCCGAAGACGCACCCCCGGACGAAATTTTCTCTAACCCCAAGCACCAGCGCACCCGTGAATTCCTCAGCCGTATTTTAGATAATTAAGGACGGTTTTTCGGGGTTCCACCCCCGAACCCCGGCAAGGGGCATCGCCCCTTGACCCGGCAGCGGATAGCGTAGATTTATTGGACAAACTATGTGCCGCTGTTGCAAGATGCTCGCAGAAGCATCATGGCAAAAAACGATTGTAATTTTGCGAGTTGGTTGCGGCACCGCCGCACACGGGC
>JAZNQO010000018.1:0-49369 GCA_045590215.1 Clostridia bacterium | reverse complement strand
GGGGTTCGAATCCCTAACTCTCCGCACATGGGTCCGCAGCGTTGGTTGCGGGCTTTTTTCATGCCAACATGAAAGGCTCCCTCGCAAGAGGGAGCCTTCTTTTGGCATGAAGCCAGAATCAGAGGGTCAATCAGCCACGACGAGCAGCGAAGCAAGCGCTGCAGAACACGGGACGATCCTCACGGGGCTGGAAGGGAACCTTGGTGGGCTGACCGCACTCGGCGCACACGGCGTCGAACATCTCGCGAGGAGCGCCGGCAGCAGGACGGGAAGCCTTGCGGGCCATGCGGCAGTCACGGCAGCGGGTGGGCTCATTCTGGAAGCCCTTCTCGGCGTAGAACGCCTGTTCACCGGCAGAGAAAATGAACTCATTGCCGCAGTCTTTGCATACCAGCGTCTTGTCTTCGTACATGGTTTGGAACCCCCTGAAAAAATTTGAAGTAGGCTGTTTTCTCCGGCTGACCTGGTCTTTGACCCCACACTCGCCGTCTGGGAGGTAGCTCTGCACGATCAGTGCCCTCACGCACTCCTCTCGAGGTCTTCGGCTTCCTTTTCGACAGGTGACTGCGAAAACGGAGTCGTCTTTACCCCGGACGGTCTTACCTCTAAACCGCACCATGCTCACCGGCGCTTTGGCCGGGTTACGTGGACCGCTTTGCCTGCGACTGGCATCGGCTTGCAACCACAGACCCGTATAATCAACCGCCGTCATTATATGCCCTTTTTTCAAGAAACGCAAGGGTTTTTTCGATTATTTTCCGGAATTTCTTGTAAATTTTCGGATAAATGCGAAAAAAGTACGGAAAAGTACAAAAAAGTAAGGAAAAGTGCTTATAAAATCAGCATGCAATCGCCAAATGAGAAGAAACGATATTCCTTTTCCACGGCTTCTTGATAAGCATTCAGTGCTTCCGTTTGCCCCATCATGGCGGAAACCAGCATGAGCAGCGTGCTCTCCGGCAGATGGAAATTGGTGAGCAGCACATCCGTTGCTTTCATCTTTACGCCGGGGGTGATGAAGATATTGGTCATGCCCATGCCGGGATGGACGATGCCATTTTCATCCGCTGCGGTTTCCAAAGTGCGCACGGAGGTGGTGCCGATGCAGATGATGCGGCCGCCGTTTCTTCTTGCGGCATTGATTTTCTCCGCTGCTTCTTCTGTCACCTGCCAGTATTCCGAGTGCATCACATGCTCGCTCACATCCTCAACCTTCACCGGTCGGAATGTGCCAAGCCCCACATGGAGCAGCACGGGCACGATTTCCACGCCCTTCTCCCGGATGCGCTGCATCACTTCTTCGGTAAAGTGGAGCCCGGCTGTGGGGGCGGCGGCACTGCCTTCTTCTTTGGCGTAGATGGTTTGATACTGGGTAGGGTCATCTAATTTTTCGTGGATGTAAGGGGGCAGGGGCATTTCGCCCAAGCGATCCAAAAGTTCCTCAAAAACGCCGTCATACATAAAGGTGACGATCCTGCCGCCTGCAGCGGTGGTATCGCCGATTTCGCAGCGAAGGAGGTCATCGCCAAAGGATACCGTGACGCCTTTTTTCAAGCGTCTTCCGGGGCGCACCAGCGTTTCCCAGCTGTCCTTATCCACACGCTTGAGCAGCAGCACTTCCACCGGAACGCCGGTATCTTCCTTTACGCCAAGGAGCCGGGCAGGCAGCACTTTGGTGTGGTTGATGACCATCACATCGCCGGGGCGAAGATAAGAAGGAAGATCCCGGAAAATTTTATCTTCATGGAGCCCGGTATCCCTGTGGATGACCATCATCCGGGCGGCATCACGGGGCTGCGCCGGGGTCTGGGCAATGAGCCGCTCCGGCAGGTCATAATAAAAATCAGATGTTTTCATGTTCCTTTTCCTTTGACCATTGATAGGCAATCCGGGGATCGCCGTTTTCTAAAAAAATGATGCCGCAGCGGCGGAAGCCGTTTTTCTGCACCACATGCTGCATGGTGTGGTTATCGCTATGGGTGTCCACCCGGATTTCGTCGATGAACTGCATGCCAAAGCCCTTGGCAAGCCCCACAAGCCCTTTGATGGTGCCGTCGGAGGCGATGCGGTGAATGGTGCCGTAGGGCTTGTTATTGGGCCACTCACCGTCTTCGATGATGCCGTAGGTGGGGTCTATGCCCAGAATGAAGGCAAACACGCCGTGGATGCCCTGCTCGTCTTCGCAGACGAACAGCTGCTGCTTTTTAATATCGTTTTTCAAAAGCTCTTCGTGGGGAAAACCGCCAGCCCATTGCTGCATATTGCCGGTGGAGCGCATATACGCCCGGCCAATATCGTAAATTTCCAGAATGCGGGGCAAATCGGCAGAAACTGCCGGACGAATGTTCATAAGGCAATAAATTCCCTTCTGCGTCAGAATAATTGGGTCTGCTCGGTTTCGATGGTGGTTTCGGGCTTGATGGCCGGGGGTGTTTTGCCCAGATGCTCATAAGCCGCCGGAGTGCACACACGGCCACGAGGCGTACGCATGATGAAGCCCAGCTGCATCAGATACGGCTCATACACATCTTCGATGGTCACGGCATCTTCGCCGGTAACAGCGGCCAGGGTGTCCAGCCCCACAGGACCGCCGCTGAATTTATCAATCATGGCGGAAAGCAGGGCTCTGTCCACCCGGTCCAGACCCAGATCGTCCACATCCTGCATTTGCAGGCTTTCGGCGGCTACCTGCGCCGTGATGCGGCCATTGCCACGCACCTGCGCATAATCCCGCACACGCTTTAAGAGCCGGTTGGCAATGCGGGGTGTGCCTCGGCTGCGCTTGGCGATTTCCAGAATGCCGTCGTCGTCATAGGGCATGCCGAGGATGCCTGCGGAACGGGCGACGATCTGGGAAAGCTCCTGCGGCGAATACATCTGCAGCCGGAATACGATGCCAAAACGGTCACGCAAGGGGGCGGAAAGCCTGCCTGCACGGGTGGTGGCACCCACCAAGGTGAATTTCGGCAAATCCAGCCGCATGGAACGGGCGGTGGGGCCTTTGCCGATCATGATATCCAGGGCATAATCTTCCATAGCCGGGTACAATACTTCTTCCACGGCACGGGAAAGGCGGTGAATCTCGTCAATGAAGAGAATATCCCCGGCGTTCAGGTTGGTTAAAATGGAGGCTAAATCTCCGGGGCGTTCAATGGCCGGGCCGGATGTGACCCGGATGTTTTGCCCCATTTCGGCGGCCACGATGCAGGCAAGGGTGGTTTTACCAAGGCCGGGCGGGCCATAGAGCAGAATATGATCCAAGGCATCATGCCGCTTCAGCGCAGCGGAAATATAGATGCTCAAGCTGTTTTTCACTGCATCCTGACCGATGTATTCTCTTAAATGATGCGGCCGCAGGGAAAGCTCAATATCTTCGTCTTCCTGCCGCATGCCGCTCATAACCAGACGATCATCCATGAAACATATCCTCCCAATTTTTTGCTTGAAAAGAAATTACATTCCAGCCATATTGCGCAGAGCCAGCCGGACAAGATCGTTAGCCTTGTCGCTTTGCCCACGCACCTGGGAAATGGCACGGGCGGCTTCGGCGGCGGTATAGCCAAGGGCTTGCAGGGCGGCCAAGGCTTCGGTGGCGGCATCTTCCTGCACGGGGGTAAAGGCAGTGTGGTTCACGGGGGCATCGCCGAAATCGCTTTCGGAAACCTTTTCTTTCAGCTCCAGTGCAATGCGCTGGGCGGTTTTTTTGCCCACGCCGGGGGCGCGGGAAAGGGAAGTGACGTCCCCGGTAACGATGGCGAGGGAAAGATCGCGCAGGGGCATGGAGCCCAGAATGGCCAAGGCCAGCTTGGGGCCGATGCCGCTGACGGACATGAGCTTTAGAAACATGGCTTTTTCTTCTTTGGTGGAAAAGCCGTATAATTCCATGGCATCTTCCCGGACGGAAAGATAGGTGTATACTTTCATATTCTCTCCGGCAGGCGGCGTATCCTGCAGGGTGGTCATGCTGACAGAGAGAAGATAGCCCACGCCGTTTACATCCAAAACCAGTTCGTTCAGGCCTTTATCGGCCACTTTTCCGTTCAGATAGGCATACATGAAAGGCATCCTCCTTTATTTCATCCGGAATTGTTCTCGCATTCTGCCGGAGGCAGCATGGGTGAGGGCGGCAGCCACGGCATCGGCGGCATCGTCGGGCCTGATGATATCGGGCAGGTTCAGCATCATTTTTACCATCTGCTGCACCTGCTTTTTATCCGCCTTGCCATAGCCGGTGACGGCCTGCTTGATTTGCATGGGGGTGTATTCATACATGGGCTTGCCAAACTCCGAGCAGGCGCACAGCGCACACCCGCGGGCGGCACCCACGTTCAGGGCGGTGGTGACATTCCTTGCAAAAAAGAGCTCTTCAAACACCACTTCGTCCGGCGCATAGGTACACAAAAGGGCACTGGTATCCACAAAAATCTTGTGCAGCCTTTCGTGCATGGGCATATCCGCAGGGGTCAGCACACAGCCGGCTTGCACCAGCACATTCTTCCGGCCGTCTGTATCAATCACGCCCCATCCCATGGTGGCAAGCCCAGGGTCAATTCCAATAATGCGCATAATGCGCCTCCATTTCAATAATCTACTTATTATAGAACAAATGTGCGCAATTTGTCAATCGCAGAAGGGGCGCAGATGGCAAATGAAAAGGAATTGTAAATTTGCCATAGAGGGCAGGAGAAAGCGTTGACGGGGAAGAAAGGGGGTGGTAAACTGAAAGGGAGGGGGAAGCGGAAAAGGCTTTTCTTTTCTTTGGATATCATGTATAATAATCTGGTTATTGATTGGAAAAGCAAAAGGCAGAAAGGATATCCGTGAAGATGAGATTTTGGAGAGTGGCCGGGGTTTTGCTTTTGCTGATGTGCTTATTGGCATCAGGGCAGGCAGAAGAAACCCTGCAAGTGTCCCTTCAGGGGAAAATCCTGCAAAGCCAGACGCTTTCGGAAAAATCCCTTGAAGCGGCCAATCAGATTTTGCAAAGGCTCACCCTCCGGGAAATGACGGACGGGGAAAGAGAAAGAACGGAGCTTCTGATTGATGGGAAAGTGATGTGGACGATAGACAGGCAGGAAGGGGAAGGATGTGTATTTGTGACCTTCTCCGATACCGCCTGCTATGAAACCACCCCGGATGCTCCCGACGCTTTGATGCTGCTGACCGGGCAAACGGAAAAGGAAGCATCGCCCTTCTTTTCCATGGAGGCTTATGGAGCGGCGGCTCCTGAAATCTATCCGCTGATGGACAGCGTCGTTTCCCCCAAGCGGATTCAATACGAAACATATCTGGAAAACACCTCCGCCTCGCCCTTTTACGACCGTTATATTTTTTCGGCGGAGCAGATGAACGCCCTTTGGCCGAAACTTATGCAAAAGGCATGGTCTTTTCTTTACACGGACGGAACCGGGGAAAAAGGAATGGAAAGCCTGCTGGATGCTGCATTTGTTGGCGATGTGACCGTGAAACGGCTGTATGACAGACAGGAAAGCGACCTTGGCATACAGCTTTCGGGAAACGGCATGGTGCAGGGCACGGAAAGAAAGATTTCTCTGACCTTCGGCTACACCAAAGGCAAGGGCGGCACTTATTTACTGTCTGCCAAGGCCTTGAAAGGGCAGGATCAGTTCCGGGTGAAAGCCACGCTGAAGGAAAGCATCCGGGAAGAAAAAGAAACGTATGTTTTCAATTGGGAAACGCTGAAAAACCTGAACGGCGAAAAGGATGAAGCAGCCTTTTCCCTGAACCTTGCCCGGCAGAAAGGCCAGGGCAAGAACAGCCTTTCCGGCACAATCACATGGGAAAAGGATGGCAAAATAATCACAGCCAAGCCGGAGCTTACGGAAGAAGCAAGCGGAACAAACGGCACGGTAATCGTGACGGTGAAGGGAAAAAAGAAGCAGGTTTTGCAGGCGGAAATTGCCCTGCAAATGAAAAACGGCGCAGCCATGCCAGAGAGGAAGGACACCGAAATCATTTCCTTGAAAGGTATGACGCAGGAGGAAGCGAAATTGGCACTGCACCACGAAGAAACGGTACTGATGCGTGCGCTGATTTACCTGATGGACGATGTGCCAATGGAAGACCGGTGGCTTTTGACCCATGACCTGCGCCCGGACACATGGATGACGGAAACGGCCGTACCTGTGCCCGAAAAAGAAGAACCGGGAACGGAATGGATGATTGAGGAGGAAATGCCATGAAGCGGTGGATTGCCATGATGATGGCGGCCATGATGATGGCTCTTTGCATGCCTGCGCTGGCGGAAAGCTATACCGTGGATGAAAAATTCTGGGGGCAGGCAAAGCAGAATGCGGTAAAAGGCACGGTAACTTTTGCCGTGAACGGCAGCGGCACTAAAGCTATGGAGCTAACGGATTTTCAAAAGCTGAAGGATATGCTGCAAAGAACCGAAATGTCCTTTGGCGTTTCCACGTCCAACAGATACCCTCACGGCGGCTATGTGAACTGCCTTTTGCCGGACGGCAGCGAAAACGGCTTCTCCTTTACTTATAATGAAGAAGCGGCTGCCATCTGGGATCATCATGCGGAAGGCGACGAAACCTATTATCTTTTCGACACGGATGTGACAAAGCTGCTGGCTCTTTTTGAAGAAGAGGAAGAAAAGACCCCCGGCATATTTGAAATGCTGGAAATTTTTGAGGGTGCGGACGCCGAGTGGAAGGAAAGGGCCAAGGCTTGCCTTGCCAAATATGAAACCATCATCAGTGTCTGGATGAACGATTATGCCGGGACGGCCATGGGCAAGGAAGGGGACACCCTTTACAGCGAATTATCCTGCACCATTCCCGTCAATGCCCTGAAAGGGGAAATCAAGGCCCTTTTGCATAACTTCTATCAGGATGCGGAAACGCTGGCGGTATTGAACGAAGTGCTGCAGGGCACGGGAGCGGAAATTTATCTGCACCCGGCGATGGAAAGTGCCTTTGCCGCTATGGTGGAAAATGCGCTGCTGGAGGGGGAAGTGAAGGTGGTGCGCCGGTTTGACAGCACCGGGGAATTGGTGCTGGACAGCATTTCTTTGCCCCTTGACAATGTGGATTCTACTTTGGATCAGCTGCTTCCCTTCCTTGCGCCTTTTGAAAAATGGACGCAGATCACCTTTGATTTGACAGGAAAAGGGGATATTTCCTTCCTGCTGGAAAGCGGAGAACAGGAAAAGATCGCCTTTACCGTGAACGCCCTTGCAGACGGCACGTATCAGGGGAATTTCGCCTTGGACGTGCGCCCCATGAACGGGGAAATGCAGCACACGGGCTATAATTTCACTTGCAGCTGGCAGGAGATGGAGGAAACCTATTCCCTGCAAACGGACATTCTGGAGCGGCTGATGCAGGGCACATTGACCTTGCAGCCGGACAGCGAAACGGATCATCCTGCCCAGCGCATCACCCTTGACATGAAATATACCACCACCAGCAACGAAGGGTCCGTTGCCCATCTGGAAGCGAATCTGGTGTGGATGGATGTGGCGGCAGATGCCACCATCGCCCTGACCGTAAACGCATCCACGTCCCGTCCCTTTGACGGCACGGCCATCGGCGATATGGAAAAGGTGATTTACTTGCAGGATTTGCCCTATGAAGAAAGGAAGAGCATTTTGCAGAAGGTGCTGCTGCCGCTGAATCAGGCGGTAACGCTGCCCGAATTGTAAAATGTCAGAAATGCTGTTCTAAAACCGCAGATGATGTGATATAATGACTTGTGGTAATTTACAGAGTATGGTAAAATATACCCGTAAAAACAAAAGGAGGAACCCCTGAAATGAAAAAAATGACAGCTCTTTTACTGGCTCTTATGATGCTGCTGGGCACCATTGGTGCCGTGGCGGAAGTGGATTTGACCAACGGTTATTCCAGCCATGTGACCGTGAACGTGAACAAAGATCTGACCGCTGGCATTCTCTCCCTTATGCTGATGAACGGCGAAAACCAGCCCACCCCTGAACAGGTAAACGCTGTACTGGATTTGGCCAACATGATGTCCTTTGACGCCAATACTGACGGCACGAACGTGGAAGTGAAATTCAATCTGAACGCCCAGCCCATCTTTGGCATGGTGGAAAATGTGAGCGATGACGGCAGCCTTTTGCTTTATATGGATATGCTGGCCGGCCATGTGATTTCTTGCTCTGCTGATGAAGCGGCGCAGTTGGGCGCACAAATGAACCAGCAGCCCGATGCCGCTACCCAGCAGCTAGTGGAACAGATTGCCGCCGAAACTGAAGCGGCGATGCAGAACCTGAACGTAACCGTGGTTTCCCAGCAGGAAACCGAAATGGTTTACAATGATGTGACTTTCAATTATGTGACCGTTTCTTCCATTCCTGCGGATGAAGTGATGACGATTGTCAGCCAGTTCATGATGGATATTCTGGATGTGGCCATGCAGACGGAAGCCAATTTGCAGACCCAGCAGGCTGTTCAGATGCTGAACGAAGTGAAAACCAAGCTGGAATCTCTGCCTGAAAAGGCTGCCGGATCCACTGTGTATATTACGGAATATGTGGTGAAGGACGGCGATACGGTGCAGGAAGGCAATGCCTATACCGTTTATGAACTGAAAATCGGCAGCTATGCGGCTTATCTGTCCGTGGCAAAGCTTGGCAAGCTGACCAGCCTGTCCGCTTTCATCGGTAAGGGTGTTGAGACGGCCGACGAAATTATGACCGCCGCTACCACCGGCCAGGGCGATGGCGTTGTGATTGAAATGAATCTGGAAGAAGGCGAAACCGCCGGCTCCAGCGTGTTCGATATCAGCGTGATGGCGAAGGGCATTCCCTTTGGTGCTTTTGTGGAAACCGTGCCCACGGAAAATGGCGAAAAGTCTCTGATGGAACTGTATCTTTTGACCTTCGATGCCCCCATGGTGACCTTCAATGCCGAAACTACTGTGCCCGGCGAAGCTGTTGCCGCCATTGATACCACCGGCAAAAAGATCATCACCTTCACCGAAATGCAGAACATGACAGAGGAAACGAGCAACGGCCTGACGCTGGATGCCCAGCAGGGCGTAAATGCTATGCTTGTGAATGCTGTGCAGGCTGCCCCTGAACAGATGCAGATTCTGCTCAATGCCCTGACGGTGGAAGACGCCGAATAAAGGAACAAAAGAAGTGCTGTCCTTGCGGATAGCACTTTTTTGGTGCCTTTGTAAAAAACGGAAATAATACCGTGGGCGGCTTGAGGTGGCTTTGCTTGTGTGATACGATAAAGCGGTATGAAAAAGGAGGAACAAGCAATGAAAAAACTGATTGCAATGATCATGATTTGCGTGATGTTGTGCCCCGTATGCGCTTTGGCGGCGGAAGGGGGCACATCCTTTGAAGCGAGCATGGAAATCAACGGCGATCTGACTGCTTATCTGATGCAGGCCGGGGCCATTAACAGCGGCCTGGAAGTGGAGGATGCACAGCTGGAGCTTGTCAATGCGCTGATTGGGTTTATCAACAAAACCACGGTTTATGCGGAAGCGGCGGAAGATGGTGTTCATGTCCAAATGAATATGGGGGAATTTACGCCCTTTTCTTTGGATGTGATGCAGCAGGAGGAAGAGCAGTTTGCTGTGCTGACCAGCCTTTTGCCTGGCTATGCGATCACGGGGAAACTGGAAGGAATGGAAAGCCGTCCTTCTGACGAAGAAAAAGAGCAGGCGGACGCGGAACTGAAAGCGGAAATGGAAAAGGTTCTGGCTGAAGTGAAAGATTATTTTGACAAGCGCATTGTGTCGCAAATAAGCGAGCCGTTCACCCTGAAAATGCTGGGCGCGGAAATGGCCATGAGCCGGGAAACGGAATATCTTTTGACGGTGGAAGACTTAATGTATGCAGCGGAAAAGCTGCTTTCTGAAAGCGTGCCGCTGGTGAAAGAATATCTGGCAAAGATGGGGCTGCCGGAAGAAGCCGTATCGCTTCGCTGGAATGTGACACCGCCGGAAGACCCGGAAGATTTGCAGCTGCCCATTTCCGTGACCCTCTATCAGATGGAAGATGAAAACGGTGTCTGGGAAGATTACGGCGCAGTGGATGTATCCTTTGCCAAGGGAGAGCTTTCTTATCGCCTGCTTGCTGTTTGTGAAAAGGGAAATGGTTCTATGAGCCTCACAGAAACCTATGAATCTTTTGAGGCAGAGGTTGTGGATACCATCCTTCTGGAAGTAGACTGGACGAAGATGGAAACAGAAGAAGAAACCGATTTTGACCTTTCGCTGGTATTAGGCAGCACGCCTGTCCGGGTGGATACGCGCCTGACGGCTCCTTCCCCAAGCGGCAGGGAAATGATTGCCCGGCTGTTTGTGAAGGATGAGGAAACGCCCCTTGTGAAGCTAAACACGAAAGTGCAGCCCATTGACTGCCTTACCGTGCCGATGACGCTGGAAGAAAAGATCGTGTTGGACATGGGTGCGGAACTGGACGAACAAACTTCCATGCAGATGACCACGGATTTCCAGATGGGGTTCAATGATTTCTTGGTGACGCTTATTCAGGCGGCTCCCGATGAGATGAAAATCCTTCTGAACCTTTTTGTTGGGCAGCAGTACTCGCAGATGCTTTTTTGATGCGGTAGGATAAAAAAAGGAAGGATGTGTACAGATGAAAAAAGTATGCTTCTTATTGGCTTTTTTATTGATGTTCGGCTGCGTTTGCGGCTATGGGGAAGAGGAAAAGTACAGCTTTGAAATAACCTTTGAAATCAATCCGGCTTTGGCAGAGTATGCACAGAGCACGGTGTATTGGGGTGGGGAGGCCGTGGACCCGGCACTGTACACCGGCTTGGTAGAAGCGGAAAAGCAGGTGACAAAGAGCACCAATGACCTTTTGAACCTGCTTTCTGCCAAAGGCATCATCGGCGGCGAAAACTTGGCTATGGACATTTTCCTCAAGGATAAGTCCATGCTTTCCATCGCCCAACAGGTAGATGAAGCAGGCTATCATATGTATTTTAACCTGATACCCAGCTATATCCTGTTTTTAAGTGCCGAAGATGCGCTGGAAATGGGCGCATCGCAGGATACGGAGCAGCTGACGGCGGAGCTGACCGGCTCTGCTTTGCAGATTCTGTATGATGCGATGGCGAAACTGGAAGCCTATTGGAGCGAGCCGGAAGCAGGCACGTTTGAAATGAACGGCCGCCTCTACACGGAAAAGCAAAGCATTGCAATCCCTGCGGAAGATTTGTTCCGGATTCTTGGGGAAGCTTATGCGGAATTGATTCCTTTGATGGAAAAGGCGCTGGTGCTCTCTGGCCAGGCCGGGGATGAAGAAGCCATGCAAAAGGCTGTGGAAGAAGCCAAGGTCATGGAAGTGCCGGAAGATGTGAAGGGCATGGTGCTTTGCGCCGATATGTATATGAAAGCCGGCGAGGATGCGTATTATGAAAATGATTTGTTTCAAGTGATTACCATCAAGCAGGCGGAGCAGGAACAGGCCATCGGCTTTGCACAAGCAGGCGTAAAGGGCGAAGAAGTGACGCTTGATCTCACTTTCAGCATGGACGGCGAATATCAGACATGGGAAGATATGAAAGCCGCCTATGACGAAAAGGCAGCAGATGTGGATAACCTTTCTATGGGGATTGAAATGGGCTTGGTGCCTCAGTTCCGTCTGGAAGCGGTGATGGACGCTGATTATATCGGGTTCTTTGCGCAGCTGGAAATGACGGAAAGCGGCGAAATGTTGATCGGTGTCCAGCTGAAAAAGGAAAAAGACGGCCCGGATATGGTCACAGCGCAATTGAAAGCAGCTCCCTTCACGGGGGAATGGCCTGCCCTTGCAACGGAAGGCAAGGAAATTTTCGATTTGGGTCAGCTACTTGCTTTGCAGAAAGCGGCAATGACGGAAGAAGTGCCGGAAGATGATGCACAGACATTTGAAGATTTCTTTACGCCCACCGAAATGGATCGGATAATGGAGCCGCTGATGCAGGACATGGAAAAGGCCGTGAACGGCTTTGTGATTAACGCCATTGTGGCAGCCCCGGAAGAAGTGCAGGCTCTGATGGACGCCCAAACCCTGCGGGAAAGAGAAATGATGAACATCATTTTCAATCAAATCCCCAATAATACCCTGACCATTCCCGACGAGGAAAGCTCCTTCTGATCAAGATACATCAGTGAAAAGCACTGCCTTGGATGCGGTGCTTTTCTTTGATGGGAAAGTATGCTAAAATAATGGCAAAGAAGCGAAATGGCCGGAAAGGAAGCGGATGGAATGGAACGGTTTCGTTTGCCGCAGGCGCAGCCCATTGAAATTGAAAAAGGGGAGCATGGCGTGCTGCTGATACACGGGTTCACGGGCAGCCCGGCGCATATGCGCCCCATTGCCGATGGGCTGGCAGAGAAGGGCTATTCCGTGCGCACCATTCTTTTGCCGGGGCATGGCACAAAGCCCGAAGATATGAAAAACGTAACATGGCAGGACTGGCTGCTGGCGGCACGGACGGCAGCGAAGGAAATGCGGAAAAAGTATCGGTATCTGACGGTGAGCGGCCTTTCCATGGGCGGCGTGCTTTCGTTGATTTTGGCGCAGGAGATGGCCGTAGAAGGCTGTATTCCCATCGCAGCACCCATTCGCATTTTCAATCCCTTCCGGCATCTGGCCTTGGCGGCGTCCCTGTTTGTGCCCATGATCGGCCAGGAAGGGGAAGGGGCAAGGCCGGGGCTGATGCAGGATTATGATATCGGATACAATAGATACCCCACCAAATCCGTACACGATTTGAGCGTGCTGATGGACAAGGCAAAAACGGATTTGCCGCTGATCCACTGCCCCTGCCTGTGCATCCAATCCAAGATGGACAAAACGGTGCATCCAGACAGCCCGAAAATGATTCTGGATGGCATCAGCAGCAAGGAAAAGGGCATGCTATGGCTGGAAACGTCCCCCCATGTGTGCACAATCACGGATGAAATAGAGAAGATATTGGCGGCCATGGACGCATTTCTTTGCAAGGCAACCCAAAGCGATTGACAAAGGAAGCGCAGATTTGATAAAATACAAAGGCTGAAACCTATAAAGGGAGGACGTGCAAATGAAAGTATTATTGGCCGGTGGTGCCGGATATATCGGCTCTCACACTGCGCTTTGCCTGCTGGAAAAGGGTTATGATGTGGTGGTCATGGATAATCTGCTCAATTCCAGCCCGGAAGCGTTGAAACGGGTGGAAAAAATGACGGGCAAGAAGGTGCCCCTTGAAATCGGGGATTGCACCGACGTGAGCCGCACCAGGGAAGTTTTTGCTGCCCATCGGCCGGATGCTGTGGTGCATTTTGCCGGGCTGAAAGCCGTTGGAGAATCCGTGGCAAAGCCCTTGTATTATTATCAGAACAACCTGATTGCCACCATGACCCTCTGCCAAGTGATGAAGGAATATGATTGCTCCATTCTGGTGTTCTCTTCCTCCGCCACCGTTTACGGCACGGCCACGGAAATGCCCCTTCGGGAAGAGCATATCGCCAGCTGCACCAACCCTTACGCCTGGACCAAGTGGATGAGCGAACGCATCCTTTCCGACGTTGCCAAGACGGACGACAGCCGCTCTTTTGTGCTGCTGCGGTATTTCAACCCCATCGGAGCCCATGAAAGCGGCAATATCGGCGAAGACCCGGCCGGTATCCCCAATAACCTGATGCCTTTCATCTGCCAGGTGGCCAGCGGCAAGCTGGATTATCTGCGTGTGTTCGGAGATGATTATCCCACACGGGACGGCACCGGCGAAAGGGACTATATCCATGTGATGGATTTGGCGGAAGGCCATGTGGCTGCTATCGAATATGCGAAGAACCATCAGGGAGCCGAAGCCTTTAACCTCGGCACCGGCGTTGCTTACAGCGTGATGGACATCGTGAAGAACTTTGAAAAGGCTAACGACCTGACCATCTCTTATCAGATAACGCCCCGTCGCCCCGGCGATATTCCCGTTTGCTATGCCGATGCCACCAAGGCCAAGGAACTGCTGGGCTGGGAAGCCAAGCGGGATTTGTTTACCATGTGCCGGGATGCGTGGAACTGGCAAAAGCAGAACCCCAGAGGCTACGAAGGCTGAATGAATTGAAAGAAAACCCGCCCTGCATGAAAGGATTTCGTGCAGGGCGGTTGCTTTTTCTGTCATGCTTCGCCATTCTTTTCCATTATGATTTTCTTTGTTTTTCACATGATAAAAAAGAAGGAAAAGAGGTGGAGAAAATGGGATGGCTTTTATTGTTCATTCAGCTTGCGGTGACGATTGTGACGGGGGCGTTTTTCTATACGCAATTGCGTACCCATCAGAAAAATCAGCCCCAGAGGCATCGGGAAGACGGCAGGGAAATGGAAAAGCTGCGCAGCATGCAGCAGGTGAGGCTGACGGAGCCTTTGAGCGAGCATGTGCGCCCCAAGAAATTTGAGGATATTGTGGGGCAGGAGGACGGCATACGGTCTCTGATGGCTATTTTGTGCGGCAAGAACCCCCAGCATGTGATTATATATGGGCCGCCCGGCGTGGGGAAAACGTGCGCTGCAAGGCTGGTTTTGGAAGCGGCCAAGGAAAGCGAAAACACGCCCTTTCGGAAGGATGCGCCATTCATTGAAGTGGATGCCACCTGCGTGCGCTTTGACGAGCGTTCCATTGCCGACCCTCTGATTGGCAGTGTGCATGACCCCATTTATCAGGGAGCTGGGCCCATGGGCATGCAGGGGGTGCCCCAGCCCAAAATGGGGGCAGTGAGCCGGGCGCACGGGGGCATATTATTCTTGGACGAAATCGGGGAAATGCACCCCATTCAGCTCAATAAGCTCCTGAAAGTGTTGGAAGACAGAAAAGTGCATTTTGAATCGGCCTATTATAGCCGGGAGGACAGGAATATCCCGCGGCACATTCATGAGATTTTTCAGCAGGGAATGCCGGCGGATTTCAGGCTGGTGGGAGCTACTACGAAGAACCCGGAAGAAATTTCCCCGGCACTGCGCTCCCGGTGCATGGAAGTGTTTTTCCGGCCTTTGGAAAAAGCGGAAGTGGGGCGCATCGGCAGGGAAGCAGCCGGCCGGGCAGGCTTTGAAATGGCAATGGAAACGGCCAAATTTCTTGGGGATTATGCGTCCTGCGGCCGGGATGCCATCAACATGGTGCAAATGGCCGGAGGGCTGGCGCAGATGGAAAAGCGCAGGGAAATCATCAGGCAAGACATGGAATGGGTGGTGGAATCGGGGCGGTACAGCCCAAGGATGGAACAGGCGGCCTCCAAGGAAAACAGGATAGGAGCCGTGCACGGGCTGGCGGTGCAGGGAGCGCAGACAGGCATTGTGATGGAGATAGAAGCGGTAAAGCAGGATGGGAAAGGGTGCCTCAACGTAACCGGCATTGTGGAAGAAGAGGAAATGGGCGGCAGCGGTCATGTGCTGAAGCGGAAATCCAACGCCCATGCGTCGGCAAGGAATGTGGAAACACTGCTGCGACAGATGGGCTATTGGCAGGAAGAAAGCAGCGTGCATATCAATTTTCCCGGCGGTGTACCGGTGGATGGCCCTTCAGCCGGGGTGGCCATGATGGTGGCGGCGGTGAGCTGCCTGACGGGCGTGCCGGTGGATGGCAGCGCAGCAGTGACGGGGGAAATCAGCGTGCAGGGGCTGGTGATGCCGGTGGGCGGTGTGCCCCAGAAGGTGGAAGCGGCGAAAAAGGCCGGTCTGCAGCGGGTGTTTATCCCAAGAGCCAATTATATGGAGCGGTTTGAAAAGATGGGCATTGAGGTGATCCCCTTGGATCATGTGCGGCAGGCGTTGGATAAGATGCTGCTTTTTGCCGCTGCGGAGGAAGGGGAGGAAAGGGCGATGCCCTCCCTTTTGCCCATGACGGCCAAGGGCATTGGCTGAAAGGGAATGATTGCTTTTTTCGTTGGGATGGGATATAATATAAAATTGTCGGTGTATACATATTCCGGCAAAATGAGAGTGAATACAGATCAGGAGTTATTATGGCGAAGAAAAAAACAAAGCTGCGTTTGCCGCTTATTCCCCTGCGGGGCTTGATGGTGTTTCCCCATATGGTGCTGCATTTTGACGTGGGCAGGCAGCGTTCCATTTCTGCCCTGGAGCAGGCCATGATGGAAGACCAGAAGGTATTTCTGGTGGCGCAGAAGGATGCGGAAGTGGACGAGCCCGGCAAGCAGGATCTTTGCCGGATGGGCACGGTTGCGTTGGTAAAGCAGGTGCTCAATATGCCGGGGGATTCCATCCGGGTATTGGTGGAAGGCCAGGAAAGGGCGTTGCTTCAGGACGTGGTGCAGGAAGACCCCTGCTGGATTGGCGAAGTGGTGATGGCGGAAAAGGCGGTCATCGTGGGGCCGGAAACGGAAGCCCTGATGCGCACCACCCATGAGCTTTTTGAAGAATATGCCAAAACATCCATGCGGGTTAGCGGTGAAACGCTGCGCTCTGTCCGGGATGTGGATAAGGCAGACCAATTGGCCGATATTATCGCTGCTAATGTGCTGACAAGGGTGGAAGACAGGCAGGCCATTCTGGAAGAAGCGGATGTGACACGGCGGCTGGAAACGCTGTGCACCATTCTGGGCAGAGAAACGGAGCTTTCCCGGATTGAAAAGCAGGTGCAAAGCCGCCTGAAAAAGCAGATTGATAAAAACCAGAAGGATTATTACCTTCGGGAGCAGATCAAGGCCATTCAGGAAGAGCTGGGTGATAAAGAAGCCACGGATGTGGAAGACCTTCGCCGTCGGATGGACGAAACGCCCCTGAACGAAGAAGCACGGGAAAAGGTGAAACGGGAGCTGGAGCGGCTTTCCCGGATGGCTCCCGGCACGCCGGAAATCGGCGTGAGCCGCACTTATGTGGAATGGATCTTGGATTTGCCTTGGGGCGAATACACCACCGATAATCTGGATTTGAAGCGTGCCGCCCGGATCCTCAATGAAGATCATTATGCCATGGAAAAGGTAAAGGAGCGGGTGATTGAGTATCTGGCCGTGCGCCGCATGAAGGAAATGCACACCGAAGATACCTCCATGAAGGGGCCTATCCTTTGCTTCGTGGGGCCTCCTGGCGTGGGCAAGACCAGCATTGTCCGGGGCATTGCCAAGGCGGTTGGCCGCAAGTTTGTGCAGATGAGCCTTGGCGGCGTCCGGGACGAAGCGGAAATCCGGGGGCACCGGCGCACCTATATCGGGGCCATTCCCGGCCGCATCATTGCCAGCCTCAAGCAGGCCGGTACCATGAACCCCGTTTTCCTCTTTGACGAGATTGACAAAATGAGCCACGATTTCCGGGGCGATCCGGCTTCCGCCATGCTGGAAGTATTGGATGCGGAGCAGAACTTCGCCTTCCGGGATCATTATCTGGAGCTGCCAGTGGATTTGTCCCGTGTGATGTTTATCACCACGGCCAACAGCAAGGACACCATTCCGGCTCCTTTGCTGGACAGAATGGAAATCATCGAAGTGCCCAGCTATACTGAAGAAGAAAAATTGCACATTGCGAAAAAGCATCTTCTGCCCAAGCAGGTGAAAGAGCATGGCCTGCCGGAAAAATCTGTGAAGGTTTCCGATGCCGCCATGAAGCGCATCATTGAGGGTTACACAAGGGAAGCCGGTGTCCGCACCCTTAGCCGCACCATTGCACGGGTTGTGCGCAAGGCGGCTGTGGAAATGCTGGAAACGGAAGCGGAAATCATTTCTGTCACGCCGCCCGTTGTGGAAAAATACCTGGGCGCACCCCGGTTCATCCGGGACAGCCTTGGCAAAAAGCCGCAGGTTGGCGTGGTGAACGGCCTTGCGTATACGGCGGTCGGCGGCGAAATGCTGGCCGTGGAATGCAGCGTGATGCCGGGCACAGGTCAGGTGCAATTGACGGGTCAGCTGGGCGATGTAATGAAGGAATCTGCCCAGGCTGCCCGCAGCTGGGTACGTGCTCACGGGGCGGAATACGGCATTGCGGAAGACTTTTATAAGAATCTGGATATTCACATTCATGTGCCGGAAGGGGCTGTACCCAAGGACGGGCCTTCCGCCGGTGTGACCCTGACCACGGCATTGGTTTCTGCCCTCAGCGGCAAGAAAGTGCATCAGGACGTGGCCATGACCGGAGAAATTACCCTGCGTGGCCGGGTTTTGCCCATTGGCGGCGTGAAAGAGAAGCTGCTTGCGGCTTATCGTGCCGGGGTGAAAACCATCCTTTTGCCCAAGGAAAACAAGAAAGATCTGGAAGATGTGCCCATGCACGTTTTGAGCACTTTCCGCATTCTGCTGGTGGAAAACGCCGAGGATGTATTGAAAGTGGCCTTGGTGGACTGACCTTTTCAAACGAACGAAAGCGAGCCGATTATGGACATTAAAAAAGCGGAATTTGTGACCAGCATGAGCGTGTATCAAGCCCCTGCGGAAACTCTGCCCCAGATTGCCGTGGCAGGGAAGAGCAATGTGGGCAAATCCTCCCTCATTAACAGCCTGTGCCGCCGCAAAGCCTTGGCACGAACCAGTGCCACCCCCGGTAAAACCCGGCTTATCAACCTCTTTCTGCTCAATGATGCTTTTCATCTGGTGGATTTGCCCGGCTATGGCTTTGCCAAGGTGGATAAGAAGGAAAAGCTGCGCTGGGGCGAAATGATGGAAAAATATTTCCGGGAAACGCAAGAGCTGCAATTGACCCTGCACCTGGTGGACATCCGCCACGAGCCCACCCAGGATGATATACAGATGAACGCATTCCTCCGTGGTATGGGGCTGCCCTTTCTGGTTGTGGCAACCAAAGCAGATAAAATCAGCCGGGGGGCACGGATGAAGCATCTGGCTCCCATTTGCCGGGCGTTGCAGGTGCAGCCGTGGCAGGTGCTGTGCTATTCCTCCGAAAATGGCGACGGCAGGGATGAGCTGCTGAAGAAAATTGAGGAAGCATTGGCGGCATGGGAAGCCCCGGAAGAAGAAACGACGGAAGAATAAACAGAAAGGCAGTAACGAAAAATTACTGCCTTTTTTGCACCCTTTCTGCGCTGCGGCATAAGATGCAGTAGAAAAGGAGGGGAGAAAATGAGCTTATGGAGCGATGTATATAAACCGGCCATGAATGTGGAGGAGGCGGCTCTTTTACCGGCAAGGGGCAGAAGCCTGGCTGGGAAAAGTGCCCTGCAGGATGCCTTGCGAAGGGCCGGGCAGATGGAGGGCATGCAATTGAGCAACACCGTGGAAGGAGCCATCAATGAAGCCGCTAGGACGCAGGAAAACGCCGCCTATCAGCCGGTGTATGCCTTTCCCGGCAGCAGGGCAGCATTACATCATGTAAGACCCAATTGGTAGTGGATGGGTGCGAGGCAGGAGGACGGGGCAGGGGATTGCTCGTCCCCTGTACCCCTCGGCAGGAAGTTCCTTCCTGCACCTACCCTGCGAAAACACGCTTATTTTGTTGAAGAAATGATCTCCGCATGGAGCTATAAGAAACGAATAGAAACATTGCCACGGGCACAAAGAAAACACAGAAAACGGCAGCGGAGAGAATTTATTCTTTCCACTGCCGTCTTCTTTTTTCCCGGATGCTAAAGCATTCGGTTGGCGGCAGTGCCGCAGCCCACTCGCAAAATTACAATCGTCTTCTGCAATTACTTTCCTGCGTGCCTCCTGCAATAGCGGTACATTTTCTGCCCTACCTACATAGCCTCATCCGCTGCCGGGTCAAGGGATGAAACCCCACAAAAACCCCGCCTTTTGATGGAGCGGAGTTCCTCATCTTTGTATCAAGAAAAGCTGCGCCGAAGTTGACGCAGCTGCATTTGTTACCGGGCGAAGATCTGCGTGACGTAGACGAAGCCATTTTCGTCATAGCATACGCCGATGCCCACTTTCAGCCATTGCTTGCCCATCACATTGATGCGGTGAGCCAGGCTGGAGATGAAGGCGGCTTGTGCTTTTTGCACGGTGGCGTGGTGGGCGATGTTTTCGCCGCAGCCGTTATAGGCGTAGCCGAAATGGGTGAGCATCTGGGCGGCACGGCCGTAAGTAGGGGATTCGTGGGCGAAATAATGGTTGTCTCGCATATCCTCGCATTTGATGCGTGCAATGCGGCTTAATTCCTTGTCCAGCACCAAGGCAGGCAGGCCGTAAGCGGCCCGATCCTGATTGAGCAGAGTAAATACAATTTCCTCTTGCTTTGCAAGGGATAATGTAGTATAATCTGCGTTGCTCATAGGAGGAAGGGTCGTCACAGGCGGCTTTTGCGTAAGAATGGGTGCTTGGGTGACGATGGGTTTCACCGTGGCGGAGGGAAATGCCGTCCGGGTAGGCTTTGCCGTTACGATTGGCGTTGGGGTTTTCTGCAGGGGGCGAGGCCGTGCAGTAGCCGTTACGGCGATGCAGAAGGAGCAAGTGCGGCAATCTGCTTCACCGGTGCAAAGATCACAGCCGATGGGGCAAGAAGAGACAAATGCGTTCCCTGCCGACAGCATCATCAGGGCGAGAGCCAGACATACGGCGATGAATCGAGCGTGTTTCATGAGAGCCTCCTTTTGTTACAAAAGTATTACAATGGCAATGTATCACAAAAGCACAGCCTTCGTCTACGAAAATGGCAGAGGCTTACCATAACAATAATTGGAAGCATTACAGGAGGGATGACCTATGGCACTGATTAAGTGTCCGCGTTGTGAATTGAATTATATCCAGGATACCGAAGGATATTGCAAAGTATGCAAACGGGAAATGAAGGGCGAAGTGCAGCGGGAAGAAATTGAGCTGTGCACCATCTGCAACGAAGCACCTGCCCTGCCGGGGAAGGACGCCTGCCTTTTCTGCCTGAAGGAAATGAACGCCAATAGCAACGATAACCATGATGAAGACGAAGTGCGTGTGGACGAAGCGTCTTTGGACATTGATCCCGTGAGCAGCATGGACGAAATCATTCCCGAAATTGACGACAGCATTCCCGAAAGAGAATTTGACGAAATCGAAAATGATCTTTCTTTGGATGCGCTGGGCGAAGAAGAAATGGAAAACGACGAAGAGGACGAAGAAGACTGACGTGAAGATATTTGCAATCGGCGATCTGCATTTGCCCGGCGGCGATAATAAGCCCATGGATGTATTCGGTGCGCATTGGGAAGGGCATTTTTTGCGTATCGCACAGGATTGGCAAAGCAAGGTGGGGGAAGAGGATCTGGTGCTGATTCCCGGCGATATCAGCTGGGCTATGCAATTGGAGCCTGCCTTGGAGGATTTGAAAATGATTGGTCGCCTGCCGGGCAAGAAGGTGATCCTGCGGGGCAATCATGATTATTGGTGGTGCGGCATCAACAGGCTTCGGGAACTGCTGCCCCCTAACATGTATGCGGTGCAGAATGACGCCGTCCGGTTTGGGGATGTGGTTGTGTGCGGCACACGGCTGTGGACGCTGCCCCAGAACGGAAGCACAGAGGATGAGAAAATATACAACCGGGAATTGATCCGGCTGGAATTGACGCTCAGCAGTGCTAAAAAGCTGGGCGGAAAAAGGCTGGTGGTGATGACCCATTATCCGCCGCTGGCTGATGGCGGTGCGGAAACCAAGGCATCCCAGCTGCTGAAGCAGTATCAGCCGGATGATGTGGTGTACGGCCATCTGCATGGCGCATCTTTGCGAGGTGCTGTGACAGGGGAATACGATGGCATTCGCTATCACTGCGTTTCCTGCGATGGGCTGAAATTCCAGATATATGCCCTGCCCGGTGGCGAGGAAGAAACGGAAAAGGGAGAAGATGCCCTGAAATAACCGAAAAAAACCCCGTTTTTCCCCATGATATTGTGGTTTTGTGGAAGACAGCCCCAAATAGTGGGGAAAAGGACATAGGGAAAGAAATTTTTCAGAAAATAATAAACTTTTCTTAACAATTTCCCAAAGACGAAACGAAAAAATAAAAATAATATTTGTTGAAAATGTACTATAAACAACAATATAAATTGTAAGAATTAAACATAAAGATGGAGAATGCGAAAATGTGTTCTCCATCTTTTTTGCTTTGTATGGGAACAAATGTTTTCATAGACTGTAAAATGCTAAAAATGTGTGTCGAAGAAGACCGCCAAAGACGGAACACAGCTTTGTTTGCTGTATTGACAAAAATGCAAAAAGTGGGTAGAATTGGAGCAGAATCCCACGAAGTGGTAAGTTTGTGGCAGTATAGGGGTGATTTGATGGCGGGAGATAAGGAGGAACGCAAAGAGGGCGTGCAGCCTTCCGATGCGTCTGATTTGCCTGAAAATGCCCAAAACAACCTTGAAAAGAAGCCGTTTTTAGGCTTTGTGGGGTCTTACACCCACGGCATTGATTCCAAAGGCCGTCTGATTGTGCCGGCAGGGTTTAGAGATGCGCTGGGACAGCAGTTTGCCGTATGCCCCACGCCGGATTTCAAGGCCGTTGCCATTTACACCTTGGACGGATGGCAAAAGCGCAGGGATGAGTTGACCGCCCTTGTGCAATTGGATGCAAGGATGCAGGTTTTCCTGGATCAATTCAGCAAATACAGCTATGTGGACTGCGAAACGGACGCCCAGGGACGTTTGCTTTTGCCCCAGAAGATCAGGGCATGGCGGCTGGGCGACGTGAGAGAAATTGATATCAATGGTGCTACCAGCCATATCCGTGTGATGCCCAAGACGGTAAGCGAAGAACAGGATCGCCTGTTTGATGAAATGTTTGAAGATCCTCTGGCCTTTATGGCGCAGGTTCAGAAAAGTTCTAATTGATTGGAAAGTGAGCGTATAATATGCAGCGGGGAAGGAATTGGATGTATGCCACAGCTGGCGTACAAATGGGGCCGGGTATTGAAATGAACGTGCGCAGCCATGTCTATATCCCCGATGCAGAAGCGGGAAGCGAGCAGGTGCGCAGCCATTATCAAGCAGGCATAATGCCCCAGCAGAAAAAAGAGCTGAAGCTGACCAGGAATGCAGCGGCCATGCTGCTGCTGGTACTGGCGGTGATATTAACCATCTTTATGGGCACAAAGGCGCTGGAATATGCCCGGCTTTCCGGGAAATATCGAGACACCGTCACCCGGATTGAAAGCGTGAACACTGCCAATCAAAACAGCGCACAAGCCCTTGCGGAAGCACGGGACATCAACCGCATCCGCTATCTTGCCACCACGGAATACGGCATGGTTTCCGTCAAGAGCGTGGAAACCATTCCTGTCACCGCTCCAGCAACAAGAGCTGCTGAAAGCTATACAAACGGTCAGCCGGCGAACTCCCCCTTTGCCGGTGGGCAAGGCATTATCAGCGGCAGCCGGTAATCAGCCATCAGGTATCGTCTGCCCGTAGGGGGGAAGCCTGTTGCGAGCAGATTTGAAGATACGCAAAAGAATCGCTTTTACGCTGTCAATACTCACACTTTTCTTTCTTTTGATTGGTGTAAGGATTGGCAGCTTAACCCTATTTCAGGGAAAAGCCCTCACAGCCCGTGGCGTGAGCCAATGGACAAGGGAAGGGGTTGTGACGGCACAGCGGGGAGCCATTGTGGACAGGAACGGGGATATCCTTACCCAGTCCACCACTGCCTATATCGTTTCCGCTAATCCGCAGCTCATGGAATATCCGGCGGAAACGGCAGCCATTTTGGCCCCTATTTTACAGGCGGATGCAGAGAGCATGACCGTGAAGATGGCCAAGAAGGGTCAGGCCATGGTGATACTCAAGCGTCAGGTGCCCAGGGAAGCAGTGGATGAAATCCGTACGCTTCGCATGGGTAGCGAAGAAATGCGCAGCCTGTTGAAAGGCATTTCCTTTGACGAGGACACAAGACGGTTTTACCCCAAAGGCGCATTTCTGTCCCAGGTGCTGGGGCTGACCAATGTGGACAGCCAAGGGCAATCGGGATTGGAAAGCCGGTATGAAACGCTGCTGAAAGGGGAAGCTGGACTTCTGAAAACGGAAGTGGACGCGAAAGCCCGGATCCTGCCAGATGGGGAGACCTTCTATGTGCCCCCCAAAAGCGGCAGCACCTTGCGGCTCACCATCGACAGCGTATTGCAGGAAGTGGCCGAAAAGGCCATGCGTGAATGTGTGGCGGCAAACAATGCCAAATCCGTGCAGTGCATTGTGATGGACGTGAACACAGGGGCCATCCTGGCTCTTTGCATGAAGCCGGATTATGACCCCAACCAGCCGCCAAGAGACGATGTGGCTCTGCTCAATGAGTTGATGCGCATCACGGCGGTGACGGATGTGTATGAGCCTGGCTCTACCTTCAAAATCCTCACCTGCGCTGCGGCACTGGATGCCGGGGCTGTCAGACTGGAAGATGGCTTTCATTGCACAGGCAGCATTACCGTGGACGGGGATAAAATAAGGTGTTGGAAGGTGAGCCACGGCAGCCAGACCCTGACGGAAGCACTGGCCAACAGCTGCAACCCGGCCTTTGTGAACATCGCCCTTCGCATGGGCACCGATACCATGTATCGCTATATGCGAGCCTTCGGCCTTGGGAACAGAACGGGCATTGATTTGCCGGGGGAAAGCAGCGGCATTCTGATTAACAGCAGCTTGGTAAAGAATGTGGACTTGGCCCGAATTGGCTTTGGGCAAAGCGTGGCGGTAACGCCGCTGCAATTGATTTCAGCAGCGTGCTCCGTGGTAAACGGCGGCAGGCTGATGAAACCCTTTATTGTGGATGCGGTCTTGGACACGGAAGGCAACGTGATTGACAAAACGCTGCCCCAGGTAATGTCTACCCCCATCCGGGAAGAAACCAGTGCGCTGATGCGAAGGCTGCTATTGAACGTTGTGGATAATGGTGGCGGCCGCAATGCCCATATTGACGGCTATGAAATCGGCGGCAAAACGGGCACAGCGCAGGTATACAAAAACGGCCGGGTTTCCAGCGATACGCATATCGGCTCCTTCATCGGCTTTGCGCCCATGGACGAACCGAGAATCGCTGTACTGGTGACGGTTTCGGAAGCGCAGGTGCCGGTGGATTTCGGCAGCGTGACGGCGGCTCCCTATGCCCGGCAGATTTTGGAGCAGGCACTGCCGTATCTGGGCGTGAAAAAGATGACCACGGATAACGTGGCCGCCCGTGATGCGCTGGTGCCGGATGCGGTGGGGCTTTCCCTTGCGGAAGCGAAGAAAGTGCTTATGCAAAATGGGCTGCTCTGCCAAGTGATCGGGCAGGGGGAATATGTGACCTTCCAATTGCCTTACGCCGAAAGCAGAGCCCGGCAAGGGGATCAGGTGATGCTCTACACCCTTGACACGGCGTCTATAACGGCGGAAGATATGCTGTGCGTGCCGGACGTGAAGGGACTTTCCATTGTAGAGGCGTCGAGGCTGCTTCGGGCACGGGGGCTGGAGATGATAGTGTCGGGCAGTGGCTTGGCCGTGAAGCAAACGCCTGCAGCCGGGGCTTATGTGCCGCCGGATACGCAGGTGCAGGTACAATTTGAATTTCCGATGAATGAGGAGTAATGAACATGCTGTTGAGTAAATTGGCGCAGGCGGCGGAAAAAGAAGTGCTGGCAATCAAAGGCGATTGTGAAATCAGCGATTTGACCATGGACAGCCGGGCAAAGACGGACAGGGGGCTGTTTTTCTGCATTCCCGGTGCACGTTTTGATGCCCACGATTTTGCACCCCAGGCCTTGAAAAATGGTGCTGCCGCATTGGTGGTGACGCATTTTCTGGAGATGGATGTGCCGCAGGTGCAGGTAAAGAACGTGCGTGCCGCCATGAGCCTGATGGCTGCCTGTTTCTTTGGCTATCCGGAAAGGGAAATGATGCTGCTTGGCATCACAGGCACCAAAGGAAAAACCACCACAAGCTATCTGCTCAAAGCCATTTTGGAGCATGCCGGCCATAAGACGGGGCTCATTGGCACTACGGGCAATATGATTGGCAGCGAATACATTAAAAGCGAATTTACCACCCCGGAACCCATTGACTTTTTCAAAAATCTGCGCATGATGCGGGATGCCGGCGTGGATGCCGTCAGCATGGAAGTTTCTGCCCATGCGCTGGAAATGGGCCGGTTGGAAGGCGTGCATTTTGAAAGCGGCTGCTATACCAATTTATCTCAAGATCATCTGGATTTGTTTGGCACGATGGAAAGGTATTTTGAATGTAAAAAGACCTTCTTCACCCCCAAATGGGTGAAAAATGCCGTCATCAACGCGGACGAAGAAACCAGCGAAAAGATTTTGAAAACCATCAATGTGCCCCATATCACCTTTGGCATCAGCAGCCCGGCGGATCTTTTTGCCAGAGATATTGAAATCACCGAAAACGGCGTGAACTTCAAAATGGCGTTCCATAAGATGTGGGAAAAGGACGTACATTTGCAATTGACGGGCATGTTTAACGTGTATAATGCACTGGCTGCGGCGGCGATGGGGCTTGTCATCGGCATTGCGCCGGATAAAATTGCCCAGGGCTTGGAGAGCGTGAAGAACGTGCCCGGCAGGGTAGAAATGCTGGAAACGGGTACCCCCTACAAAGTGATTCTGGACTATTCTCATTCCCCGGATGCGCTGGAAAACATCCTGTCCACCGTGCGCACCTTTACCAGAAAGCGGCTCATTTCCCTCTTTGGCTGCGGTGGCGACCGGGATCCCGGCAAGCGTCCCATGATGGGAGAAATCAGCGGCAGGCTGGCGGATTATTCTATCCTCACCAGCGATAACCCCCGCACTGAAGACCCCTATAAGATTCTGGCGCAGGTGGAAGAAGGCATCAAGCCCACGGGCGGTGCCTATGAAATGATCGAAAACCGCAGGGAAGCCATCAAACGGGCTCTGCTCATGGGGCAGGACGGCGATGTGATTGTATTGGCCGGCAAAGGCCACGAAACCTATCAGGAAATCATGGGGGTCAAGCGTCCCTTTGATGAAAAAATTGTGGTGCAGGAACTGCTGGACGAGATAAACGCCGGAAAATAAACCGCTGCACGAGGAGAGAAAAACCATGCTGATTTACGGGTTAATTTGCTGCATCGTGGCCGTGATGCTGATGCTGGTGGCTATGCCGAAGTTTTTGCCTTATCTGAAAAAGCTGAAGTTCGGCCAGACCATTTATGAATTGGGCCCCCAAGCCCACTTGGCCAAGCAGGGCACGCCCAACATGGGCGGCGTGGTGATTGCAGGGGCGGCGATGGCGGCTTTTGTGATGGCGGCTGTTATTTGGGGTGTGAAGGATAAGGCTTCCTTCGGCCTTGAAAACCCCTTCTGGGCACTGATTCTGGTGGTGCTTGGCAGCATGGCCGTGGGCTTTGCCGACGACTATATCAAGGACGTGAAAAAGAACCACGAAGGTCTCAAGCCCAAGCAAAAGCTGATGGGACAGGTTGTGGTGGGGCTGCTTTTCAGCCTGTACTGTTATTTTTATGTGGGCAGCGACGCGATCATTCCCTTCACGAAAAAGACGTTGGATTTGGGCATCTTTTATATCCCCATCATGACGGTGCTGGTGATGTTCATGACCAACAGTGCCAATCTGCAGGACGGCGTGGACGGCATTTTGTCTTCCGTCACTGTAGTTGGCATGGCGGCTTTCGGGCTGATTGCCTATTTCTTGCGGGATATGCTGGCGGCATGGCCGATCATTACCGGGCTGTGCTTCTCCCTTGTCGGGGCGTGCATCGGCTTTCTGCGTTTTAACCGTCACCCGGCCAAAATCTTCATGGGCGATACCGGCAGCATGTTTATCGGCGGCGTGATGGTGGGCGTTGCGATGGTGATGAAACTGGAATTCTTGCTGATTCCCATTTGCTTCACCTGCATCATGAGCAGCGTTTCTGTGATGATGCAAACCATTTATTTCAAATACACCCGGAAAAAGTGTGGGCAGGGCAGACGCATTTTCAAGATGGCCCCCATTCATCATCATTTTGAGCTTTGCGGCATGAATGAAAACCAGATTGTTTTGATGTATGCGGCGGTGACGTTGGTGCTTTCCCTGCTTGGGGTGTGGAGCCTGCACCTTTTCTATTGATTAAGCAATGATTCCCGAAGAGGAGATGATACAGTATGCGTGAACCTGTTTACTTTGGCATCAAGCACCGCCATTTTGCGGCAGAAGGGGCTCAAAATAACCTCTGGCAAGGCAAGCGTGTGCTGATTGTGGGCATGGCCAGAAGCGGCATTGCGGCGGCACAGCTGCTGCACAAGGCCGGGGCTTTGGTCACGGTGAACGATACCAAAACAGAAGACGCTTTCGGCGAAAAGCTGGACGAACTGAAGACACTGAATCTGAATTTCCGCTTGGGCGAAGATGGGCTGGCTGCCTTGGAAAATCAGGATATGCTGGTCATCAGCCCCGGCGTGCCCATTGATGCGCCCATCGTGCAGAAGGCGGAAAAGATGCGCATCCCGGTACTGGGCGAAATGGAAATGGCGGCGCAGTTCATCAAATGCGATATGGTGGCCGTCACCGGCACCAACGGTAAAACCACCACGGTATCTTTGCTGGGAGCAATTTTCAAGGAAGCAGGAAAGCTTTGCTATGTGGCCGGGAATATCGGCTATCCTTTGTCTGCCGCCGCTATGCTGGCAAAGCATGATGATATGGTGGTGGCGGAGGTTTCCTCCTTCCAATTGGAAACAACGAAGGCTTTCCATCCGCTTTCGGCGGCGGTTTTGAACGTGACGGAAGATCATTTGAACCGCCACGGCACGATGGATGTATATACCGGCCTTAAAAAGCATATCTTTGATGCGCAGACGGAAAAAGACTATGCCGTGCTCAATTATGAGGACGATGCCTGCCGGGAAATGGCGGATGAGCTGCACAGCCGTGTTTTGTATTTCAGCCGCTTGCATGAAGTGCCGGAAGGGGCGTTTGTCCGGGATGGGCAGATTATTTTCCGGCTGAACGGCGAAGAAAAGGTGATTTGCAAGGCGGATGAAGTGCGCATTCCAGGGCCGCATAATCTGGAAAATGCGCTGGCGGCAACAGCCATTGCGGCTTCCCGGAATGTGCCGGGAGCGGTAATCCGCCATGCGCTGCGCACCTTTGCAGGTGTTGAGCACCGCATTGAGTTCACAAGAGAAGTGGACGGCGTGCGCTACATTAACGACAGCAAGGGAACCAATGTGGATTCCACCATCAAGGCGGTGCAGTCCATGCTGGTGCCCACCGTTATGATTTTAGGCGGCTATGACAAGCATGTGTCCTTTGTTCCCTTGGCGGAAGAAATCAAAAAAACGCCGCTGATTTTCCATTGCGTTTTGATCGGGGCTACCGCTGGGCAATTGGAAAAGGAACTGACGGAAGCCGGATACACCGCCTTTTCCCATGCCAACACGCTGAAAGATGCGGTGCAAATGTGCAAAGACATGACGGAAAGCGGAAATAACGTGCTGTTTTCCCCGGCCTGCGCTTCCTTTGATATGTTTGAGGATTATGAGCAGCGGGGCCGCATTTTCAAGCAATTGGTGCAACAATTATAAAGAAAGACCAAAGAGAAACAGGCTGCGGAGAAAAGCAGCCTGTTTTTTCACGCACAGAAGCTGCTTGACGAAAAAAGGAGGCAGAGGATGTGCTGGAATTGAAGGCAAAGAGGCGGCCTGTTGACAAAGTGCTGCTGATGATTATGTGTTTGCTGATGCTCTTTGGGCTGCTGACGTTGTTCAGTGCTACTTATTATCAGGCACTTTCTTCCGGAGACGCCCTTTCGGAAGTAAAAAAGCAGCTGTTTGGCGTGGCGGTGGGGGCAGCCGCCATGAGCGTCACTGCCAGGGTGCCCTATGCCCTGTGGCAGAAAAAGCAAGTGGTTTTGACGGCGGTGATTGGAAGCATTGTGCTGCTTGTACTGGTAGCCATTCCCGGCATTGGCAGAAGCGTGAACGGGTCAAGACGGTGGCTGGGTGTTGGCAGCCTCACCTTTCAGCCGGGGGAAATTGCCAAATATGCGGCGGTGCTTTTGATGGCCACCATCCTGACCTATCGGGAAGAAAAATTGCAGCATTTTTTTCGGGGGCTTTTGCCTGTTTTGATTGTGCCGGGCATCATGTTTCTTTTGATTCTGGAGCAGCCCAATCTTTCTACCGCCGGAACGATTATCATCGTTTGCCTGATCATGGTGATGATGGCCGGAGCCAAATGGAAGCACATGGGGGTTTTAGGGATACTCGGAGCCATTGTGGGGTTTTATTACGCATGGAGTGCAGAATACAGACGGGAAAGGCTTTTGTCGTTTTTAGACCCCTTTGCCAAAATGAGCGACGAGGGGTATCAATTATCCCAATCGCTGATTGCCTTTGGCTCTGGCGGCCTGTTCGGCATGGGGCTGGGGCAGGGCAGGCAGAAATTTTCCTATCTGCCTTACCCGGAAAGCGATTTCATCTTTGCCATTGTGGGGGAGGATTTCGGGCTGCTGGGGTGCCTTGCGGTGATTATGTTGTTTGCGGCGTTTTTGTTTGCCGGGATGCGCATTTCCTTGCGATGTGAAGACAGGTTCGGCTGTTTGCTTTCTGCCGGGATTGTGAGCCTGATCAGCGTGCAGGCGTTTATCAATATGGGCGTGGTGGTGGGGGTGCTGCCAACCACCGGGCTGCCCCTTCCTTTTTTTAGTGCAGGGGGCACTTCTCTTTCCATCACCATGGCGGCTGTTGGGATTGTGCTGAACGTGAGCCGCTCGGAAAGCAGCCATTTATTGTGAAGCACCTTTTTTTCTCCCGTACATAGCATGGGAGAAGAAGGAAGGTGAACCTGCAATGGAAGGATTTCTGGTTCGTGGCGGCGAAAGAATAGAAGGAAAAGCCTTGGTGGATGGAGCGAAAAATGCGGTGCTGCCCATTCTGGCGGCGGCCATTCTCACATCAGACCCGGTCACGATTGAACGCTGCCCCAGGCTGCGGGACGTGGACGCCATGGAAAGCATGCTGGAAATGCTGGGCTGCCATTGCGCATGGCATGGCGAAAATCTCACCATCAAAAGCAGTGCCTTACATAACTGGGAAATGCCGGATGATATATCCAAGCAAATCCGGTCTTCCATTTTTCTGCTGGGGCCTATTCTGGGCAGGCTGCGCAAGGCCACTGTCACCTATCCTGGCGGCTGTGAAATCGGCATCCGACCCATTGACCTGCATTTGAAGGGGCTGCGCTCCCTTGGCGTGAAGATAACAGACGGGGATGGGCTGATTTACTGCGACGGCAGGGATATGCACGCCGGAGACGTGTATCTGGATTATCCAAGCGTTGGAGCCACGGAAAACGTTATGATGGCGGCGGCTCTTTTGCCTGGCACCACTTACATCCATAATGCGGCCAGAGAGCCGGAAATTGAGGATTTGCAGCAGTTTGTCAATGCCATGGGCGGCAGCATCCGGGGGGCAGGAACCCAGCTGATTGAAATCGAAGGGGTTAAAAGGCTGCATGGTGTTTGCTATCGCCCCATGCCGGACAGGATTGTGGCCGGCACGCTGCTTTGCGCTGCGGCTATTACCGGGGGCGAAATAACGCTGGAAAATGTGCGGCCTTTTGATTTGATTCCTGTGGAAGCGAAATTGACAGAAATGGGTTGCACGTTGTATGATGATAAGACGAGGGTGCATTTGAAGGCTCCCCAGAGGCTGCGTACCTTTTCCGCTTTGCAGACCCAGCCTCACCCCGGCTTTCCCACGGATATGCAGGCCCAGATGATGGCCCTTTGCTGCGTGGCCAAGGGCACGGGCGTGATTGTGGAAAACGTGTTTGAAAGCCGCTTCGGCCATGTGAGCGATTTGAACCGCATGGGTGCCCGGATCCGGGTGAACGGCAGGGTTGCGGTGATCGAAGGCGTGAAAAAGCTGCACGGCCAGAGCGTATGCGCCAGAGACCTTCGGGGAGGGGCTGCGCTGGTGCTGGCCGGGCTTGCCGCAGAAGGGGAAACAATCATCGAAAATATACATCTGATTGACCGGGGCTATGCAGGCCTTGAAAAGACGCTTGGCAGCCTGCAGGGAACGGTGAAAAGAATTTGTTTGGAATAGGTGGAGGGATCATATGTCACAGCAGCTGCCCCATGATTTTGTGCCGTGGAATACGGAAGAATTGCCCGTAAAGCCGGTGAAAAGAAAGCTGAAGCCGGGGGTGACCAGTGCCATCACGTTTTTATTGGTGATTGCTGTATTGGTGGCGTTTTTGTTTGGGTGGCTGTTTAGAATCCGGCATGTGACGGTGCATATCGAAAGGCCGTATGAAAGTAGTGTTTTGATTAATGGAAAAGCACACTATACAGCGGAGGATATTGTGGAGCTGGCAGGGCTTCAAGGTGGTGTGAGCTACTTTGCCGTAAACGATCAATGGCTGGAAAAACGCATCGAAAAGAAATACGATCTGGATTATGTGGGGATGGTGAAAACCTTCCCACAGAAGCTGGAAGTGACGGTCATTGAGCGGCAGGCAAGAGCCAACGTGCAGGTGATGGGCGTGACTTATTTCTTGGATGAAAACGGCATGGTATTAGAAACATCGGCCATGGGGCTGAACCCGGATTTGCCCATTGTTACGGGCTTGCAATCCAGAAGCGTGATGGAAGGGAAGTTCCTTGTTTCCGGCAATGAAGACCAGATGGAAGCCTATCAGGCCATCATGCAGGAGCTGCTTGCGCAGGGGTATCTTGGAAAGATTGCTGAATTAAAAGTATCCGACCCGGAAAGCCTATATCTGTTGACAAGGGATGGCTATACGGTGCATCTAGGGAACAGCGAGGAGCTTCGGGCGAAGATTGGCACAGTGCGTGCGGTGGAAATGAAGCTGATGGAAATGGGGGAAAGGGACGGCGTGATTGATGCCAGCGTGCCGGCTGTGGCCACCTATACCCCCAGCGAAATATGAAAATAGGGGTAAAAAGGCAGAAAATTTGAAAAATACCTGAAAAATTGCAAGTTTTTTCAGATTTTCACTTGCCAAATTATCACAAAACAGTTACAATAAAGTGACCGAATAGATTTATTTATGGATTCGGCTTTTCTGGCTGTGCTGAAAGAGCGTTTAGCCTGATGAACAGGGGATGATAGAACAATGAAAACAACCGTTGCAGCAATGGACTTTGGTACCAGCAAAATCGTTGCTCTGGTGGCAGAAACCAGCGGCCGTCAACGCTGCGATATTATCGGTGCCGGCATTGCTACCTATGACGGCTTTTTGGAAGGCCAGTGGAATGCGCCGGATCAATTGAATCAGGCCATTGCTGATGCCGTGCAGAAGGCAGAGGAACAGAGCCATACCCGTATCCGGGAAATCAATGTGGGCGTGCCCGGTGCTTTCTCCACCGTGTACACGGTAGAAGTTAAGGTGGAATTGCAGGGTGCTGACCCCCGTGTGACGGAAAAGGATATTAACGAGCTTTTCGCCCGCGCCAATCAGGAGCTGGGCGATGTGCGGGGAAGCATTATTCACCGCAGCCCTGCCTGGTTTATTGTGGATGACGGCAAAAAGACGCTGGAGCCTGCCGGTGTCCGGGGTTATGAACTGCGCGGCATGATTTCCTTCGTGGTGGCCGATCAGTTTTTCCTGGACGATGTGACGGAACGCTTCCGCAGCCTGGGCATCACGGTAAACGGCTGCTTCTCCACGCCTACGGGTCAGGCCATGCTGTTTGTGCCCGATGAGGAAAGAGACCGCTCTGCCGTATTGGTGGATATGGGCTATCTCACCACGGAAGTGATGGTTATTGAAGGCGATGCCATTACCTACCTGAAAACCTTGCCCCTTGGCGGCGGCCTGATGGCGGCAGATCTGGCTTACGGGCTGGATACTACGCTTAGCGAAGCGGAAAAGATCAAGCGGTCTTACATCTTCGGCCTGGCAGCCGGGCAGGAAAATTTCGACGCCAACGATCGTGAGGGCAATCCCAAAACCTTTAGCCGCGAAGAAGTGGAAAAGGTGTTGGAGCCCCGTGCGGAAGAAATCTGCGAAGCGGTGGAAGAGGCTGTGCGGCTTTCCGGTGTGCGGTTGAGCAACTGGAGCCCGGTATATTTGACCGGCGGTGCTCTTTCCATTAACCGTGGCGGCAAAGATTTCCTGGCGGCGAAGCTCAATAAGCCGGTGCGGGATTTGCCCCGCAGGGCTGTAAAGCTTTCCAGCCCTGCCTATTCCAGCGCATTGGGCTTGCTGGATCTGATTATCGATACGGCTGAAAATGCTCCGGCTGGCAGCGGTATCGGTGCTTTCTTCCGGAATCTTTTGGGCGGTTAACCGTCAGAAAATAAAGAGAAAAATTATTTAGGAGGACTTGGACATGCCTTTTGAAGTACAAGTGGATCAACCGTCCTTTGCCTCGATTAAAGTCGTCGGCTGCGGCGGTGGCGGTACCAATGCCGTAAATCGCATGGTGGAAGCCGGGCTGCAGGGCGTACAATTCATTGCTGTTAACACAGACCGTCAGGCTCTGGCTCTGTCTCATGCTGATGTGAAAATTCAGATTGGTGAGAAGCTGACCAAGGGTTTGGGTGCCGGTGCTGTGCCGGATACCGGCCGCAAGGCTGCCGAAGAAAGCCGCGAAGAAATTGCGCAGGCCCTCAAAGGGGCTGACCTGGTGTTCGTTACCGCCGGTATGGGCGGCGGCACGGGTACCGGTGCTGCGCCCATCGTGGCGGAGATTGCCCGTGAAAATAATTGCCTGACCATCGCTGTGGTCACTAAGCCCTTTGCCTTTGAAGGCAAGCAGCGCATGAAGAACGCCGAAATGGGCATCAATGAACTCAAGCAGAACGTGGACACGCTGGTTGTGATCCCCAACGATCGCCTGCTGCAGGTGGTCAGCAAGGGCACCACCATGGTGGAAGCCTTCCGCATTGCCGATGACGTGCTCCGTCAGGGCATTCAGGGCATTTCTGACCTGATCGCTGTGCCTGCCATGATTAACCTTGACTTTGCCGACGTGAAGACCATCATGGAATCCGGCGGTATGGCGCATATGGGCATCGGCGTTGGCAAGGGCGAAACCCGCCTGCTGGACGCTGCCAAAAATGCTATTGCCAGCCCCCTGCTGGAGACCAAGATCGACGGTGCTCGTGCCGTGCTGATCAACGTAACCGGCGGCAAGGACATGAGCATCATGGAAATCAACGAAGCCGCCAATCTGGTGATGGAGTCTGCGGACAGCGAAGCCAACATCATCTTCGGTGCCGGCATTGACGAAACGCTGGAAGACGAAGTGCGCATCACCGTCATCGCCACCGGTTTTGAAAAGAACCCTTTCCCCACCAAGGATAAGAAAAAGAACCGGGCTGCTGCTCCTTACGGTGCTGCTGTGCCCAGCTACAATCCTTACGAGAATCGCCCCCGCGCGGATGTGAACGGCGAAGCTTTCGATGCGCCTGCCCCTGCCGCTTATGATGGCGATAACGCTTATTTTTCTGCCGGTGCCCGTCCCATGACGGCTGCTCCTGCTCCTGCGGCTTATCCGGCAAACGGCGGCTTCCAGCCCCAGCCCTTTACGCCCCAGCCTTTCAACCCCCAGCCCTTCCAGCCCCAGCAGCCCGTTGCTGCCCAGCCTGCCCAGCAGCCTGTATATCAAGCTCCCCAGCAGCCTGCCGCCAACACAAGGGATGATTTGGGTGTGCCCGCTTTCCTGCGCCGGGGCGACAAGAAATAATTAAAGAACAATTCATACCACGGAAATGAACAATTGCCCGTGAAAAACAAGGCTGTGCCAGCGTGCTGGTGCAGCCTTGCTTGTTATAGGAAGGCGGGTATGCTATAATAAAATTGATTAATCAATTGAGATTTGCAAGGCGTAAATGATAAATTGGTTTGGAGGGCACATGAAGATAGAGTATAGAAAATTGACCGAAGAGGAACTGGACAGATTCATAGAAATACGGATCGTTCAGCTGCGAGAAGAAGGCGCAAAAGAAGAAATAGATCTGATTCCCCACTTGCAAGACTATTACCATCGGCATATGAAGGATGGCACATTTGTTTCCTGGCTTGCATTGGATGGGGATAAAATCGTGGGAACAAGCGGTATGTCGTTTGTTGAGAGGCCACCGATTTTCAGCAGTCCCAGCGGTAAAATCGGCATTTTGTCCAGCATGTTTACCCATCCCGATTACAGAAGAAGGGGAATTGCGAAAGCATTGCTGCATCGAGTGGTGGAAGAAGCACGGAATTATGGATGCAGTGCCGTTCAGATTACCGCTTCCGATATGGGCGTGAAGCTGTATGCAGCTTACGGATTTATTCATAATCAAAATTTTATGCAGTATAAACTATGATTTGAGTTCCGGTTTTTTGTGGGGTTTCACCCCACGCCCCACAAGGGATTTCATCCCTTGACCCGGTAGCGGATGGGAAGATTTATGCAACGAACAATGTGCCGCTGTTACTTGTAACACGCAGAGAGTTTTTGTAGAAGATGATTGTTATTTTGCGAATTGACTGCGGCCCAGCCGCCTGCCGGATGCAAAGCATCCGGGGAAAATACGCAAAACGACGAAAGAGAAAGCAAGCTTTCTCTCTCGCCATTTGTGTATTTTCTTTATGCCCGTGGCAAAAATTGCGTCTGTTCTTCAAGTTTTGTGTGGAAGGAATTATATTCGCAAGATGGGTGCAGGGAGGAACTCCCTGCCGTGGGGTACAGGGGACGAGCAGTCCCCTGCTTCATCTATCATAGCCCAAACCCTAATTTGTCGAAATGAGAGGAAAATATGAATGAAAAAGCAAAAATTTGTGATGGAAACGCCGATTGGCAGGGTTGCCATAGAAGCGGAAAATAACGCCATTACAGCGGTTTTCTTTACGGAGGAGGAAGTGGTGGCTCCAGAAGGAAAACTGCTTCAGGAGGCGCAAAAACAGCTGCAACAGTATTTCTGCAGCGAGCGGAAGGAATTTGACCTTCCCATTCGCTTCAAGGGGACAAGGTTTCAGGAAAAGGCATGGCAGGTGCTATTGCAAATTCCCTATGGCGAAACCATCACCTATGGCGAAGAAGCCAAACGAATGGGGCAGCCCAAAGCCGCAAGAGCCGTTGGAGGAGCCAATCACCATAACCCCATTGCCATCATCATTCCTTGTCACCGGGTGGTGGCAGCGCATGGCATGGGCGGCTATGGCAGCGGATTGGAAAAGAAGGAATATTTGTTGGCGTTGGAAGTAAAACACCACAGATAAAAAAACCGGGCAAAGACAAAATTGTCTTGGTGGGAGATTTCTTAAAGAACAATTTATCCAGCAACGAACAAACGAGCATCCGACGATCATATCGGATGCTCATTTGCTTTTGCAGCCCAATGAACGCAATGCACCGGAACGGTGCGTATAATTGCGCCCTCATGAGAGGGTGGGAATCTGTTTTCGTTTGCTCAACAAATTGGAATTTTGGTCGGTATTCTTTCTCAGCAAAACGGTTAATTCTCCATGGCTATCTATTATCTCACTTTTTACACCTGTTGGGATGATTTCATATACCGTTTCTCGATTGTACGAATGAAAAACCATTCCTTTCCATTTTCCATCAATGTACACATAGTCCCCATCCGTGTTTACAATATGTGGCTCTGTTTTGTACTCCTCATCTAAAGAATCCAGTGTGAACAGAATAATTCCATCGTCTTTAGTAATACGGCAGAGTTCCTTAATTGCTATGGTAGCATCAGCTTTACTTATGTGGTCTAAAACATCACGAGATATTACACAGTCAAATTGACTATCTGTGTATCCAGTCGTCAATATACTTGCAGTTTTTAGTTCAGCCGTCAAGGAAGCCTTGTCCAATAGCATTTGCGAAATCTCTACCGCATGAGAAGATACATCGAATCCACTGACACAAAAACCATTTGCCGCAAGTTTCAATGCATATATTCCACATCCGCAGCCTGCATCACAAACACTATGAATATGATTTTGATGCAATATGTTAATCAAATCATCTGATTCCATATTGAAAGTGCTTATATACTCCGCAATACGACTTGGATTAACACTTTCCCATGAGTTCTCCCAAAATGAATCCATCATCCACCTCATAAAATTCCCATTTATAAAACTTTTTCAAACTCATATCTGTATTGATAATATCCAAGTTTCTCATGTAGTCGAATAGACTTGATGTTTTCGCATCCCGTGCCAGAACGAATAACTTTTGCTCCGCTTCGCCTTGCCCTATCTTCTGCATAACTTATCAGTTCGGTTGCTAATCCGCTCTTGCGATAATTCTCTTCAATATAAATATCCTGAATATCAGCAAAAGCAAACCCACTTTCTTCATCAAAGCAAAATGGAACCCATATATACCCGATTACGCATCCATTTCCGTCTTCGATGATTTCTGCTATTGTGCGGCTATCCTTCGATGTCCGTTCCAAATACTCATAAAATCCGTTTATTTGATTCTTCAATGAAAACCAATCTTTTCTATAATTTTCATATGCAATTTCACGCACCCAAGGACAATCACATTCATAGTTTATTCTACAGTGCCGCTCCAACACATACTCTTTATCCTTCACAAAATCAATCTGTCGATGAACTATATTCATATTCTATTTCCTCAACACACAGTTCTCTTGTTTTTAATGGTCGTCTTGTTAGTCAAATTCAAGTTTATCGCTTTCATTCTATCACAGCAGTACAAGAAGCAGCAAGCCTTGCCTGGCTTGCTGTTTCAATTCTTTTCTGATCGTTTACTACAAATCAGCTGAAATCATGGTGTAATATGCAGGACAAAACATTCCTTGACACAATGCTCCCTGCCCGGAGCTTTTTATTTTGAGAGGTTATTGGAGGAACTGGGTCATCACATAGCCTGTCTGGCCGTTATATCGCACTTGCGTCCATTCATCGCCGGGGGTAAGCACTGTGACGGGAGTGCCTGTAAACAGCCGCTGATAGATGGTGCTGCCTGTTTTGGAGGGCTTGGAGCGGAAGTTTACATAGGTGTTGCCGTTCTGGATGGTTTTATAGATGCTGTCAGTGTTTTTCAGGGTGAGATACCGGGTCATCATATAGCCAATATTGCCGGTGGCACTGCCGTAAACTTTGCACCAGGTTTCGCCGGGGGCGATCACGTGGAAGCGCACGCCGTTTTTATACTGGGCGATGACCTTGGAAGAAGTGGAAGCTTCCTGCCGGAGATTGAGCACCTGGGTAGCAATGGGGTTATTAACGTAAGCGTAGCCTTTGGTTTTCGGCTTGGCGGCAGGCACGGAAGGGGTGGAGGGGGCGATGATGGCGGAGCCGGAGGACGTGAGCCGCAGCAGGGACTTATCCATATAGCCCACATTGCCATTTACGCTGACCCGATAGAATTGATTGCCTTCCAAGAGAATCTGCACCTGCGTGCCGTTGGGATACTGGGCAATGATGGCAGAGGATGTGAAGCTTGGGGCGTTGCGCAGGTTGGTTTTGCCGGAATTGGGTGCAGCGATCGCGGCGGTTTTAGCGGAATTGAGGCCGTAAACCGACACAAAATCCTTCATAAAATAGCCGACTTTGCCATTGATGCTCACCTGATACCAGTTATCCACGGAAGAGAGCACGGCGAAGGTGGCTCCGTTATAATAGATGCCCAAAACGGGAGCGGAAAGGCTGGGATACTGGCGCAGATTCAGAAACTGGGTGGCAATGGGGTTGGACACCACGCCGGAAGTAATAACGCTGGTGGACGTGGCGGTGTTTTCCCGGTTCAGGAAATTCTTGCTCATATAGCCCATCATATTATTACTCATCACCGTTACCTGATACCAATTGCCGGATTCGCCTAAAATACGCACCCAATCGCCTTCTTTAGCGGTATAGAGGCGTTCATATTCCGTGCTGGGGCCTTGGCGCAGGTTCAGGGTGCTGCTGCCGGTGACCACGGCGAAATCATTGCTGTAAGCCTGCGCAGGAACAGCCCCTGCCAGCAGCAGGATACATAAAAGAAGGGGGATCAATTTTCTCATTGTTTTTTTCATGGGTTTGTCCTCCTGTTTTCTTTCCCTTTCACTATATAAGACGAAAGAGAAAGGGTTTTTGTTCCACAAGATCACATAATTTCCACTAAAACTTTATTTTGCAAATCCATACCTTTTCTTGTGAGGAACACACGGCCATTTTCCCAAAGGATCAGCTTATCCTGCAAAGGCTTTTGCAGCTTATGGCCGAAGGCTTCCTGCAAAGAGACGCCGTGCATTTGGAAAAAGGCCTCTTCTGAAACACCGTCCATGGTGCGCAGCCCCAGCATCATGCTTTCAAACATGGCATCTTCCGGGGAAATGATTTCTTCCTCTGCCGGAACGCCCTGCAAATAAGCGGAAAGGGAAGGGGGATTCTGATAGCGCAAATTGCCCATAAAGCCGCAGGCGGCACTTCCGATGCCGATATATTCCTTGCGCTGCCAGCAGTCCATATTATGACGGCAGCGGTGATGGGGCAGGGCGAAATTGCTGATTTCATATTGATCAAAGCCATTTTGCGCCAGGATATCCTGACACATTTGGTATTCCCTGCGCTCTGTTTCTTCGCTAGGCAGCGTCCAGACACCTTTTTCCACCTGACGGGAAAGAAGCGTTCCTTCCTCCACAATGAGGCCGTAGCAGGAAAGGTGGGTGGGACACAGGGCAAGAGCCATTTGGAGCGTTTCTTTTACGTCTGTTTCTGTTTGATTAGGCAGCCCCAGCATCAAATCCAGATTGATGTTTTCAAAGCCTGCCTCTTTGGCCATCCGGACGGAAGAAACAACATCCTCCCATGTGTGAATCCGGCCAAGGAGCTGCAATAGATGGTTCTGTGCCGCCTGTGCGCCGAAGGAAAGGCGGTTGATGCCGTTCCTTTTCAGCATCTGCAAAAAGGCAGGGGTCACTGTGCCGGGATTACATTCGCAGGTACATTCGGCGGTTTCGGAAAAGGAAAAATGGCGATGCAGGGATTGCAAAAGGCTCTCCATGGCATCGAGGGGAAAAATGGATGGCGTGCCGCCGCCGATAAAGAGGGTTTGAATCAGGGCAGGATATTTTACTGCCTTTTTTTCTATTTCTTCCTTCACTTTTTCGGCATAGGTATCCATCAGCCTTTCCTGACCGGCGAAGGAAGCAAAATCACAATAGGCACATTTGCTTTTGCAAAAAGGAATGTGCAGATACAGCCCGGCATCCATCAGGGCAAAGCCACAGCGTATACATCGCCGTTTGCACAGGTGAGGATGGCGGTGCCGTTATCCAGCATGCCCAGATAGCCGTTCACTTGCTGGCCTTCCAAGGCTTTGGGCAGGGCAATGGCTTCAAACCGCTGGGCGTTCACACCGGCACGATAGACCGTATCGGAGGAGAAGGCGTAGATATGCTTGTTATACAGGGCAGCACCCACGCAGAAGGAGGGCATGGTGAAGCGTTTGTCCATATTGCCCCACAAAAGCCGCAGCTGGTTCATGCCCACGGTGCTGTTATTGGAAAGGGAGAAAAGCAGCATGGCATCGTTACCGATCACGTCATGATCCGCCAATTGCCAGCCGTACACCAAAATGGCGGCGTTTACGTCTTCCGTGCCGCGGTAATCAAACTGGCGCAATTGCCGGGTGGTGACCACGTTCAGCTTACCGCCGGCATACACGATATCATAGGCCAGATTTTCCCCCAGGGAAATCTCGCCGGAATTGGTCATATTCACTTTATAGGTGTGCATGACGGTATTGGGAACCGTGCCGTACACGTCCAGAGAAGTGGTCCACAAGTATTCGCCGTTGTCAAAAAAACCCAGATCCAGAATAATCATGTCTGCGTAGGCGGTGGATTCGGTGTCGATGGTGGTGCCCTGCATATCCTTGATTTCCAGCGTGGGGCCAACATCAGTGCCCAAAACAATGGCCACATACCGGGAACCGGCCTTGGCGAACTGGATGGTGTTGGCCAAGTTTTCGTTATAGGTGGGCTGGCCATTTGCGTCCAGAATATGCAATTGGCTGTTGCTCCACGCCACCACGCATTTTTCGTTACAGGTGAAGGATGCGTTGGTGCCGAGGGTGTAATTCCATTTTTCGCTGCCGTTATCGTTCAGGCAGTAGAGTGTCAAGCCGTCATAATAGAGGATGCCGTTGCCGAAGGGGTGGATTTCCTGCGTGGAAACGCAGCGCAGCCTGGCAGCAGACACGCTGCGGTTATTGCCCATCAAGCCGATGATAACCGCCACCACGGCAAGGATCACAAGGGCCAATACGCAGAAGGTAATCAGGCGTGTTCTTTGGGATTTAGGCTCCGGCTGCATCTGATACCGGCCTTTTTTGTATTGCAATGCGTTCACCGCTTTCTGATGTTTCGTTCATCAATTTGCAGATAATGGTTCATCCTGCATTATAGCATGATTATCCGTTTGCGTCAAACAAAGATAAGATATCTTTATCGGACAGCCGAGCAGGCATTTCCTCGCCGGGGGTAATGAGCTTATCAAAGAGGCGGCGTTTACGGTCGCTCATGCTGAGCACTTGTTCTTCAATGGAATGGTGCATCACAAGGCGAATCACTTCCACCTTCCTTGTCTGCCCGATGCGGTGGGCACGGCTGGTGGCCTGCTCTTCCGTGGTGGGGTTCCACCAGGGGTCGTAATGGATCACAAGGTCGGCTCCTGTCAGGTTCAGCCCTGTGCCCCCGGCCTTCAGGGAAATGAGGAACACGCTGCAATCCCCGTCGTTAAACTGCTTGGTGAGCTTTACTCTTTCCTGCGCCGGGGTTTCGCCGTCCAGATAGAGGCATGGGATATTTTCCTGCTGCAGTCGTTTTTCAATGAGTCGCAGCATGGACGTGAACTGGGAGAAAATGAGGGCTCTCTTGCCAGATAGCAGGGCGGGGGGCAGGATATCCATCAGCAGCTCCATCTTGCCCGATATGCCCTGATAATCGGGCAGGCGCAAAATGGGATGGCAGCAGATTTGCCTGAGCTCCGTAATGGCGGAAAGCACCTCCGCCCGGCTGCGGCTGATACCCCGGTTTTGCAAAAGGTCGTGCACATGCTCCCGCTTTTGCAAAAGGGCGGCCTGATACACACGCTGCTGCTCCAAGGACATTTGCGCCATTAAGACTGTTTCCATCTTTTCCGGCAAGTCCTGCAATACATCTGCCTTTACTCTTCGCATCAGGAAAGGCCGGATGCGGCGGCGCAGATCGTCTGCATGGTCGCCATCGCTGTAGCGGCGCAGGAAATCCGTATATTTGGGCAAGTAGCCGGGCAATACAAAATCAAAAATAGACCACAATTCCCCGGCGTGGTTCTCCATGGGCGTGCCGGTGAGGGCGATGCGGGTTTTGGCGGTGAGCTGCTTCACGGCATGGGCTCCCACGCTTTGCACGTTTTTGATCTGCTGGGCTTCGTCCAACACCGCAAAGCGGAACAGGATATCTTTCATCAGGGGGATGTCCCGGCGGATGAGGGGATAGCTTGTAATCACCAGATCTGGAGGGTTTTCGCCCCGGAGCGTTTCCAATTGCTCTGCTCTTGCCGCCTGGCTGCCGTTTAAGACCAGCACTTTCAGGGACGGCGTGAACCGGGTACATTCGTTCAGCCAGTTATAGGTGAGGGACGTGGGAGCCACGATGAGGGAGGGCAGCTTTTCCTTTTCCTGCTGCACGCAGGCAAGCAGCGCAGAAAGCATCTGCACCGTTTTGCCAAGCCCCATATCGTCCGCCAGAATGCCGCCCATGCCCAGCGCATGCAATGAAAGCAGCCATTCATAGCCCCGCAGCTGATACGGCCGCAGGCAGGAAAGGGGACAGGCCGGGGCTTTATAGGAGAGCACGGCGGCACGCTTGGCCTTTTCGTCCATGTCGATTTGCAGGCCGTTTTCCCTTATCAGGGCACCAAGGCAGGATGCCCAATAATTCTGCATGCCTTCTGATGTATTTTCCGGCAAGGCTTCCGTGATGATTTCCGCCAGCGGCTGCCAGCTTTCAGTATCGGAAAGGTCAAGGAATGTGCCTTCCTTGAACCGGAAATAGCGGCGTTTTTTCCGCAGGGCTTCCATCAGCGGCAAAAGTTCGTCAATGGGAGCATCGCCGTCGGCCATTTCCAGGATGAGCCTGTTTCCCTTGGCACGCACCGTGCCGTGCAGAAGAGGCTTTTTCGGGGTCATGCGGCGGAAATCCTTGCTGAAAAACACTTCGGCCAGCTGATTGAGCCGGGCGGCTCCTTCGGTGACGAAATCAAAAATCTGTTCGCTGCCGGAAAGGTACACCTGCCCTCTGCGCACCCGGAAGCCGAACTGCGCCAGTGTGTCCAGCACTTGCTTTTCTTTCACCGCATCCCGAAGCAAAAGGGCGTCTGTTTCCGCCGTTTCCGGCACGAAGGGGTCGATTTCGTAGGGGCCGTAGCAGAAAGAAACCTGCGCTGTCACATCCCGGCCGGATTTGTCCAGATAAATTTTCGTTTTGGGTTCCAGATGCAAAAAGCGGCTTTCCAAAGCCGGGTCAATGGAGACGGTGCCCGTGCGAATCAAAAAAGGCATCAGCTCACGCATCACACGGGGGGTATCCTGCTGGGTGAAGGAAAAAACGGATTCGCTGCCGCAGGAAAAGCGTTGCAGGGTGAAAAGCAACTGCTGCTGATCCCGTGGCACGCAGATGACCTCGCCGTTTGCAAACACATAGCGGCAGTCTTTGGTCAGCGCATGAAACACTTCCGGCATTTCGGCAGTGATTTGCAGCCGCTGGGGCGTGCCGGAAACGTGGAAATTGAGGGGCACATTCTTTTCTTCTATCTGGTGGACGGCGTATTGCTCACCGGCGATATGCAGCATGAAGGGCAGATGGCGCAGGGTGTTTAAGACCCGTTTGCTGCTCCGGAGATTGAGCAGCATCACCCTTGCATCCGTGCCGGAAAGGTTTTTTCCCGGCACGTTTTCGGAAACCTCGGACAGGATATCCAGCAGCTTTGCCTGCTGATCGTCAAAGTGCATCCATTCCGGGCGATATTCAAAGCCTTTGCCGAGCAAAAGGGGCTCGCATTTTTCACGGCATTGCAAAAAATGGGGAATATGCCGCACCACATACAGCCTTTCTTCGCCGATTTTGAGGCCGATGCGCAGGCCGTCCTTGGCAAGGAAAAGCACGGGCAGCATGCGGATATTGCCGCTTTCCGGCAGCATTTGTGCCACGGCATCGAAAAGGGCAGGAATGGCCTGCTCCCGGCGGATGCGTTCCATTTCTGTCATGGTGCCGCTTTCCACGGAAAGCAAAACGGCACTGACGCAATGGGCGCAGAAAGAAAGGCCACATTCGCAGCGGGCGTTGGATGCGGAAAGGCGAACGTTCAGCAGCTTTCCATCATCGGAAACGATGTAGAGGGATTCTTCCTTTCCCTTTTTCACTTCCCGAACCTGTGCCCGGCTGAACAGCGTGCGCCCTTGCTGCAAAGCCTCCGGAGAGGCCAGACGCATCAGCATTTCTTCATTGAGCATGAACAATAAACCTCCTGCGCACAAAAAAGTGCGTCTTTATAAAATACGACGCACTTGCCTTTTCTCCTGCAAAGAAAACAAATTAAAAAGCGCACGCTTTGGGTCTTTTCAAAGGCGTGCGCCGTTTTCTTATTGCATGGCGTCCAGCAGGGTGTTCAAATTCTGTATCATGGTATCTTCATAGGCGGTCAGGGAAGGCACGCCTGTAGCCATGGGGTCAAGGAGAAAAACAGGCGCACCCGTTTCCCGGCTGATGGCTTCCAGAGCGGCGTTTCGGTATTGCGGCTCCGCAAAAAGGGGTGGATTACCGGCAGTACGGACTGTGTCCACCACCTGCATCAGCATATGAGGGGACAGGGGTTCATCCGGCTCCAAGGACACAACCGCCGCAATTTCCAGCCCGTAAGCTTTGGCAAAGTAGGGGAAGGAGTCGTGGAAAGTGACGATTTTTTTGGAAGGCAGAGACATCAGAGCATTGGATACATACTCATCCAGCTCCTCAAGGCGCAGGATATAGCTTTCCGCATTGCGTTTGAATGCTTCCGCATGCTCCGGGAAAAGAAGGGAAAGCTGATTGGACAAATTCCGCACCATCTGCACGGCGTTTTTCGGAGAAAGCCAGATGTGAGCATTGTATTTGCCATGTTCTTCATCTTCATCTTCATGGTCATGATGGTGATGATGGGAAGCATCGGCGCAAAGAAGGGGAATCCCGACAGAAGCATCCAGCACGGGCAAATCCGGCAATTGATGCGCAATGGCAGGGAGAAAGGGTTCCATCCCGGCTCCGTTAATCAGGAGTGCATCCGCCTTGGATAACAGCCGCATATCCCCGGTAAGCAATTGATAATCGTGCAGGCATCCGGTGGAAGGAGCGGTCATGCAGGAGAGGGAAAGACCAGGGATATCCAGCAGGATATTCTGGGCGAAAATATAGATTGGGTAAAAGGACGCCACTAAATGCGCTTCCTCGGCTACAGCCGTACCGCAGCAAAGGAAAGACAGGCAAAGCAGCAAAGCGAAAAATCTTTTCATAGATACTCCAGATAAAATCATTCAGGGCTTTGGTGCTTCATGCGGCACAAAAGCCCATATATACAACTGTTTACAGGAAAAGATAAACAACGAAAGCCGATATTTTGTCGGTTTTCGGGAGAGTGTGAGAGGGTGCTTTTGACTCAAAAGCACCCTCTCACAAAAATCCTTCGTTACTTAATGGCTTTGGTGGCGATTTCTTCCTGGAAGAGGGCAATGGCTTCTTCCAGCTTCATGGTGCCGATCACTTCGCCCTTACGGGTACGCACGTTGACGGTGCCGTTTTCCACTTCCTTATCGCCGATGACCAGCATATAAGGAATCTTCATCATAACAGCTTCGCGCACTTTGAAGCCGATCTTTTCATTGCGCAGGTCAATTTCGGTGCGGATGCCGATGGATTCCAGCTTATCCTGCACAGCCTTGGCGGCGTCGTCGGCACGGTCGGTGATGGTGAGCACTTTCACCTGCACGGGAGCCAGCCACAGGGGATAGGCACCGGCGAAATGCTCGGTCAGGATGCCGATGAAGCGTTCAATGGAGCCCAGCAGCACACGATGGATCATCACGGGACGATGCTTTTCGCCGTCTGCGCCGGTATAGGTGAGGTCAAAGCGTTCAGGCAGGTTCATATCCAGCTGGATGGTGCCGCACTGCCAGGTACGGCCAAGGCAGTCTTCCAGATGGAAGTCAATCTTGGGGCCGTAGAAGGCACCGTCGCCCTCGTTGATAGTGTAAGGAACGCCCAGTTCATCCAAAGCACCCTGCAGGCCGTTGGTGGCCAGCTCCCACATTTCGTCCGTGCCGATGGAATTTTCGGGACGGGTGGAAAGCTCCACAGTGTAGGGGAAGCCGAAGGTCTGGTAGACGCCGTTGATGAGGTTATAGACGCCTTTGATTTCGTCCTTGATCTGTTCGGGGGTCATGAAGATATGGGCGTCGTCCTGGGTGAAGCAGCGCACACGCATCAGGCCGTGAAGCGCACCGGAAAGCTCGTTGCGGTGCACAAGACCCAGTTCGCCGGAGCGGATGGGCAAATCACGATAGCTCCACTGGCGACGCTGATAGACCAGCATGCCGCCGGGGCAGTTCATGGGCTTGATGGCGAAATCCATATCGTCAATCTTGGTTGTGTACATATTTTCTTTGTAGTGATCCCAGTGACCGGATTTTTCCCACAGCGCACGGTTCAGGATCACAGGGGTCTTGATTTCTTCATAACCGGCCACCCGGTGAATCTGCCGCCAGTAGTCTTCCAAGAGGTTGCGCAGGATCATGCCCTTGGGATAGAAGAAGGGGAAGCCGGGGCCTTCATCACGGGTGTCAAACAGATCCAGCTCACGGCCGAGACGGCGATGGTCACGCTTTTTTGCTTCTTCAATGCGGGCAAGGTAAGCGTCCAGGTCTTCTTTGGAAGTGAAAGCAGTGCCGTAAATGCGCTGGAGCATCTTGTTCTTTTCACTGCCGCGCCAGTAAGCACCGGCGATGGAGGTGAGCTTGAAAGCCTTTACTTTGCCGGTGGAAGGAACATGAGGGCCTGCGCACAGATCCACAAAATCGCCCTGACGATAGAAGGAAATGACGGCGTCTTCGGGCAGATCCTGAATCAATTCCACCTTATAGGGTTCGCCCTTTTCTTCCATGAAAGCGATGGCTTCCCTGCGAGGCAGCTCAAAGCGTTCCAGACGGTCGTTTTTCTTGACGATATTCTTCATTTCCTTTTCCACGGCGGCAAGGAAATCGGGGGTGAAGGGTTCATCCACGTCGAAGTCATAATAGAAGCCGTTGTCAATAGCGGGGCCGATAGCCAGCTTGGCATCGGGACGCAGCTTTTTCACAGCCTGGGCCAGCACATGGGAAGCGGTGTGGCGCAGCACCTTTTTGGCATCGTCATCTTCGAAGGTGAGGATTTCCAGGGTGCAGTCCTGGTTGATGGGCTTGACCAGTTCCCAGATTTCGCCGTTGACACGGGCGCAGATGGCCTGCTTTTTGAGATCCTGACTCAGCTGGCCTGCGATATCCAGGGCGTTCATGCCGTTTTCAAATTCCCGGGAGCCGTTCTTGAGGGTAATGATCATGGGGTTTTCCTCCGTTCATTTTCTGGGGGAGCATACAAAAACGCCCGCCCCATTCATTTTCATGAAGGGACGAGCGTGAATTATTCGCCCGCGGTTCCACCCTTGTTGCCTGATGTTCAGGCCGCTTTTGACGCATAACGCGCGACAAACGATCTTCGGTCGGGAAGTGGTTTTTTCCGGGCTCTTTTATGTGCTTGCACCAACCGCACACTCTCTGAAAAAGACGATCCGGAAAACATGTCTTCCGTCATTCCGATGGATGGAGGTATTATACCGCTGTTTCATTGGGAATGTCAAGGGAAATTTTCGGGTTTACAAAAGGATATTGCTGGTGATCTGATCCACGCCCATATCTGCAAGGGCAGCGGCATCGGCGGGGGCATCCACCGTCCACACATTCACCAAAATGCCCTTTTCGTGCAGCTTGTCTACCCGTTCTTTGGTGAGGTATTTCCAGTAAATATCCAGATCCAGACGGTGTTTTTGAAGCCTGTCCGGAAGATCGTCTTCCCACGTTTCCATCAGAAACTGGGCGGACTGATGGGGCAGGAGATTGCGGATATGCAGCATATTCTGCCAGTCGAAGGAAATGAAAGTGGTGTGTTCCAGATACCTTTCTTCCCGGATGAGGGAGACAATTTTTTCGATATCTGCTTTCTCCATGGGATTTTTGATTTCCAGCACCGCATGCTTTTCATAATGTTTCAGGATGCGGATGTATTCGGAAAGGGTGGGCAGCACCAGATCGTGACGCATTTCACCGCTGTTTCGGTCCTTCAGTCGAAGCGTACGCAGGGTACAAAAATTTGTTTCTTCCACGATGCGGCTTTCACCGGAAACGCGGAGCGTATCATCGTCGTGAATAATGATGAAGTGCCCGTCCTTTGTGCGGTGCACATCCGTTTCGATGCCGAAATAGGGATGTTGACCGGCGGCTACGAAAGCTGCG
>JAZNQO010000017.1:0-87857 GCA_045590215.1 Clostridia bacterium | reverse complement strand
GAAAACCTGCCCAAGTATGCAGACGGCGAAGAAATTGTCTATACCTGGACGGAAGGCGACATGCCGGAAGGCTACACACTGACCAAGACCGACGTGAACGGTACGGTCACCACGCTGACCAACAGCTACACGCCCGAGCTGACCTCTGCCACGGTGAAGAAGAGCTGGGACGACAAAGACAACCAGGACGGCAAGCGCCCCGAAACCCTGACCGTCACCCTGTCCGATGGTACCGAGGTGGAACTGAATGAAGGCAACAGCTGGACAGCCACCGTCGAAAACCTACCCAAGTATGCAGACGGCGAAGAAATTGTCTATACCTGGACGGAAGGCAATATGCCGGAAGGCTACACGCTGACCAAGACCGACACGAACGGCACGGTCACCACGCTGACCAACCGTTACGATCCTGAAATCATCTCCGTCGAAGGTTCCAAGACCTGGGACGACAACAACGATCAGGACGGTATTCGTCCTGATTCCATCACCATCAATCTGTTGGCGGATGGCACTGTGGTAAGAACCGTCACCGCGACTGAAGCAGACGGCTGGGCATGGCTCTTCGAAGACCTGCCCAAGTACAAAGATCAGGGCACGGAAATCGTCTATACCATCACGGAAGACAAAGTGGACGGCTACGAAACCAAGGTAGACGGCTTCAACGTGACCAACACTCACGAACCGGAAACCGTGGATGTTACGGTAACGAAGATTTGGAACGACCGTGGCAATCAGGGGAACTCTCGTCCGGAAAGCTTGACCGTGGCATTGCTGGCCAATGAAGAAAAAACAGCGGTTACAGCGACGCTGAACGAAGCCAATGGCTGGACGGAAACGCTGAAAGACCTGCCCAAGTATGAAAACGGCGAAGAAATTGCGTACAGCTGGGATGAAGTAACCGTACCCGATGGCTACACGATTTCCAGCCGTGTGACGCAAAACGGTGTAACCACCATCACGAATGACTATGCTGCCAATGGCTCTGTGCAGTTTGGCGGCACCAAGACCCTGACGGGCACCGACCTGCAGGCCGATCAGTTCAGCTTCATCCTGAATGGTGACGGCGTGACCGAAACCGTGAAGAACGACGAAACCGGCAAGTTCAGCTTCTCCGAAATCAAGTACACCTTGGACGATGTGGGTAAACACACCTACACCGTGACGGAAGTGAATGACGGCAAGGCCGGCTACACCTACGATGCTACGGAATACGAAATCGTCGTGACCGTGGTAGATGACGGGGATGGTACTTTGATCGTGACCTACACGGTGAACGGTGAAGAAAGCGGCGAAATCGTATTTGGTAACGCATACGAATCGGCTGGCAGCATCCGGATTCAGGGTCAGAAGCTGGTGCAGGGCGAAGCGCCCGAAGGGGACGAAACCTTCACCTTCCAGCTGAAAGATGCAGACGGCCGAGTGCTGCAGGAAGTGGAAAACCAGGGCAGCCTGATCGCCTTCGAAGAAATTCCCTACACGCTGGCAGATGACGGCAAGACGTACGTGTACACCATTGCGGAAAGCACGGAAAGCGACGCTTCCTGGCAGACGGACGACAGCGAATACACCCTGACGGTGACGCTGACGGACGACGGCGCAGGCAGCATGACCGCGGACTGGACGCTGGAAAAGAACGGCGAAGGGGCTGAAACCATCCTGTTCAACAACATCCCGCTCAATAGCCTGACTGTTGAAAAGACGGTGGTGGGCGGTGACGCCGAAAAGGCTTTCGCGTTCAAAGTGACGCTGACGGATGCGGACGGCAAGGAACTGAACGGCACCTATCCCGTAACTGGCGCAGAAGTGAGCAGTATTGCCAGCGGCGAATACCTGCACCTGAAGAACGGCGAAAAGGCCGAAATCACCCATCTGCCGGTGGGCACGAAGTACACCGTGGAAGAAGACGAATACATCGCCTATACACCCACTGTGAACGGAACGGAAGGCCGGAAGGCAGAAGGCACGATCACGGAAGATGGAGCAGTGGTTAGCTTTGTGAATACCGAAAAGACGGTTTCCTTCTCCGTGACCAAGGAATGGCAAGGCGACATTGGCGACGCCATCACCCTGACGCTGTACGGCAACGGCGAAAAGCTGAACCCGCAGCCCAGCTACAACAAGGACGGCGATGTGTACAGCTATAATAACCTGCCTCAGTACGATGCAGAAGGGAAGGCCATCGTATATTCCGCCAAGGAAAAATACATGGACGGCTTCATGACCATCTACCGGAACAAGGCACCCTACACCGAAGAAACCAGCTGGATCTACAACGGCGGTACCATCATCAACCGTGCTGTGACGGAATTCCGGGTGAAGAAGGTATGGGAAGGCCTGGCAGAAGGGGAAGAAATTCCCGAAATCACGCTGACGCTGTACTGCAACGGCGAAGCGATGGACAAAAAGACGCCCAAGCCCGACGAAGACGGCTGGTATGTATGGTACAATCTGCCCATTACCAAGAACGGCAAATCAGCCAGATACAGCGTGGTGGAAGAACCGGTGGATGGCTTCACGGTGACCTACGGCGATGACGCCGAAGCCACATGCGCTTACAATGGCGATACCATCGTGAACCGGAAGATCCCCAAGACCGGGGACGACAGCCGGATCGGACTGTGGCTGGCAGTCACGGCAGTATCCGCTGCCGGCTGCATCCTGCTGCTGAAAAAGCGGAGGGAAGCTAAATAAAACCCAATGCCTGAAAAGGCAATCAAAAAGAACCTGCATGCTGTGAAAGCGGTGTGCAGGTTCTTTCATTTAGTGAATGGATAGCAGAAAACCTGTCTTGCGAATATATGTAAACCGGAACCTGCAAGCAGGGCAAATGGATAGCCATTTGCACAAAATAATACGGGTACCCGAAAGGGATGCCCGTATTTTTTGTTTCCTTTGGGGAAGATCCCCAAGCCCCTTTTTTGTGTTATGCGGTTGCGTGTGTGTTATCAGCGGCGGCTTCCCGCTGGGCTTTCAGCTCTTTCTTTCGGTGATAACGTCTGCGGTATTCGGCACGCTGTGCATCCAGTTTTTCCTGGGCCGCCTGTTCTTCCGGCGAAAGAGGTTCGTCCGGAATGTGGAACTGCCCGATGTAATTGAAATAGATATCCACCTGCTGGGTGCGCTTTCCGCTGCTTCGGTCCGGCGCATGCACCATGATTTTTTCCACAAATGCCTTGATCATGGGTGCGGTCAATTCTGAAAAATCGGTGTATTTCTTCGTCAGTTCCAGAAAATGATCGATGCGTTTTTCATCTTGTTCATAGGTGTCCATTTCCAGTTGCCCTTCTGCGATACGCTGTTCCAATTCTGCCTGCTCTGCTTCGTAGGATGCTGCCATCATTTCAAAACGTTTTTCTGTAATCCTGCCTAGGGCATAGGATTCATACAGTTTTTGAAACAAGGCATCCAATTCCGTGCAGCGTTTCCGATCCCGGACAAGCCGTTTCTTTAATTCCCTTACACCGGCTTCATGCTGAATTTTTGCTTCGGAACGAATCTGTTGAGCAAATGCTTCCGGATCTGCAATGGCGTATCGACAAATCTTCCGGATGGAATCCAGCAGCAGAGTACGCAATGCACTGGTTGTAATGAAATGGGTGGAGCAGTTTTTTGTTTCATAATTGCGGGTCAGAGAATAGGTGGAGCAGTTGTAGCTGTTCCCCTGCAATCCTTTGGACGCATCCTTCACATCCCTGAGTGCCCGGGAATTGTACATTTTCCTGCCGCAATCGGCACAGAAAACATAACCCGTCAGCGGATTGGCAAAGCCAATATTGTCAATCCTGCGCCTGGACCCTTTTTCCCGCTGTGCCAGATGCCACACATCCGCAGGAACAATGGCTTCATGGGTGTTTTCGAAAATCAGCCAATCCTTTGGATCGTGAAGGATCTTTTCTTTTGTTTTATAGGATTTCTTGGACGAACGAAAATTAACGGTGCGCCCCATGTATTCGGGCTTGCTTAAGATGCTGATAACGGTGGTGCCGCTCCAACTGTATTTGGTTTCCGGTCGCACACGGGAGGGCAGCGATTGATGGTATTTTTCAGCATAGTAATGCATCGGTGTAAGGATTTTACTCTCTGTCAGTTTGTGAGCAATCAAGTAGGGGCCGTACCCTTCCATGGACAGATGAAAGATTTTCCGAACCACTTCGGCCGCTTCTTCATCCACCAGCCAGTGGTTGTGATCTGCCGGATCTTTCACATATCCATAGGGTAAAGTGGCGGTCAGCGGCTTTCCTGATTTGCCTTTCAGCTGAAAAGCTGCCCGTACTTTTCGGGACTGATCCCGCAGATACCATTCGTTCATGATGTTCATAAACGGTGTAAATTCATTGCTGCCAGGATCGTCGCTGTCCACATTGTTGGCAATGGCAATGAACCGCACATCATGCTTGCGGAACAGCACTTCCGTGAAATAGCCGGTCTGCAAATAGTCACGGCCGATGCGGCTCATGTCCTTGACCAATACAACAGACACCTTATTCGCTTCCACATCGCTGACCAGCTGCTTCCATGCAGGCCGATCAAAATTGCCGCCGGACCAGCCGTCATCGGTGTAGTGAACGCAGTTCAAAAAGCCATGCTGAGCAGCATAGCTTTCAAGGTAAGATTTTTGATTGATAATAGAATTGCTTTCTCCCATGAGATCGTCATCACGGGATAATCTTTCGTACAATGCGGTGATGCGCATTTCAGTCTTTCGGGTTGCCATGGGCGCTCCTTTCAGACTGACGGCTCATTTGTGGTACATTCATTATACCACAACCGGTGCTTTTGTCCAGTATGTCATGACGGATTAGCTGCAGCAGTTTCTCTTCAAAAGTGTCGGTGCCCTGGGGTGCACAGTACACATTGACATGGTACCGGGTGTTGCCAATGGAACGGCTGAAGGTGAAGGCGGTTTTGATATTTTCCATTTGGAACTCGCTTTCATTTTATTTTTCCTCTCTTTTTTCTGTATAAGGATTGGTCTGGTTTCTGAGCCAGAGAATCAGGTCATTTTTCATAACCATTTTGCGTCTGCCGATGTGCAGCGTGGGGAAATCCGTACGGCTGAGCAGGTTGTACACTCCTGCCCGGGAAATACCCAGGGCGGAGGCGATTTGCCGGGCGTTCAGAATATCCGGCATCCATTCGAACATGTGATTCATATTTCTCCTTTCCCGCAATCAAAAAACAGCCACGATAAGCGTGACTGCCGATTGGCGTATAATCTTGTTACCTGGTGTGGGCATCCGGAAAATCGCTGTATTCGTGGGATAAAAAATCGGAATATGCCAATGCGATTTTATCGATCCGTTTCTTTACTGCACCGGGAGTTTTGTAGCCCACCTGCTCCGCAATTTGCTGCAGGGTATGGCCGTCGTTTCGTAGCTGCAGAATCTGCTGATCCTGCTCTGTCAATTGTTCCTTGAACTGTTCAATGCGGATGCCGGAAACCACATGGTTTTCAAATTCGCTCTTTGGATCCGGCAGATCGAACAGCACCTGCTTGTCCACCGTTGTACCGCCTTCCATCATCTGATCGATGGAAACGGGCGGTGATTCTTTACTGTGGTTCCAGGAACGCATAAAATCCCGATGGGCCCGGTTCTCCCCAGCATAGTCTTCCTCTGCCCGATGCGCCCACAGGGCATCGATCAGCGGCTGAAAGTCCATTGTTTCAATCACACACCGAGTCATAGCTTTGGCCGTATGGCAGAATTGCTCCAGACTCAGCCAAGGCATTTCTTCATCCGGTTTCAGATCAAACAGCTTTTGCAGCGGCCAGCTGCTGCAATGCTCAAACAGTTCCCGAAAATGCATGCCAATCTCATAGGTCAGCCGCCAGATGGGGAAATCTTCGGAATAATGATGCCACGCACCGGGAATGGGCCGGTATTCGCCCTTCCTGCCGGGCACCTTCAGGCAGTGCCACACAATCCATGCATAACAGCTCCAGATGAATTCCAGAAACCGATTGGACAGGATCATGTCCATATACTTTTTCGACTGCATGATGGACCGCAGATTCCGGGGCAGCTGCCGGTATTCCGGATACCTTGCAAACATTTCCTTTGGCAGCGCATAGAACATTATCAGCCAGCGCAGGTTGCTGTTATGCGGAACCACGATATATCGGTCTGCTTCTCTCACCTTTCGTTCAAAGGACACTTTCTCACCTCCATTCTGTGTTTTTCTGTCCCCTTCATAATATAAGGGAATGAAATGGCCTGTTTTTTTCCATGTTTTGAAGAATTTTTGAATTTTTCCCGTAAAATGTTTCGTTCAATGCATCCTCGTTATATCCGGTCCATTTTTGTGCGTCTATGTTTTCAGCAAAAGCAGTCATTGATTGTCAGCATACTCTTTCTTGCTCCTGCAATGAAAGGCGAATCAAATTGACACGCATATTCAGGAGCAGTACAATAAACAACAGGAAAATTTTTTCAAAGAAGTGCAATGGAAACGGGACAAAACGCCCTGTCCACTCGTCTATATAAACGAAGGAGGTGATCGGACATGGAACAAGCTGCGGTACCCAGCTATGTTCGGGAGCAGAAAATGAACCAATGGATAGAAACCTATGCGGATGATATCAAGAAAATCTGCTTTGTATACTTAGCCGATCGCAGCCAGGCAGAAGATGCCCTGCAGGACACTTTCCTCAAAGCCTGGAAAAGCATGCCCGCTTATGAAAGAAAGGGCGTTGAAAACGATAAAGCATGGCTGATGCGCATTGCCATCAATGTATGCAGGGATTATCACAAAACGGGCTGGTTCCGTCATGTGGATAAACATCAGGACATGGACACCATCGCTGCATACATCCCGGCAAAAGACGAACAGGATCGGGAATTGGTGATGGACATCTGCAATTTGCCGGCTAAATACAAGCAGGTTGTGCTGCTCTATTATTACCAGGGAATGAATATGCGGGAGGCGGCACAGGCGCTGGGAATTCCTGCATCCACTGCACAACGAAGACTGAAAAAAGCAGAATCCCTTTTGAAAGCAGAGTGGATTGGAGGTGAGGAAGATGACGCTTGAACAGAAACGGCAAAGAATACAGCATGCCATGAACAATGAACTGGCCCATCTCAATACCTCTCAGGCCCAGCGGGACCGTCTCCTTGCTGTAACAGCAGGAGGAGAAACGGTGAACAGAAAATCCAAATTGTCCTTTGGTCTTGTGCTGGCACTGGTGCTGATTTGCATCAGCATCACAGCGGTGGCCGTCACGGCCGTGATCAACGGATATTATGAAAAAGTGGCGCAAATGGATGCGGACGGCAGCATGATGCGCTGGGAGATGAAGGACAAAATCCAATTCGTGAACATCATGCGGGAAGGCAACTTAACCATGAACGAAGCGGACTATGCACTGATGATGAACGAAAAAGAATCAAACGAAAACCGGGAAGCGGCGGCTGACCGCATCATCTATACCCGCTACGGCGAACTGATTCAGAAAGATGTGGAACAATGGGCGGAACAGCCGGCAGACATTACGGAAGTAGCCCCCAATGAAGTGATTATCTTCCAGGAACAGTATCTGGCAGAACATCCTGAAGGCATCAGCACAAAGGAAGATTATCAGGCTTATACGGATGCATTGGGCTATTATCTGCGGGATGTGTATTATCCGGCATATCAGGCCCGGGCCGATCAGCTGCCGGAAATAACGCCCCTGCCCGACGGCACGGAAGAATCTGCCGTACGGCACTTGAAAAGCTATATGACGGAAGTATACAGCTGGCATCCGGAGGCCGTTGACAGCATTGTTCCGGAAATCAAATGGGATGAGGAATACCAGCTGTGGGAAGTATCCGGCGAAGTCAGCAAGGTTTCCATGGAACTGGCTTTCGAGCCTGTGCTGGAAGGCAAAACCGTTGAAGAAACCAAAACCGGCTATCGCCTGACGGTGCTGGTGGATCCAAACGGGTTTACACGGGCAACCCAGGACAAGCAGGCTTTTTCCCTTGAAGCACAGCAGCATGCGAAAAACAATCAATTCGTCAGCAATGTATCCTATGATGAAGCGATTCGTATGGCGAAAGACGCCCTGAAAGCCCATTACAACCTGACTGAAGCAGAAGTAAACAGCTACTTCTATGATAGTTTTCATTATGTCCAGGCCGGGGATCGTGCACAGATCAGCACCATCACTTTCCGAAATCACTACAGCTATCAAACGGAAAAAATGTATGGTGTGGTCATCAACCGGGCAGAAGGCCGAGTAACGGACATATTCAGCTATCGGGAAAATGATATGAGCCCCACCTGGCAGCTGCTTTTCTTCGCCGCAAGAACAGAGCAGAAAGAAAACTGGTATGTGCGCTGGTCTTTGGAGAATAAAAAGGCATTGATCGGCCACATGAAAGCTTGTAACATCCTGCCCGAACATGCTTTCTGGCAGCAGACTGACCCTTCTGAAGAAGCGATGGATGCTTTTGTGGCCGAAGCCTTTGGAGCGAAGGACTATCCTTCCGGCATCAATACCTGGTGTATGGTGGAAACCCTGCTGGGGGATGCGGAAACATGGTCCGGTGCGGATCACGCATTGTTCATGGAAATGGAGACAAAGTATAACCTGTCCCGGTCGGACGTGCTGGAAAAGCTGGACGGAAACAAAAAAGAAATCGGAGAAAAGGAAGCCGTTGCCATCATCCGGAAAGAATTTGCCGCCGCCTGGAACATGGAAGAGACAGAAATGGATGCTTGGCAGATTGTTGCCCAGCAGGTGCATGATGATTATCTGGATCGGGGCATGGTATACTGGCGCATATACCTGACAAGGCCCATGGGCACGGAAAAGGATGCACGCTTCCTGGGCCGCATGAATTTCAATTATCGGGTAAAAATTAACGGTACTGTCGTGGATGCTTCCGTTTTGCCCGGTTGGTTCAGCCCGGCACAGCACAAGGCTGTTCTGGAAGAAACAGCCTCCTATGACAATGAACTGTTCCGGCATTTCGATCGCTATGCGCAGCAGAACGGCCTGATGTACGAATATGAGGATTTCTTCCATTGGCCACTTAAGCATCAGAAAGCCTGCGGAGATCAATTGCGGCCTCTGATTCAGGAAAAAATGCAGCAGGATCCCCACTTTGCCGATCCCCGTTTGATGGCGTTTGCCAATCATGTATATGGTGTGCCCGAAAATGGGATGATCACGGAAGCAAAAGCGCAGGAGATTGCTTTCCAGCATGTACAAAAAGCTTTTGATCTTACCGATCAGGAATGCTCCCTTCTGCTGCCGGAAACGATGCTGCTGGATGTGACGAATCCTGATAAGCCCTTCTATCAGATCGGCTTATCTTCGGAAGAAAGATGGACCTCTTCCATCCGTGCCGGACTGGAACCCAGCGTCTACTATGGAATGGAAGTGGATGCTTACACAGGCGAAATTCTCAACACCTATACGTATGCCAGAGATGATGGCGAAACCGGCGTGGAAGCCTGGGAACGCTGGTATTGAGAGGTGAAATTACAATGAAAAGAATGATCTGTATCCTGGGAATCCTGATGCTGTTGATTCCTTCTGCCATCGCTGCCGAAACCATTGATCTGAGCACAGATGGCTGCGATCAGCTGATGTATGATCCCCTTGTACTGCCGGATGGCCGGGTGGTGATTGCCGGGCAAGCCGGCGTTAAGGGTAATTATCAAGATAGCCGCGCCCGCCTTCTATGCTTGAATCCGGATGGATCCATTGCCTGGGATTACCGGCATCCGGCCTCGGGCAACTGCAGCTATACTTATGTGCAGCTGTTGGATAATGGTCTGCTGGGGGTTATCTTTCGGAACAGTCCCAATCAGGAAACAAAGCAGGTTGAAATCCATAAATTCACCACGGATGGGAAAATGGCAGGAGAACCGATTGATATTTTTACTCCTCATATTTCTTCCTGTGAAACCACCGAAGCATGCATTGAGTATGCGGTCATTGACCCCTATGCCCAGACGTTCTATCGGTATTATATAGACTGGGACGGCAATTTCCTTTTCAGTATCCATTCCGATGACTATACCAGCGGCGGATCCGATCTGTTAGGAGCAGAAGACGGCGTCATCCTGTACGGATCAGATAATGGCTATCCTGCTCCGGCGAAGATCATCAAGCTGGATTTTTACGGCAACCTGGTTTGGGAAACGGTTCTTCCCACATACTTGCCCGAAGCCAGCGCACAATTGATGAATGGCTGCCGAACGTCCGACGGCGGCTATGTATTCTGGCTGATGGAAACCGCCGGGGATCTTCGCGGGGAAGTAACGCGGCACAAAGCCCTGGTCAAGTTCGACGGAAACGGCAATCTGCTGTGGATCAACCGGGAAGAACCCAATACCGAAACTACCGATTTCATGAACAGCCGCTGCAATCACATTCTGGAATTTGGCGATTATCTGGTGCTGGATATGGGCACCCGGAATTATGATATCGGACAGCCTTATCACTTCCTCTGGTTCACAAAGGATGGAAAATATGTGGGCAGAAATGAAGTGAAAACGGTGAACAGAATCTGTGTTGGTTCGGAATTCATTCAGTTGGGTGACCATCTCTATACCATGATCCAAACAAGAGATGAAAAGAAAAACATCCGGGATGAAATGGATACCTGCGACGTGATTCTTTTCCCCATTCCCATGCCGGAAAATCAATAAGCAATCAAAAAGCTTCTGCGAATTCTTCTCTTCGCAGAAGCTCTTTTATTCGTTGCTTTATTGGACAGCTGTTTTCAAATGTTCCTGCTGCATGGATTGAATACGGGCACGAAGGACATACAATGCGGTACCGATGGTATCAAAAGCAAGGATTGTTTCTGTTTTTTCTTCCTTTGAAGCCGTATTTGCCAGTGAAGCACACTCGTTCTCATACAGGCTCACAGCACCTTCTTCCAATAACCGAAGGTCTGCCCATGCATTTCCTGTGCTCCACAGATAAGCGCTGAAGGTCTGGAAGGCAGACTTCATTGGGCATACACCAGCTCTTGCAATACCACTTCTTCCGCGCGGGCCCGGATGTTATTCATGGCACCCACCCATGCCAGCTGATCACGCACTTTCATCTCTTCCGTTACCCCTTCTGCTTCTTTCATCTGACGGATCAGTTGCTCTATTCGCTCATGTGCTTGTTCATCCATGTCTGCCAGATGGGTAAAAAGTTCACCGCTAAGCAGCATCACATTGTAAGTAACGGAGTCATGTTCCCGAAGGTACTTTTCCCGCATTCTTCCATACCGGCCAATGGGCTTGTCTACCTTTGGCAGTTCCAAATCAGGCAAATAATAATCGCCGGCTTTCACATAGTGGATCTCTACAGGTTGAACATTCTGTTCTTTCATATCAAGGCTCCTTTCGTGGTCTAAAGCAGTTATGTGGAAACATATTCTCCTTTCTTCATAACCGCTTCCATTCACCACAAATGAGCCGCAGTCATGCTGTAATGCGAAGGATAAAACCTTCCTTTACATCATACAGCTGAGAAAGCATGCTTTCTCTCTCGCCATTTTGTGTATTTTCTTTTGTGCCCGTGGCCGCAAAACTTCCGTTTCTCAAGTTCCATGCGGAGATAATTTCTGCGATAAAATAAGCGTGTTTTCGCATGATGGGTGCAGGGTCTATGACCCTGCCGTGGGGTACAGGGGCTGCGTAAGCCCCTGCCTCGTCGTACAGGGGACGAGCAGTCCCCTGCCCCGTCTCCTTAACTCACTCCTCCGGCAGTAAATATGCCGGCAGATGCTCCGCCAGAATCTGATAGCCTGCGCTGTTGGGGTGCAGGCCGTCGATCATCAGTTCCGGCTTGCAGTAGCCGTTGTCTGCCAGAAAATAGGGATAAATATCGCAGAAGGAAACATCCTCGTTTTTTTCGGCCAAGGCCTTGTAGAGGTCGTTCAATTCCACCATTTTGTGTTGAAAGCCCTTGAAAAACGCATCGGTGGTAGGCAGCACGGAAATGATGGTAAAGCGGATACCGGGGTTGGTTTCACGCATGATTTCGATCATCTGTTCCACCCGTCCGGCAATCTGGGCAGGGGTGGAGGAGCCGGTATCATTGATGCCGCACCAGATAACCAGCTGTTTGTAATTGCGGCAGGCAATTTCGTCGATGCGGTTGAGCATATGCCTGGTCTGCTGGCTGCCGATGCCGTAATTGGCGCAGTCCTTGCGGCCAAGGAGGGTATTGAAATCCCCTTCGTTGTAGAGCACGTTCTGGGTGATGCTGTCGCCAAGGAAAGCGATGCCCTTATCAGGGCGCAGCCAGTGTGCGGAGCCATATTCCACCGGCACGCCATCCCCTTCCACATATTTCACGCTGTATAGGGTCACAGGTTCATCGCTGGCGCAAAGGGGTCTTATTTCATCCAGCCGGTTAAACTGGTCGATCAATTTCATGGACAGCGAGATATAATAAAACACCGCTTCCATGTGCCCGTTTTCCAGCTTGTTGACCCGATTGGGCTGAATCGTGACCCACCGGCTGCCGCCGGAATGGCTGATGAGAGCCAGATACACGCCGTCTTTTTCCGGCCCGTCGTATTCCACAGTCAGCATGGAGCCCTTGGTCATGGCGGTGGCATCAAAGGTGCCGCCCACATGCTCGGTAAAATAAAAATCCAGCATGGCATCTTTGCCCTGCGCTGTTTTTCTGCCCTCAAAAATCACAAAATCACCCTCCTGCGCAAACGCAGCAGATGCAAAGCCGGTCATCAGAACAATCACCAGCAGCCAAACGATCATTTTTCCCATCTCTGCGTCCCCCTTCATGGTTCTGCCATGATTATACTCCATTTCTGTCCCTTTCCGCAACCGGGAATTGCCGAATTCTGCCGGAAATATGCCATTTGCCCTTCTGATATTGCTTTTTCGTTTCCTTCTGTGCTATAATTTTTCCATTGGTAAATGCCCATGAGCATACAGGAGGAACAAATTATGACCACCATTCGCCTTGGCAGAACGGAAATCATCGTCAATAAAAACGGCTTCGGTGCGCTGCCCATTCAGCGTGCTTCCATGGAAGACGCCAAGCGCATCCTGCGCAAAGCCTATGACAACGGCATCAATTTTTACGACACCGCCCGCAGCTATTCCAACAGCGAAGAAAAGCTGGGCAATGCCTTGAGCGATGTGCGCAAGGATATCATCATCGCCACCAAAACGCCGTCCACCACGGTGGAAGGCTTCTGGAAAGATCTGCACACCAGCCTTTCCCTTCTGAAAACGGATTATGTGGATATTTTGCAGTTCCATAACCCGGCCTTTGTGCCCAAACCCGGCGACGGAACCGGCCTTTATGAAGCCATGCTGGAAGCCCGGGAAAAGGGCATGATCCGCTTCATCGGCTTCACCAACCACCGCCTGCATCTGGCAGAAGAAGCGGTGCTGTCCGGCCTCTATGACACGCTGCAATTCCCCTATTCCTTCCTTGCCAGCGAAAAGGAAGAGGCACTGGTGCATCTGTGCAAGGAACACGACGTGGGCTTCATCTGCATGAAAGCCCTGTCCGGCGGCCTGATTACGAGAGCCGATGCCGCCCACGCCTATCTGGCCCAATTCCCCGTCCTGCCCATCTGGGGCATCCAGAAGGAAGAAGAGCTGGACGATTTCCTGCGCTGCGGCGAAAATCCCCCGGAACTCACAGACAAAATCAAGGCCTATATCGCACGGGAGCGCAAGGAGCTGACCGGCGATTTCTGCCGTGGCTGCGGCTATTGCATGCCCTGCCCCGTGGGCATTGAAATCAATAACGCCGCCCGGATGAGCCTGATGCTGCGCCGTGCCCCCACCGTCAGCTGGCTCAGCGAAGACTGGCAAAGGAAGATGGCTCTGATTGACGATTGTTTGGAATGCGGCCAGTGCGCCAGCCGCTGCCCCTATCAGCTGGACACCCCCAGCCTGCTGAAAAAGAACTGGGAAGACTACAAAACTTTCCTCAAATAATAAAGGGACGAGGATATGAAGGCTCTCCGCCCCTTCCGCCCCGCCGGGGGAGCAGCCTCCCCCGGCCCCCGGCAATATATGAAGATAAAAAACCGCCTGTCAAACGACAGACGGTTTTATTCATTCTCGCAGGTTTCCTTTTATTAGGCTTCCTTGGCGATTTCCACCAGCTGAGCGAAAGCGGCGGCGTCGGTGACGGCCAGGTCAGCCAGCATCTTGCGGTTCACTTCGATGCCCTTCTTCTTCAGGCCGTTGATGAAGGTAGAATAGCTCATACCATTCAGGCGGCAGGCAGCGTTGATACGGGTGATCCACAGACGACGGAAATCACGCTTGCGCAGTTTACGGCCGGTATAGGCGTAGCGCAGGGAGCGACGAACCTGTTCGCTGGCGGTGCGGTACTGCTTGGACTTGCTGCCCCAGTAACCCTTTGCCAGCTTAAACACCTTGCGGCGTTTCTTATGGGCGTTAACAGCCCTCTTAATGCGTGCCATGTTTTTGTTCCTCCTTCAGACGGGCGTAGCTTATTTGTAGGGAATCAGCGTACGGATGGTAGCAGCTTCAGCTTTGTTCTGAAGGGTGCCGCCGGCACGCAGGTGACGGATACGCTTGGTGGTCTTCTTGTTGAGAATGTGGTTAGCATTCATTTTCTTGTGCTTCACCTTGCCCGTCTTGGTCAGGGAAAAGCGCTTCGCTGCGCCACGGTGAGTCTTTTGCTTGGGCATGGAAATGTCCTCCTTCCGGAAAGTAGTTCTGTCAAGCCTGGGGGGCGGCGGCAGCCTGTTTGGCAGCAGCAGCCTTTTCGGCCTTGATGGCTTTTTCTGTCTTGGGCACAAGGATCATCAGCATGTTGCGCCCTTCGATCATGGGACGGCGTTCGACGGTGCAATATTCCTTGGTGCGTTCAATGAAATCCTGCATCACCTTCAGGCCGATATCGGAATGGGCAATCTGGCGGCCACGGAAGCGGATGGAAACCTTGACCTTGTTGCCGTCCTGCAAAAAGCGGATGGCGTTCTTGGCCTTGATGTTCACATCGTTTTCTTCGATGGTGGCAGAAAGCTGCACTTCCTTGAGGGCGATCACCTTCTGGTTCTTGCGCATTTCCCGTTCACGCTTGGACTGTTCAAAGCGATGCTTGTCATAATCCATCAGCTTGCATACGGGGGGCTGTGCCGTGGGTACGATCTTGACCAGATCCAGCTCCGCTTCTTCGGCCATTTCCAGAGCCTGCTTGGTGGGCATAATGCCCAGCTGGGCGCCGTCAGCACCGATGACGCGCACTTCACGGTCACGGATTTCTTCATTGATGAGCAGTTCGGTTGCTATGTCGATGCACCTCCACAAAAATCATGTCCAATAAAAAATGGACGGGGTAAAGCCACCCGTCCATTGCATTAAAATCAAATGCCATACCCGTGCAAAACGAAATTCGCAGCGGAGAGAAGCGGGCAGCTTCTACTTGAAACAAAGGTATTATATCGGTTTTGCCGCCGCTTGTCAAGGCTTTTTTTGCATTTTTCCCTGAAAATATCAGCGGTTTTGCACATAGCCCAGGGTTTTCAGGTCTTCTGCGCTGTCCCTCCAGCCGGGACGCACCTTCACCCACAGCTGCAAATTCACATGCAGCCCCAGGAGAGCCTCAATATCCTGCCGGGCTTCCTGGCCGATTTTTTGCAGCATAGCCCCCTTCTTGCCGATGATGATGCCCTTATGGGATGCACGCTCGCAATAGATGGTGGCGTCGATTTCCATGAAATGATCGTTTTCCTTCTTCATGGCCATCATTTCCACGCCGATGCCGTGGGGTACTTCGTCCCGCAGGTTCCGCAAAGCCTTTTCCCGGATAAGCTCTGCACAGATGTCCCTCTCCGGCTGATCCGTCAGCATATCGTCGGGGAAATATTTGGGACCCACGGGCAGATGCGCCGTCAGTTCCCGGCGGATTTCCTCCACCCCATCGCCGCTCTTGGCACTGACGGGCAGGATGGCGTCATAGCCGGCATCCTTGAAGCCGTCGATGATGGAAAGCAGTTTTTGCGGCTCCACCAAATCAATCTTATTGAGCACCAGCAGCTTGTACACCTTTTTCTTGCTCATTTCGAGAACGATGGAGCGGTCATGAGGGCCGATGGCCGTCACGTCCACAAGCACCAGCAGGGCGTCAATGCCTTCCATGGCTTCTTCGATGCTCTTCACCATAAATTCGCCCAGTTTCGTCCGGGGGGTGTGCATGCCGGGGGTATCCACAAAAACAATCTGGCTCATTTCACCGCCCATCACGCCCATCACCCGGTTTCTCGTGGTCTGGGGGCGATTGGAAACGATGGCCACCTTTTCCCCGATGAGGGTGTTCAGCAGCGTGGATTTGCCCACATTGGGACGGCCAACAATCGTCGCAAAGCCGGAATGAAATTCCTTACTCATGTATCTTTTATTCCTTCCCTAAATAATCCAAAGTGCCGTTATTGGGGCCAAAGCCGTGGGGCAAAAGTTCCGGCAGAGTGCTTTCCTGCACGCTCTCCCCCCATGCCACGATGACCCGTATATTCGGCGCAAATTCGTTCAATGCCTGCCGGCAAATGCCGCAAGGCCAAGGCGCAGATTTTTCTGCCGTAATGGCAATGGCAGTAAATGCCCGCTCGCCCTCGCTGACCGCCTTGAAAAGGGCAGTGCGCTCGGCGCAGTTGGTAGCCCCATAGGAGCCATTTTCGATATTGCAGCCGGTATACACCTTGCCATCCTTGCAAAGCAATGCCGCCCCCACCTTATAATGGGAATAGGGCACATAGGCAAACTGCATGGCAGCCCTTGCCTTTTCAATCAGCTCCTGATCCGTCACCCTCGTCACGCCCAGATCGGCCATTACCTTTTCTTCCATGGCGCGCATGCTCCTTTTATCCGCTTCTTCCATATGGTCATACCCCATCAGATGAAACAGGGCATGAACGGTGAGGTAGGTCAGCTCTCTTTCCGGGCTATGGCCATATTCCGTCGCCTGGGCATACGCCCTTTCCAGCGAAATTATAATGTCCCCCAGAAAGCAGGCTCCCGTTTCGTCAATTTCACGCTTCAGCAGGTTTTCATGCGCCCCCAGCGTATAGCCGGGATGGGCTGCCGTGGAGGGAAAAGAAAGCACATCCGTTGCCCTGTCCACCCCCCGGTATTCCCTGTTCAGGGCATGGATTTCCGCATCATTTGTAATTTGCAGCTGGGCATAGGCAGGCAAGGAAATGCCCTCTGCCTGCATGCAGGCAAGAAAAGCCTTTTGCAGCCCTTCCTCTGCCCCTTTCACTTCCGGGACAGCCCATTTAATCATCAGTCCCTGCATCATACGTTTTCGTCCGTTTCTTCAGTGGGTTGGAGCAGCGTTTCTTCTGCCATTTCCGATGTTGCTTCTTCCACGGCTTCTTCCGTTTCCGCTTCCGGCACTTCCGTTTCCGGTGTTTCCGCTGCTTCTTCGGCTTCGCTCGTCGTTTCCTGCGCCGCCATCTCGTCTTTTCTCGGCAGCGGCTCCACTATCATCTGCTCCATATCCAGAACGGGCATGGGATCGGCAGAGATTTCCGGCAGGATGAGGCTGGCGTCCACCATCTGTTCCTCTGCCACGGGCTGCTCCATCTGGGCCGCCTTCTGCTCTTCCTGCACGGCATGGATGATGCGCTGCTGGCTGGAATGCTTCACATCCGGGTATTCAATACGCTCGTGGAACACGCCGGACAAAACGGTGGTCACCGCTGCGCAAATCTTATCCATATCCCGGAAGGTCAGGGGGCTGTCGCTGAGCTGGCCGTCTTCCAGCTTCCCACGCACCAGTTTTACAATGAATTCTTCCATGGCTTCGGGGGTGGGGTTTTGCAAGGTGCGCACCGCCGCTTCGATGGTATCGCACAAGAGCAAAATGGCTGCTTCTGCACTCTTTGGGGGATGGCCGTCATAGCGGAAGGTGTCCATATCCACAGGTTCATCCGCCAATTGTACAGCCTTATGATAAAAATACATCACCGGCGTATCGCCATGATGGCTGCTGATCATTTCCAGAATTTCCGGTGGCAAGCGATAGCTTTTGCCCAAGGAAACGCCGTCCATGGTATGCGCCGTCACAATGGCAGCAGATACATAAGGATCCGTATCGTCATGGGCGTTCTTTTCGCCCATCTGGTTTTCCTTGAAATAGGAAGGCCGCTTCAATTTGCCGATGTCGTGGTAATAGCCGCCCACACGTGCAAGCAGGGGATTGGCTCCCACCGCTTCTGCCGCAGCTTCGGCCAGATTGGCCACGATGATAGAATGATGATACGTGCCCGGAGCTTCCAGCATCAGTTTGCGAAGCAGGGGCTGATTGGGGTTGGAAAGCTCCATCAGCTTCATAGGCGTTGCCAGATTGAACACGCTTTCCAACACCGGCAAAATACCAATGGAAAGCAGCACCGCAACCAGCGTGCCTCCAACATACCAAAGGCTGCTCACGAGAGAGCCGGAAATTTCTTCCGCTGTCATCAGCCCCATAGCCAGATGCAGCACAACGCCAATCACGCAGGCCACGCCGCCGGCTAAAATCAATTGCAATCTGCTGGTTTTCTTTTGCAAAAGCAGGGCAACCGCCGTGCCGCTGATAAGACCCGTGACCAGAATCAGGGGCATCACTTCGCCATACACCTGATTGCCTCCTGCGGCAAGGGAAGAAACCAGCAGCGTCATGGCGGCATTGGCAATAATGCCCATCTTGACCCCCAGCAAAGAGGATACAATAAAGCACCCAAGCAGCACCGGCACCAGATACACATGCACCAGCCTTGCCGCCACGCTGGCCGCCAGCGTCAGCACCATGGCAAGGAAGAGGATCAGCATCTTTTTCCAGTCCAGCTTTTCCTTGTTCAACTGCATCATCCACAGCATCACGGCAATGACGCAAACCACGAATAATCCGGCTCCAAGGTACATTTTACCGTCCACTTGGCTGTTGGACAAAAGCCCCAGCGTGGACAGCATGGACAGCTGGCTCTGGCTCACACGGCCTTCGCCCTTCACCACGATATTCTGCCCCTGCTTGAAGATCACCGGCTCCACCGCATTCCGGGCTTCCTGCCGGGCAGCCTCGGTGGCTTCCTGGTCAATGACCATGTTGGGTTGAATGCACGCCGTCAGAACAGGGGGCACCATATACTGCCCCAAGGCGACCGACATGCGATAATTGACGATTTGCTTGATATTATTCCGGGCGGTGTTTTCCTGCCCTTCCGTCACGTGGTTCACCATGGTGCTCTGGATGGTGGTAAACAAAAGGGTATAGGCTTCATCCATTTCGGCCTGGGTGGCCCGGAGCACCGCCGTCAATTGATAATCGGACAGCTTGATTTGCTTGAGCATGGAATGGGCATAGTCCAGTTCCTCCCTTTGGAAAACACGGCTGGCTTTCCAATCAGGCAGGGTTTGGGCATACTGGTTCACCATGCGCAGCTCCGCAAAAATCTCGTCGAATTTGCTGAGCACCTGCTCCGTTACCCCTTCCTGAAAGCGATAGGTGGGGGTAACGGCATTGGCCGCCGCTTTACGGTTACGCTCGGTGTTATAGGTGTCTTCCACATCTTTGGTGGCGGTGATGGTGGCGTTTGGCACCATACCCACCTTTAAATCATATCGCACGGGCACAATCGCCAGCACATAAATGGAAATCAGCGCAGCAATGCCGATCACGCAAATCAGCAGCCGCAGCGCAGATGGCGAATGGAAAAAATCAGAAAGCCGCTTTTTTAACGGTTTCTTATTTTTCTTGTCCGTTTTCATGGCCTTTCCCTTCCTTTGCTTCATAAGCCTCGTAAGCTTTTACGATCTTCTGTACCAGTTCGTGGCGAACAACGTCTTTATTGCTCAGCTGCACAATGCTGATGCCGGGAATATCTTTCAATACATCCATGGCTTCAATCAGACCGCTTTTGCGCCCCCTTGGCAGGTCAATCTGGCTCACGTCCCCCGTCACAATGCAGCGAGAACCGGCACCCAGACGGGTTAAAAACATCTTCATCTGTTCAGGCGTTGTGTTCTGCGCTTCGTCCAGAATGATGAAGGCATCGTTCAGCGTGCGGCCGCGCATAAAGGCCAGCGGCGCAATTTCCAGCGTGCCTCTTTCCACCATCCGCTGATAGCTTTCCACACCCATCATTTCATACAGCGCATCATATAAAGGCCGCAGATAGGGATCCACCTTCTGGGTCATATCGCCAGGCAGAAAGCCCAGCTTTTCTCCGGCTTCAACGGCAGGCCTTGTCAGCACAATGCGCTCCACTTCTTTATTGCGCATGGCCACCACAGCCAGAGCCATGGCAAGGTATGTTTTGCCCGTGCCGGCAGGGCCCACGGCCAAGGTCAGCTCGTTCTTTCGAACGGCGGCTACATATTCTTTCTGGCCCAAGGTTTTGCACTGAATGCGGCGGCCCCTATGGGTAATGGCCACCACATCCCCTAAAATTTCGCTGATTTCGTCCAGCCGGCCTTCCCTTGCCAGTGCCGCCGCATAGCGAATCCGGGAAGCGTCGATCATTTCGCCCTTTTTGAGCATCTCAATCAGCGTTTCGATCACATTTTCGCAAAGGGCTACATTTTCTTCTTCCCCACGCACCGTCAGTTCATTGCCGTGCAGAGAAACGGATACTTCCATTTCCTGCTCCAGTGCTGCCATGTTCCGGTCATTCATGCCAAACAAGGCCAGATAGCTTTCCATTCGTTCCAATGATAATTGCAAAGCCGCATCTCCTTACGGTGTATTCCCAAACCGGGCAATATCTGTTTCCATCACAGCCGTAGCCGTAACTTCGATAATACCCCTATCTATCATACTAAATTTCACAGATTTGTCAATATTTTGTGCTTCCGGGCAAGCCCGAATGAGGGCTTCTTCCGCTGCTTTTTGCGCTTCCTGCATAACTTCCTCCAAATTCCGCTGCTGCCATTCCCCCGAAAGCTCCATAAACCGCTCCTCCGCCACCGAAAAGGGCAGCCATGCGCCGGGCAGGGCAGAGATGGTATACAGACTGTCATAAAGGAGATAATCCGGCTCTTGTTCAAAGGTGAAATTGCCAAAGGGTGTGAGAAACACAAGCCGCTCCGCTTCCCTGCCGGTAGGCTTTGTTATCAGTTCGTTCAGAGGCATGCGGATGGCCTTCTGCTCCCAGATTTTCGCAATAGCTTCCCCTTCTGCCCTTACCGGAACCATTTCCCCGTTTTCGCCCTTTTCTTCGCCTCGGATCAGTACCTGCCCTTTTTCCACTGCCTCCCCTTCCTTGCACACCGGCGTTCCTGCAAACACCGTCAGCCGCTGCAAAACGCCGTCCCTTGCCGCTACCACATCCCCCGTTTCATTGCCCGTTTCCTGCGGGGATATGCCTTCCTCCAAGCGGATGGAAAGCTTGCTGCCCTCCTTTTTCACCCACACCCATTTCACTTTCGGCAGCCGCCATTGCAATGCTTCCTGCACTTTTTTCAAATCTACCTTGTCTTTCCGGATGCCCGGCCTTAACCCTTCCTCCATCAAAAACAGGCGCACTTCCCCGGCATATTTCCCCGCATCCCCTACTTCCACCTGCCATATATAAAGCATGGCTTGCGCAGAAAGACACAGCCCCAGCACCACGCCCAAAGCCAGCCCCCAGCGTTTTTTCAACCCCTCCTTTAGTTTTCTGCCCCAGCCCTGATTTAATACCGCCAAGCGAAAACCTTTTTCCTTTGCCACTTCTTCCACCGTCTTTTGTGCCCCTTGCGCCACTTCCATTTCCACGCCCCGCATCCGGCTTCTGCGCACATGATACATCTGAACGCCTTTTTTCCAAAGCACGTTCAGTGCCCTTTCTGCGCCCAGCCCCGTCAGCCGCACCCGTACCCTGCCCTTATTTCTCATGCTTCTTTGCCCGATAGCGTCACATTATCAATCTGACCTTGCACCTTGGCATCATACGCCCCAAAGGCTGTGATCACCAAATCCTTTCCCCCGATTTGCACCTGTCCGTCCAGCACCCGAAAGCAAACGTTATCCGTTTCATAAGAAATAAGCCCCCGATGCTGCTCGATCAGCATTTCCTTTTTCCCAAGGATCACCACCCGGCTCACTTTTCCCTTCACTTCCTCCGGGATAAAATCCAAAATACCCACTGCCCATCGCCTCCATGAGGCAGTGTATGCGAAAAAACGCCAAAAAAGAAACAGACGCTGTTTCTCTGCGGAAACAACGCCTGTGTTCTCTTGTGATCTTATTTGATGGCGAAGGGCTGAATATCCTGCACCAGATCATCACAATCATCCGTGTACACATCCATCGTAATGGGCTTGGACAGATCCAGCGAGAAGATGCCCAGAATGGACTTGGCATCCACCACATGACGGCCTGCACGCAGGTCCACTTCGTAAGGATAGCGGTTCACGGTATTTACGAAGGCTTTCACTTCTTCAGCATAGCTGAGCTTGATGGGAATGGATTTCATTGTAACGCACCTCCTCAGTTACTTGCATTATAGCAAATTTTCCGGGGAAATACAAGCGCAATTTACCCCAGTTTGGCCAAAGAATCTTTCATGCGGCGCAGGGTTTCTTCCTTGCCCAAGAGATATGCAATTTCAAATGCGCCGCCGGGGGTATTGGCCTGGCCAGAAATGGCAATGCGCAGCGGCCACAAAACAGCCCCGTTCTTTTTGCCGCTTTCCTGAATAGCCACCATCACGATGTCATGGATGTTCTGTTCTGTCCAGTCGTCAATGCCTTCCATCACAGGCAGCACCAGCTCCAGGTTTTCCTTGGCAACCGCCGCATCGCACTTCATTTTCTTATGGAAATACAGTTCGTCGCTGAATTCCGGCATTTCCGAAAGGAAGCGGATCATATCCGGGATGCGGTTGAACACTTCCGTGCGGCTCTGCATCAGCTCCGCCAGCCGCTTATAGTCCATATTCTTCCCGGCCAGCACCTGATCAAACCACGGCACTGCCATTTCCAGATACCGGTCAAAGTCCATCTTTGCGATATACTGGGTGTTCATCCAGTCCAGCTTATTCACGTCAAAGATGCCGGGGGAATTATTCAGCCGATGCACGTCAAACACTTCCACCAGCTCATCCATGGTGAAGAATTCCCGGTCATCGCCGGGGTTCCAGCCAACCAGAGCCAGATAATTGATCAGGGCTTCCTTCAGATATCCCTTATCAATGAAATCGCTGTAGTAGGCGTCGCCGTCACGCTTGGACAGCTTATGCTGGGCATCACGCATAACCGTGGTCAGGTGGATATATTCCGGGATTTCCCAGCCGAAAGCGTTATACAGCAGGTTATATTTGGGCGTGGAGGACAGGTATTCCATGCCACGCATCACGTGGGTGATGCCCATCAGATGGTCGTCAATCACGTTTGCAAAGTTATAAGTGGGCATACCGTCCTGCTTGATGAGCACCATATCGTCCAAGGTGTCATTGGGGAAGGTCATCTTGCCGAACACCACGTCTTCATAGCTGCTTTCCCCTTCTGTGGGGCAATTGAGCCGGATGACATAAGGAACGCCGGCGTCCAGCTTGGCCTGAATTTCTTCCTTGGAAAGATACAGGCAGTGCTTGTCATACTTGAACACTTCGCCTTTAGCTTCCGCTGCCGCACGCCGCTCGTCCAGCTCTTCCTTGGTGCAGAAGCAATAATAGGCAGCCCCCTTTTCCACCAGTTCCTTGGCATAGGGCAGATACATGTCTTTCCGCTCGCTCTGAATATAGGGGCCATAATCGCCGCCGATATCGGGACCTTCGTCCCAATCCATGCCGCAGCCCTTCAGCGTGTCGTAAATCACTTCCGTTGCGCCTTCCACAAACCGCTCCTGATCCGTGTCCTCAATGCGCAGGATAAATTTGCCGCCGTGCTTCTTGGCGAACAGATAATTATACAATGCCGTGCGCAAGCCGCCCAGGTGCATAAACCCTGTGGGCGACGGCGCAAAACGAGTACGTACTTCAGTCATTGTTATTCCTCCTGTAAATGTGTATTTTGCGGGGGAGGGTCTTTTGAGTCAAAAGACCCTCCCCCGCACCCCCACCGAAAACCAATTCGGAAGCCTTCCTGTTTCCTTCTTGAAAACATTCTCTCCGTGTTCAGGGTGGGTAGCAATATTTTTCTTAACCCAGCTTGATGCCGTTGAGTTCCACCGTGCGGTTGAAAACAGGCAGTTCATTTGTGGAATCGGGATCCTTGCAGAAATAGCCCACCCGGACAAACTGGAAGCTGGTGCCGCTTTCACAGTCACGCACCATGGGTTCGGCGTAGCCCTTCAGCACCGTCAGGGTGTTGGGGGAAATTTCCTTCAGGAAAGCGTAATCCTTCCGGGTCAAAGCGTCCGTTTCTTCGGCGGCTTCTTCTTCCACGTCCACCACCACTTCTTCGGCCTCTTCCTCGGCGGCGGCCGTTTCTTCGCCTTCTGCCGGCAGCAGGGGGTCATAGAGCCGGGCTTCAAAGGGCACGGCATCTTCTGCGTTCACCCAATGCAGCACCTTGCCCTTGATCTTCCGTCCGCTGCCTTCGCAGCCGGCGAAGGAATCAAAGTCCACGGTGCACTGAATTTCGATCACATTGCCTTTTTCGTCCTTCGTGCAGCCTTCGCACTTCACAATGCAGGCACCCTTCAAACGCACTTCAAAGCCGGGATACATCCGCTGGAATTTATTGGCCGGCACTTCCATGAAGTCTTCTGCGTCGATATAGATTTCCCGGCCAAGATTCACCGTATGGGTACCCATTTCCGGGTTCTTGGGATGATTTTCCACAACCAGTTCCCGTTTTTCATTTTCCGGCCAGTTGGTCAGCACCACCTTGATGGGGCGCAGCACCGCGGAAACACGGGCGGCGTTCTGATCAAGGTCCTGCCTGACGCACGCTTCCAGCATGGCGGTATCCACAACGCTGTCCGCCTTGGAAAGGCCGATACGGCTCACAAAATCCCGAATGGCGGCGGCGGTATAGCCACGGCGGCGAAGGGCAGACAGCGTGGGCATCCGGGGGTCATCCCAGCCGCTCACATAGCCGCCTTCAACAAGAGCACGGAGCTTGCGCTTGCTCATGACTGTACGGGTCATATTGAGCCTTGCAAATTCAATCTGCCTCGGACGGGCAGGCAGCATATTGGCCGCATGCTCCACCACCCAGTCATAAAGCGGCCGATGAATTTCGTATTCCAAAGAGCACAGAGAATGGCTGATGCCTTCCAATGCGTCGCCGATGGGATGGGCAAAATCGTACATGGGATAGATGCACCATTTGCTGCCCGTGCGCCAATGCTCTTTATACAGAATACGATACATAGCCGGGTCACGCATGACGATGTTGGGGCTGGCCATATCAATCTTCGCCCGGAGCGTCAGGCTCTTTTCCGGGAATTCGCCGTTCTTCATGCGCCGGAAGAGGTCTAAAGATTCTTCCCAAGGCCGATCCCGGAAGGGAGAATTTTTGCCGGGCTTGGTCAGCGTGCCACGGTATTCTCGCATTTCTTCGGGGGTCAGTTCGTCCACATAGGCAAGTCCACGCTTGATCCAGTCTTCGGCAATTTCGTAGCACTGGTCATAATAATCGCTGGCGTAATACAGGCCGCCCGTCCAATGGAAGCCCAGCCAGTTGATATCCCGCTTGATGGCTTCCACATATTCGGTGTCTTCCTTGGCAGGGTTGGTATCGTCAAAGCGCAGGTTACACTTGCCGCCGTATTTTTCTGCCGTCAGAAAGTCCATAATCAGGGCCTTGCAATGGCCGATGTGCATATATCCGTTGGGTTCGGGAGGGAAACGGGTGTGCACTTGCTGGTAGCGTCCTTCCTCCAAATCCCGGTCGATAGCGTCCCAGATGAAATTTGTGCGTACAACTTCGTTTTCCATCGTTCCAAAACCTCCTTGTCACAGCTTTCGTTTTCCCGGAAATAACTATTTTTCCGGATTTTATCATTATAACCGTAACAGCCCAAAAAAACAAGATAAATCCCCCTCTCAAACGGTCTTTTCCAAAATATTTTTTCTTTTCCATTTCCCCAAAATGTGATATTCTATTGGTAATAAAGCAGAAAAGGAGGGGGGTATATGCTGCATATCCGCAGCGGCTCCGGCGATGCCGCAAGGGAACGGCTTATTTCCCTTTGCCGGGAATACAAAAAAATGCTGGTCATCGTGCCGGAACAATACACCCTGCAAACCGAACGGGATTTGATGCAGGGCTTACAAGCCCCCGGCTTTTTTGATATCGAAGTTTTATCCCCTTCCCGGCTGACGGAACGTGTTTTTGCCGCCGCCGGGCAGGATGCGCTTACCCGGATTGACGACCGGGGCAAGCAAATGGCACTGGCAAGGGTGCTGACGGAAAACAAAAAGCAGCTCCGCTATTTTGAATCCGCCGCCAATAAGCAGGGCTTCATTGCCCGGATGGGCACGCTGATTTCCGGCTTCAAGCAAGCAGGCCTGACTCCAGACCAATTAACTGAATACGCAGCCGCCTTAAAAGAAGGCGCAAAGAAGGATAAATTCACCGATCTGGCTCTGATCTACACTGCCTATGCTGCGTTGCTTTCCGGGCAATTTGTGGACGGGGAAGATGTGACGGAAAGCATGCTCCGCCGCCTGCACGACAGCGGCATTGCAAGGGGAGCCGGCGTATGCGTATGGGGCTTTGATGTGTTCATCGGGCAGATGAACCGGCTGATCTGCGCCCTGTCCCAAGAGGCTCTCCATCTGGAAGCGTTGATGGTGATGGAAGAAAACGTGCATTTTGCCCCAGTATGGGAAAGTGCACTGCGGCTGAAAAAAGAGGCGGAAGCTATGGGCATTTCCTGCGCCATCACGCCGCTGAAAGCACCGGAAACAAAAAAGGCTCCATCTCTTTCCTATCTGTCAGAGCAATATCTGAAAACCCCGGCCATTCCCTCCTCCTCCCCGCAAAGTGCCCTGCGGCTTTACGCCGCCCCCACCCCCTATTTTGAAGCCCACTTCATTGCCGGGGAAATGCTGCGGCTGCACGAAAGCGGTATCTCTTTTGCGGATATGGCAGTGGTGATGGGGGACGACAGCCTCTCCGGTACTTTGCACGAAGTATTATCCGCTTATCACATTCCCTGCTATGTGGGGCAAAAACTGCCTGCCGCCCATCATGGGGCCGCACGGTTTTTGATTGCTTCCCTGCGTGCTATGGCAGAGGGCTATCCCGAAAGCGAAATGCTGGCCATGATCAAATCCGGCTATGCACCTCTTCTGCCGGAGCAGGGCTGGCAATTGGAAAATTATCTTTTGTCCTACGGCATCCGGGGCAAGAAATGGCTTGCCCCCTTTGAACGGGGCAGCGAGGAAGAAAAAACTGCCGCCGAGGAAGCGAGGCTTCTGCTCATCGCCCCCTTGGAAAAGCTGCGGCAGGCCATCCGGGAGGACGCACAGGCGGAAAGCGTGCTGATTGCCCTCTATCGCTATCTGGAAGAAACCAACGTGTACGGAACGCTTCTATATAATCAGGAGCAATTGATGGCCCGGAATATGCCGGCGGAAGCAGTGCAATGCCGTCAGGTTTGGCAGATGATACTGCGGCTGATGGAGCAAGCATACGCCCTGCTTGGCAATACAAAAGTAACGGCAGCCCGGCTTTGCATTTTCATCGCCGCCGGGCTTGAAAGCTGTGAACTGGCTTCCCTGCCCCCCAGTGCCCGGTGCGTCATGTGCGGCCGCATCGGTTCCCTGCCCCTCGGCCGCCCCAAGGTGCTTTTCGCCGCCTCCATGACGGATGTGATTTCCGCCCCTGCCACCAAAGTGCTCTTATCCAATGAGGAGCAGCAGGATATGGAACAGGCTCTCAACGCCTATTTGTCCCTTTCCGATGAAGGGCAGGACGCCCTGAAGCAGCTGGACATTTGGAAATGCCTTTCTGCCCCCACGGAAAAGCTGTATCTTTCCTATGCGCTGGCAACCCAGGACGGCACGGCCATTCGCCCCTTTTCAGGGCTCCGGCACATCCGCCGGCTATTCCCTTCCCTGATTGAAGAGGGCGGCATGCTGCAAAAGAATCCGGTCACATCCCCCCTCTCCCCATTGCCTGCGCTGAACGCCATAGGCTTGCAAATGCAGAAAGGGCAGCTTTCGGGTGAATGGTTGGAGGCATGGAAATACCTTTGCACCGCAGAAGAAACCAAAGATCAGGCACAGGCCTTGCGCCGGGCCTTTCTGCCGGAAAATGCCGCTTCGCCCCTGCCAAGGGAAGTGACCAGAAGCCTCTTTATGGAGCGCATCATGTCCGTCAGCCGGCTGGAAAACTTCGCCGTTTGCCCCTATAAGCATTTTGTGGAAAACGGCCTGATCCCCAAGCCACGAAAAGAATGGACGCTGACCCCCATTGATGCCGGAAACTTTTATCACAGTGCCTTGGAGGGCTTTGTACGCCTTTTGCCCCAAACCCCCGGCTGGCCGCAGATTGACAAAAAAAGCTGCGATCAATTGATCGACAGCGCATCCCAAGCTCTGTTTGACCAGCATTTGAGCGGCGTTATGGGCGATAGTGCCCGGATGCGTGCTTTGGGGGAAAAATACCGTAAGGTGCTGCGTAGGGTTGCCTGGACGTTTACCAAAGGTGCCCGGCAAAGTGCCTTTCAGCCCGCCCATGCGGAGGTACGCTTTGGCTATGAAGGGGGCATTCCCCCCATTTTGCTAACGCTGAAAGACGGCCGCCGGGTGTATATCCGGGGCATCATTGACCGTATTGACCGCTATGCCGGGGATGAGGGCGTTTATTTCCGGGTGGTGGACTATAAATCCGGCCAGAAAAAGCTGGACCCGGCGCAGGTGTTCTGGGGGGCGCAATTGCAGTTGCTGCTTTACCTCAAGGCCGCCCTCTCCATCGACGAAAAGGCGCAGCCTGCCGGGGCGTTTTATATGCAGGTGGCAGACCCTCTGCTGGATGCGCAAGAAGATAAAACGGATATCGAGGATGCACTGGCACGGATGCTGTCCCTGAAAGGCGTGGCACTGAAAGATGTGGCCATTCTGGAAAAAATGGACAGCGGCACGCCGCCCCTCACGCTGCCAAAAAGCGTGCTCAAAGACGGCAGCTTTGATAAGCGCAGTGCCCTTGCCTCTTTGGATGAAATGCACCTTCTCATTCAGCATGCCGCCTCATGCGCTGCCCAGCTGTCCGAAAAAATGCACGCCGGGCACATTCAGGCTTCTCCCCTTTGCGATAAAAACGGCAACGGCCCCTGCGCCTTCTGCGATTATGCCGCCATCTGCCGCAAAGGCACCGCCGCTGCGCCGGAAAATAACCGCACCATGGAAAACATGACCTTCGATGCGCTGCTGGAAAAAATCAACCAAGCACAGAATTAACAATCCATATACAAGTTAACATCCTCAAATACATGTACCGTTTTCCGGGTCGGACGGCGTTTCGCCGTCCTGACGGATGCCGACGGCGTCCGTCGAAAATGCAAAAAACGCCGCAGGAGAAATTCATTTCTCACTGGGCGTTTTTTCATTTTCCATTCACCCGAAAAACAAAAATTGCTTCATTCCAAACAAGTCACAAGCGGAAACTGCTTTTCTTCCCTTCCCTCCTGTTCGCTTTCCGGGGTTCAGGGGACAATGTCCCCTGATGCAGGGGGGCTGGGGGCTGCATAAGCCCCCTGTCAATCCTTCTTCCTGAAAATCACCAGCTTGCTGGCCAGATAATTGAAAATCACCACCAGCACGTTCATCAGGAGCTTATCCAGCTGATGGGGCAGCACGAACAAGAGCAGGGTATAGAGCCCCAGATCAAAGATCAGATAGCTCATCACCCGGGCGGAAGCGAACAGCGAAAATTCCTTCCAAGCACCGTTTTCCCTTGTTTTATTGCTTTTGAACACATAGCGTTTATTGGTAAAAAACGCAAACAGCACGGAAATCGCCCACGCCACCCAATTGGAAATATTGCCAATCAGAAGATAAGGCGCGCTTCCTTCCGCATGGCCGTTCATGCCAAGGACGCCGGTGAGCACCTGATAGATGATCCAATTGACCAGCGTGGTGAGCACCCCGAAAATAATATACACCGTGAGCTCCCGTATTTTTTCTTTATCGTGCAAAAGGCCTTTGATTTTTTCGATCATTCCTTGTCTCCTTCCTCTCTGTATTGCAGGGTATCGCCGTCATCGCCCCTGGCATAGGAAGCGGATAAAAAGGCTTCCAAGGGCACAGACGATGGCGTTTTTTTCCGGGCGGTGATGAAATGCACCAGATTTTCCTCCAGCCCGATCACCGTGATATTCTGATACTTTTTTTCACCCTCCATCCACACCCGGATGGGTTTGCGGTGCTGCAGGGAATAGCGCAGAAAGCGGTTCAGCATTTTCCTTCATTCCCCCACCCGGTAAATGATGATATCATCCTTTTCATAAGCACGTTCATAGAGGGTATCCAGAGCCTGCTGGTTCACGGTCATATCGCTGCGCTCCCATGAGGACACAAACACATAATCCACGCCGTATTTTTCAATCACCGGCTGATTGCCCTCCGGGTCGGCATAGAAGGAACGGATATCCGCCTTGCGTTCCGAGGTATCATAGCCGTGGTAATAGAGCCAGCTGTCCGTACCGCAAACAATCCTGCGCCCAGCAAGAGAAGCGACCAAATTGATGTGCTGGGTGCCGGTAAGGAAAACAGCGTCTTCTTCCGTTTCCTCTTCCACAAAGGCTGCCGCTTCCACATCTTTTTTAGAGAACAGCTGCCAATCGGTGTTCATTTCGGTAGCCACAGCCAGAACGCCGGTAAAGAAGAAGCAAATCAAGGCCATCGCCGCAATCACAGGCTTGGCCCGCATGCCCTTCAGCCGCCCAAGCAATTCAAACCCGTAATCCGCCGCCAGCACAGCGCACAGCATATACCACACGCAGAACAATTTATAATTATCATATTCATTGGGCTGGAACTGGATAAACTCTGCCAGCAGGAAAATCACAAAAGCACCGCTGGCAATAAACCGCCGCTTTTCGTTCTTTTCCAAGAGGGACAGCAGAATCAGCACAAAGGGCAGCCCCACATTTTTAATCCAGAACCACAGCCAGCTGTCTTTCAGGCCGTTTCCGGTATTGTTCACCCAGTTAAAGCGGACATTGAGGAAGGTTTCGTTGCCGACAGCTTGGCTGAACGTCCATGTAAAGAGCTGCGGAGCCGCCAAGATCACCGCAATGCTGCCGTAAATGCACCAGCCAAGCAGCGTCTTTCCAATCTGCTTGCGGCTGCGGATGCAGTCATACACCATCCATCCGGCACTGATAAGCCCCAACGCAAGGAAACAATGCGTGTTCACCATGGGCAGCATCCCGGCCAGAACCCCAAGCAATATCAGCTGGCGCATGGGCACCTGCCGCTTGGTATACACGGAAACCGGGCCGTCTTCCCCGTGCAGCACGCTGACCCCAAGGGGCAGGGCATCCTCCGGCCGCACAAAATCGTACAAAAGATACAGGCAGGGCAGCAGCATCGTCCAGCCGCAAAGGGTGGTGCGCTGGGGAATCATCATATCCACAATTACGTTGCTCCAGCGCAGGTTATAGGTAGAAAATTCCGCATGATTGGCCGGCGTCTGATACCAGCCATTGAGCACCGCCTTGATGCGCTCCCAAAGCCCCACGGCACTTTGCAATTCGTTCTGGCCGGGGGAACCCAAGCTCACCCCCTGCATATCCACCAGATACATAAACCCAAGGCCGCCGTTGAGGAAGAAAAGCAGCACCGCCAGCACGGCACCCTTTTTCGTGTCCGCCATGCGATGCGCTAAAATCACATAACCGGAGAAGGTAAACGCCATCATCAGAATCCCCGGCACCAACATGGCAAAGCGCAAATCCCACCCCAGCAGCATGAAAGAAGTGGACAGCGTATCCGCAAGGAAGGGGTAGTTCATTTTTTCACCGGGCAAGATGGCATATTCCAGCGGAAAATCCATGTTTCGGCTGCCGGAAGCGATGGACATATGCAGCAGCATATCCCCATAAGTGGTCATCCCTGTATGCAGTGCGCCGTCCACCGGCCGCAGCACATGGGTGTATTGCAGATAGGCACCGATGATGGTCAAGGGCAGAGCCACAATGGCCAGCATTTTCAAAAGATGTTTATCCTTATCGGAAAAGGCCACAGCTTCCCTTTTGTCCCGGAAAAAGAAGGCAAGCCCCGTCAGCAAAAAGAGCGGCACCATGGCCAGCAGATGAGCGTCCACCGTAAAATCGCACACAAGGGCGCACAACGCCGGCAGCCACATCATCAGCCCCAGCCCCAGCACCAGCCCAATCCATCCTTTTACCACTATACTTTTTCTGGGCAGCAGGAAAAAGCTGATGGCTACGCCTGCCACTTCAAATAACAAAAAATACACAACTGCCAGCATCTTCTGCCTCCGTTTGGTTTCGTTGCATCTATTATAATCCATACAACGCAAAAAGGCAATTTTTCCTTGCATAATTCCTGCGATATTTACACTTTGAAGAAAATATGCTATACTTTCTGCATCATTTCCATGAAAGATGAGGGATGGATGGAATGCGCTGCGGATGTCCCGAATGCGGCAGTTTCATGATTCATGCGGAAAGCGATCATGCCTGCGTTTGCCCCGATTGTTTATATCGCTGCTATGCCTGTCAGGGCACCGGCACGGCCTTGAGCCGGGAAGCCGTTTTGGCCATGAAAGGCGCAGCGGAAATCAAAACCACAGAGCAGCGCATGCGTGATGCGCAAAAGACGGAAGAATGACCATGCTGAAGAAAAACGATCAGATAATTGTGGATATTGAGCGTTTCGGCTCTGAATGCGGCATTGCACATCTGGATGGCATGACGCTTTTTGTTTTGGGTGCACTGCCGGGGGAAAAGGTAATGGCACGGGTGCAGAAGGCGGAAAAGAAATATGCTTTTCTGAAAACGCTGGAAGTATTGGAAAGCCACAAAGACCGCCAGACGCCCCCCTGCCCTTATTACGAAAAATGCGGCGGCTGTGCCTGTCAGCACATGCGCTATTCCCTTTCCCTGCAAATGAAAAGGGAGAGAGTGCAGGATGCTCTTTTCCGCATCGGCGGTTTGGAAATGGAAGTGCCCCTGCCCCTTGGCATGGAAGACCCTTATCATTACCGCAACAAAACCGCCCTGCCCGTGGGCGATGTACAAGGGGAGACGAAAATCGGCTTTTATGCGCCCAGAAGCCACCGCATTGTGGATATTGACCGCTGTCTCATCGCCAAGGAAGAGAGCAATATTGTTTTGCAGGTCGTGCGCAGCTGGATGAACAAATTCCGCATTGCGCCCTACAACGAAATCACCCATCGGGGTCTTGTGCGCCATGTGATGAGCCGGGTATCCAAGCAGGGCGAAGTGATGGCCGTTTTGATTGCCACCGCCCCTTCCCTTCCCCACAGCCGGGAGCTTATCGCCATGCTGCGTGCCGCCCTGCCCCTGATGAAAAGCGTTTATCTGAACGTGAACCACCGCAATGACAATGTCATTTTGGGCACGGAGAATCACCTGCTCTTTGGGGAAGAAAGGATGCAGGACACGCTCCTTGGGCTTTCCTTCTCTGTTTCGCCCCTTTCCTTCTTTCAGGTGAACCCTGTGCAGACGGAGGTTTTGTATCAGACCGCCTTGGACTTTGCCGCCCTGCAAGGCACCGAAACCGTGGCCGACCTTTACTGCGGTGCCGGTACTATTTCCCTTTTGCTGGCGCAAAGGGCAAAGCATGTCATCGGCATTGAAATCGTGCCCCCAGCCATTGAAGATGCCAAGAAGAACGCTATTGCCAACGGCATTGAAAATGTGCAGTTCCACGCCGCTGCGGCGGAGGATTTGCTGCCGAAATTGGTGCAGCAGGGTCTGCGCCCGGATGTGGTCATGCTGGATCCGCCAAGGAAGGGCTGCGAAGAAAAAGTGCTGGAAGCTATCTGCCACTGCGCCCCGGAAAAGGTGGTCTATATCTCCTGCGATGTTGCGACCCAGGCACGGGACGCCAAGTACCTCTGCGCCCACGGCTACAAAGCCACAAAATGCCAAAGCGTCGATATGTTCTGTCTCACCGGCCATGTGGAAAACGTGCTGTTGTTTGTGAAGGAATAAATACTGATTGCTAAAGCAAAGGAGAAAAAGTCATGACCGAAAATTGGAACAACCTGCCGGAAATCAGCGAAACACCCCATTCTGTTTTGCAAGAAGAAACTGCCCCCGTATCCTTGGAAGAAACCCATCTGGAGCCCGTCCCGTCCAATATTCCGCTGGGCTTTATCGGTGCTGTACTGGGTGCCCTGATCGGCTGTGTTGCTTGGGTTATTGTATATCAGCTGGGCTTCATTGCCGCCATCTGCGGTATTCTGATGGCTTTCCTCGCCATGAAAGGCTATGAAAAGCTGGGCAAAACGCTGGATAAAACAGGCATCATCTTATCCGTAATCGTGGTGCTTGGCATGGTTTATGTGGCCGCCTATCTTTCCGTTGTCACCTCCGTTTATCTGGAGCTTGCCAAGGAATATTCTTCCTTCACCGTGAAAGGAGCCTTTGACCTGACCCGACTCATTCTGGCCAGCGATCCGCAAGCCAAAGCCGAGTTCATCAAAGAACTGGCCACCAGCTATGGCCTCTCCGTCCTTGGAGCCGTCGGTTTCATCATCCGCAAATTCAAGCAAACCAAATAATCTTTCCATGCCGGCCGATGCCCATCCGTTTCAGCATTCGGGGAAAAATGTCGGAGGAATGCTGGAAAGCCGTTCAGGCAACTGTGTCTTTTTGTTTGCTGTACCCCATAAGGAAAGGAGCGTTCTATGAAAAAGCATCTGCTCATTTTTCTTGCATTGCTCTTGTCCTTGAACAGTGCTGCTCTTGCGCAGGAGCAAATTCCTTCTGCCGCCGAGCGCATCCATTTCTATCATCAATCCACGGAAGAAAGCATGCTTTCCGCCTATCCCTACAATGCCATTCCCTGCAAATCCGCCAGTTTTTCTGTGTTAGGCGGCAACGGCTGTTCCATTTTCGCCGGGCTGCACGCCTATCAATGGCTGTATGGCCGCTTTGAAACTGTGGAAGACCAAACCCGCCACGCCCAGCAGATGGTATGGCTGCTTCGGGGCGAAAGCCCGGCTGTGCAGGGCAATGGGCCTTATGTGGCTTATCATTACGCCTATGAAAGCGGTGCCAAAAAGGTAATAGGGTTGCGGGCGAAGGAAAAAGACCTGATTTCCTTTTTCGATGAAAAGCAAGGTATTCTATATCTTCGCTCCGCCAAGCCCGGAGCCGGCCATTTTTTCATCGCTATGGGCTATACCCATCACCCGATCGACGGCCAAGAAACCTTCCTGCTCCATATCGTAGATTCCGGCTGGAATTCCACCGTGGCTCATTTTACTGCCTACGAATTTGACACCTTTGCCCCGGCGCAGACAGACAACGCAAAGCAATCCGCCCGTGAATTCTGGATGCCCTTACAGGAATATCTGGAAGTATCCTACGGCCTGTGGACAGGCATACCAAAACAGGAGGAAACACCATGAGTACATTTTCATCCATCGAGGAAGCACGGGCCTTTTTCCAAAACGATTTATTCGCCATGAACTGCGGCATCACGCTGGACGAATTATGGGAAGGCGGCTGCCTTTGCAGCATGCCTGTAACGGATCAGCTGAAAAACGCTGCCGGTGGCGTGATGGGCGGTGCCATCTTTACGCTGGGGGATTTCGCCTTCGCCGCGGCTTCCAATCATGCGCATCGCATTACTGTTGCCCAGCAGGTCAGCATCAATTTCCTCTCCGGCACACGCGGCAGCCGCCTCTTTGCCAAAGCCCAGCTGAAAAAAGATGGCAAAACCACCTGCGTCTATAATATCGACATCACCGACGATTTAGGCCGGGATATTGCCCAGTTCATCGGCACCGGCTACAAAATATAAGATGAGAGCTGCGAAAGCAGCTCCCTTTTTTATTTCAGGTATTTGGCCATCATAAAGCCAGTTTTGCCGTCCACAATCACATGCGCCCATTCGCCGTTGAAACCCATGAGGATGACTTCCGTGCCGTTATTATAAAGCCCAAGGGATGTGGAATCCATGCTCTGCTTTTCTCGAAGATGCAGATTGCCCACGGCATTATAGTTTTTCACCTTCATCACCGGCATCACGGACGCCGGAAATTCCTTTTCCCCGGGGAAGGTGAGGAACGAAGCGTCCATATACCCTTTCAATTCGCCAATGGAAACGGGTACCCATTTTTCGCCCTTTGCATTGATCACTATTTCCCCTTCCACCGTTACCAGCACGCCGTTATAATATTTGCTCAAAGACTTGCTGTTTTTGTTGGGTTCCTGTCGCAAATTCAGCCGGTGCGACGTGTTGGGGTTGGTGACGGCAGCCACATTCTCCCCTCCCGCAAAGGGCCAATCCGCCTTTTCGTGGTACCCCACCGGCCCGGTGAACACAAACGGCGTAGCCGTGGGCGAAACCACAGGCGTATAAACAGGCTGCGGCGTAACGACGGGCTGATTGGCCGCTGGACTGCCATAGGAAAGATCCGTCAGGTTCGCTTCCCATACCATGCCGCCATACTGTACAATGGCCAATGTTTCCCGGACACCCAAGACGGTCAGTTCTGTAAGATAGGGCACTGTAACCGTTGATAATGTATCCGTTTTCAGCACCACGCCGTAAACGGGCTTCGCATACATCTTCGGATGCCGGGGCGATACCGCCTCACGAGCCGCCGCCAAGCAGCTGTTCTGCATATATCCCTCATACCCGGCCACCTGTACATACGCCCATTCGCCCTCCGTGGTGAAGACCGCCGCCACCGTGCCACTGTAAAACTGCGCCTTGCAAGGAGCTACAGAAGAAGCATTCTCATACAGCGGCACCATGCCGGAAGGGGCTGCGCTTTTCACCATGCGGTAATCCGGCGTGCCGATCACAGTCGGTGCTGCTGCGGCAGAGGTTATCATCAGCCCGGCCGCCGCCATCATGATCAGGACAAAAATCAACATCTTTTTCATGTATCGTTTCCTCCATAAAAGTATTTTCACCTATATAGACGATGCGCTCCCGGAAAAACATGCCATTTTTTCCGGAATTTACAATTGTAAATGCTTTCGCCTTTGCTTTTCTTGCGCATAAGCAACCGTCATGCTATAATATAATGGAAGTTCTTGATGTTTCATTCCGGTAAAAACAACGTGTTTTCTGAAAGGAGTCCTTTATGCAAATCCTGCTCGGCACCACAAACCCGTCCAAAGTGGAGCGGTTCAAAAAGCTATTGAACGGCTGCGATGTGGAATTTCTGACCCTGCGGGATCTGAACATCACAAACGAGCCGGAAGAGCAAGGCAATACCCCGGAAGAAAACGCCGTTATCAAAGCCCGGTTTTACGGCCAGTTTTTCGATGCCGTCATCTGCAATGATTCCGGGCTGTATTTCGATTCCCTGCCCCTTTCCGATGCCCGGCAGCCGGGGCTGAATATCCGCACGCCGATGGGTAAAGGGCGTCTAAACGACGAACAGATGATTGCTTATTACGCCCATCTTATTCAGTCACTGGGCGGTAAAGTGACAGCCTATTATCTGGACGGCGTGGCGGTGTATCATCAGGGAAAAATTTCTTCCTTCATGGAAAACAGCGAAGCCACCAAGGCTTCCGCCTTTTTCATGGTGGATACCCCCTCCCCCTTGCGCCATCCCGGCTGGCCGCTGGACTCCCTTTCCGTGAACCGCCAAACAGGCCGCTATTTTGTGGAAAAGCAGCCAGCCATCTCCCGGCCCATTACGGAAAACATCATGCTGGGGGCGTATAAAGACCGTCTCCGCCATTTTCTCCAATGCGCTCTGGGGCTGCAGTGACCAGAAATTTGCTGACAGCGAGGTGCAGCACAGCTTTATTCTCCGAATAAGTTCTGATAAAAGGAGGTCTCAAAATGAAAAAAGGGTTGGCCGTTTTTCTATCCCTTCTGCTTTGCCTGGTGACGGGCACTGCCTTTACAGAAGAAAATGTATACAAAAACAGCGAAATAGGCATTCAGTTTACTATGCCGGAAAACATGGAAAACCTCTATGTAATCGGCGACAGCGAAAACCTGAACGTGCTCTATATGGACGACACCGGCAGTGCCAGCCTGCTTCTTGTAAACCGCCTACCGGATGACCATTATGCCTTCATGATGGCCGATGCGGATTATGCCGCCGCCATGCAGCAGGTAAGGGCAAAAGAAATCGGCACGCTGGATGGCTATACATATGTCGTCTTCTCTTCTTCCTTCTTTGACAGCCTGTCGGATTTTTTCCTTCTTCTGATGGGCATGGATATTGCCGCCATTCCTGAAAGCAGCGTTCAACGCATGGAACAGGCTCTGCCTGCCATCGGAGAGATTGCCGAAACCATGACGCTCATCCCTGTTGTACAGGATAATCGTCTGCTGGGGGATTTCACAACCGTGGATCTTGACGGCAATCCCGTCACCCCGGAAATTTTCACCGGCAAGGATATCACCGTCGTTCAGGTTTGGGCCACCTATTGCTCCGCCTGTATCGAGGGTATGCCCGCTCTTGCCGCATGGGACAAGGAATTGCCGGATAATATGCAGGTGATCGGCCTCGTAAGCGATGTATTTACAGGGGATGATCCTTCCCTTGCTAAAACCATTACCGAGATCGCAGGAGCGGATTACCCGAATCTTGTGGTTTCCGGCACCATGATGGACGTACTGGCAAAGGTGCAGTATGTGCCCACCACTTTCTTTGTAAACAGCCAGGGTGAATTGCTTTCCCCCGGCATTGTAGGGATGGAGCTGGAGCAGCTCAAGGCCTTTGTTGAGGGCTATACACCATGAAAAAAAAGCGTATTGCGCAGCTGCTTTTGCTGCTTTGTGCCCTTGCGTTTATCGTAATCGGCATCACACGGGGGGAGGCGCAGCTGATCTTGAAAAAGGCCATCCGGGTGTGTCTGGAATGCGTGGGGCTCACATGAAAATTCGTCAGCATATCCGGCGCAAGCTGATTCAGATTTCCGCCTTCGGGTTCAGCCATCTCCACGCCGGCAATTTCCTATCCGGCAAAATATACACAGGCCCTTGGAAGCAGTTCTGTCATCCGGGGCTCCATTGCTATTCCTGCCCGGCAGCTTCCCTTTCCTGCCCCATCGGCGCATTGCAGGCCGTTACAGGCTCCATGCAGTTTGATTTCAGTTTTTATGCAGTGGGCTTTCTGCTGGCCGTAGGCATCCTGTTGGGGCGGTTCGTTTGCGGCTTTTTGTGCCCCTTCGGGCTTATTCAGGAGCTTGTGCACAAAATTCCCCTGAAAAAGCTGAAGCTGCCCAAATGGATGCAGTATATCAAATATGCGGTGCTGGTCATCTTTGTGCTTTTGTGGCCCATCCTCATGGTAAACATTGTGGGCATGGGCGACCCTGCCTTTTGCCAGTACATCTGCCCATCGGGCACATTGGAAGGTGCGCTGCCCCTTCTGATTGCAGACGCATCCCTCCGCTCCACAGCCGGGTTTATGTTCCTTTGGAAAGTAATCGTGCTCCTTTGCGTGCTCGTTTTCAGCATGATGATCTATCGCTTTTTCTGCCGGGTGCTGTGCCCCTTGGGGGCCATCTACGGGCTGCTGAACAGGGTCAGCCTGTATCATCTGAAAGTGGATGAAGAAAAATGCGTCCATTGCGGCAAATGCACCAAGGTGTGCCTGATGGATGTGGATCCCGTGAAGCATCCAAACAGTGCCGAATGTATTCGCTGCGGTGCCTGTGCCGCCGCCTGCCCAAGCGGAGCCATCCGCATCGGTTTCGGCCTTCGCAAAAAGGAGGCTGCGGCCGAAAAAGCAGGCTGCTCCGGCAGCTGCAAAACCTGCAAGGGCTGCGCAAAAGAAAAAGCAGACTTATAGAAAAACGGCTGTTTTCGCAGCCGTTTTGTTATACGTTTCTATGCGCTTTTTCTTTCTTCCATCCATAAAAGCAAGGTCATCACCGCCGCCAGCGCAAAGGCCGCAAAGCCAAACACAAAGGGCGTTTTGGGGCTCAATTCATACAAAAACCCTGCTAAAGCGGAGCCGAAAATGCTGCCGAAGGATTTTACCGCATTGAACGCTCCCATCACCTGATTGCTCATAGAGCCGGAACCCATCACCGCCGCTCTGTTTTGCATCAGCGGCACGGAAATAAAATAGAACGCAAAGAAAATCACATTCACCACAATAAAGGGCACCATCTTTTCAAAGCCGATCACACCCGCCATCGCCACGGCGCACACCGCCATCACCATACATAAATAGGGCGAAACACGCTTTTGCTTCAATATCCACATACACAGCGTACCATTGGCAATCAGGGCAATCACCCCCAACGCCGCCTTGATAACCCCATTATAGCCGGAGGAGAGATAGAACTGATCCCGCAGATAAAAATTAAAACACTGCTCAAAGGCGATATAGCCTAAATTACCCAGCCCGTAGGCTAAAAAGAGGAACAGCAGCATCTTGGTCATGAACTGACGGCACTGATAGATGGCGGCGAAGGGATTGCAATCCCCAAGCAATTGCCTTGGCGAAAACTTTTGCGCTTCCGGCAGCTTATCTTCCTTGCAGCCCACAAACAAAAGCACAGAGGTCACAGCCAACGTAACCGCCTGCAGCCACACGGAAAAATACACATTGATTTCCCCTACCATACCGCCCACGAAATACCCGAAAGCCGCCGAAACCGAATTGACAATGGCGTTCACCGCCAGATTCTTTCCCCGCATTTCTTCCGTGGACACATTCACCGTATACGTCAAAAAGGCCACATAACAGCCGCCAATGAATATCCCGGCAAACATCCGAGCCAGCAGGAACTGCATTTCTGTCTGTGCCAGCCCGAAAAACACCTGCCCCACCGCATAGCCCGTGCCGCATATCAAAAGCACCTTTTTGCTGGACAATATCCCGGCCATTTTGCCCCAGAAGGGCGAAAACAGGAAATTGAACACCATCATGGCCGCCAACGCCAGCCCGAACATATAGTCGCTCAATTGCCTTTCCACGATGATGGTGGGCGTCACAGGATGGACAAAGTTCGCCGCCATATTAAACACAAACATCACCGCAAAAAAATACCCCAGACCGCTGCTTTTCTTTTTCACGCCGCTTCATCTCCGCCCGTCATTTGCATCCGTTTGTATCTTATCAAAGGGTGCTTATGCCGTCAATGCCCCTTTTTCGTGGAGATGTGACAATTCGGCACACGAAAAACATCTCTGAAAAACCGGTTGCTGTATTTTTTCCTGTCAACCCTCATTTTTGACCCCCGGCCAAAAAGAAAAAAGCCCTGAAACCATTATGTTTCAAGGCTTTTTTTGTTGGTGGAGCATAGGAGACTCGAACTCCTGACCCCAACACTGCCAGTGTTGTGCGCTACCAACTGCGCTAATGCCCCGCGAACAAGAGAAAGTATAACACAGAAAAGCACACTTGTAAAGAGCTTTTTTGAAAAAATTTCTGTTTTTTTGAAATTTTCGCCGAAAAAGCAAACGGAGCCTTCTCAATGAAAGCTCCGCATGCTGTATTTGATATCATTTTGTTTTGCAAAACCGATTTTTGCTTTGGTTTATGCCTGCCAGTAATTGCGGTCTGCCGTTTTCATCAGCAGCTGATGGGCACCATAGCAGCAGGCACCGAGCAAAGCGGCCACCGCCAGCACATACACCAGATAATTCACCTTCAGCAAGAAAAGGCCAACGGATGCGCCAACCAGAACAAGCAGCAGCGCAAAGCTCAGCAGCATGCCCTTCCATACGCTGGCACTCTGCTTCACAGCTTCCGTTTCCGTCATCCAGTCCAGCTTGGGCTTTTTCACATCAAACGTCAAAGAAACAGCATTCACCGCATAGCAATACAGAAAACCCAGCACCACGGCGACCGCCATATCCACAGCAAAGCCGGGCATCAGCACGCTGCCAACGATACCGGCCAGGATCAGCCCGCCAGCGGACAGCACCATGCCAATAAACATTTTTGCCTTGATATATACCCTGGGGTTCACGGGCAGGGAGGTCAGCATACCGTGGCCGTTTCTGCCTTCTCTGGTTACAGCGGTATATACTGCCGGGTTCAGCCCTGCCATAAAGCAGCACATCACCGTAATCACCGCCACCATAAACCACGCAGGCATGCCCATCTCCGTCATGCCGCTTTTCAGCAGGGGACCTTCCGTGCCGGTGGACATGGTATAGCAGATCATGCCCACGAAGAATACCGGCATAATAGCCGTGGGGAAAGTGTTCAAAGCATAGGTGGAAACCCGTGTCAGCTGCTTCATTTCCCGCTTTGCGCAGGCCATGAAAGGCGTGGAGGAACGATAGATTTTTTCGCCCTTGAGCACTTTTTTGTTCACAGGGTTTTCCGTCTGCAAAAGGGACAGTTTACGATAGGGCTTTTGCATAGCCCAGATGGTAAAGGCAACAGCCGCCACATTCACAAGCAGGCTCAAGCCCATCTTACCCCAATCCCCCAGCAGCCCATCCGCTGCCCATGCAGCCGGAGGGAACATGCGGGTGATGGATTGCAAAAGGCCGTTATGCTTTGTCAGCATTTCCATCATGGCTTCTGCCGCTTCCGCTTCTGTCTGGGGATTGCTGTTGATGGAAAATACAAAAGCGAAATAGGCCAGCATCAGGGCCATGCCGCCCACGGTCATCATCATTTCCCGGTGCTTCCAAAGAGCCGTCAGGCGGATCAGCAGCGCAGAAAGGAACGTCACAATGCAGATGGGCAGAACGGAGACCGTCAGCCACACCAGCACCATGCGCACATAAAACAGCGCATCCACCCCCACCTGAATGCCGTAGAGAATGGAAGCCGGCAGGATGAACAGGGCACTGATAGCCGTTTCGCTGATCCACACCTGCGTCAATTTAGCAGACAGAACCGTGCCATTCTTTATAGGCAGAGCCGCAAGATAAGCGGCATCCTTGCCAAAGTACAGGCTGGTCATGATAAAGAAGAAGCTCATAATCAGGGTGCAAACCATGCTGGCCGTAATTGCCATGCCGGGCAGCAGCGATTCCTGACCGATTTGCGCCATGGCCTGCAGCATCAGATATTCCAAAGGAATAATGGCCGCCGCAAAGAGGATAATCAACATCGCATAGGCCGCCACAGTGCCCATCAGCTTGCGCTTTTCCTTCTTATCCGTCACTTTTTTCAGGTTGGACGGCTTCAGGGGCGAAAAGCGGGCCAGCAGCTGAATTTTCAGCAGTGCCAGAAATTTACGCATTGTCTTCGCCTCCGTCGTCCGTCAGCTCCAGGAACAACTCTTCCAGACTGGTGCCCTTTTCGCCGGAGCGCAATTCTTCCAGCGTGCCTTCCGCCCGGAGGCTGCCCTTCTGGATGATGCCGATGCGAGTGCACAGCTTTTCCGCCACTTCCAGCACATGGGTAGAGAAAAACACAGTATTGCCCTTTTCGCAGTGGCTGCGCATTTCTTCTTTCAGAAGGTGCGCCGCACGGGGATCCAGACCGCCCAGAGGTTCGTCCAGAATCCATACGGGGGGATTATGAATCAAAGCACCGATCACCATGATTTTCTGCTTCATGCCCTTGGAATAGGTGCGGATCTGGCTGGCAGCTGCATCTTCCAAGTCAAAGATATTCAGATATTTTTCAATATGTTCTTTGCGTTTAGAAGAAGAAACGCCATAAATATCCCCCATGAAGTTCAGATATTCCATGCCGGTCAGCCGGTCGTAAAGGTCATTATTATCCGGCACATAGCCAATCAGCTGCTGGGCGGCCAGACGATCTTCCGCCACGTTATAGCCGCCGATCACCACATTGCCTTCATCCGGGCGCAATATGCCTGTCATCAGCTTGATAGCCGTGGACTTGCCGGCACCATTAGGGCCGATAAAGCCATACAGCTCGCCGCCCTCCACCTGCAAATTCAGCCCGTCCAGAGCCTTGGGCGCATCTTTATGATAGCGTTTGCTTACATTTGTTAAATCAATCACGTTGATTTCCCCTCCTTTTTCTAACCGAGGCAAAGTATACCACAGGATACACTTCAGCGCAACGAATTGGATACAAATGCCTCCATCTTCTGCCCCAAAACAGCATTTTGCCGTCTGAAATATCCCAATCAAAAAAGCCGGAAGGCATAATCACCTTCCGGAGCTGCACGCAAGGGACAGGCGCACAGCCATAACCATCAAACGGCCGGCAAACGGCAGAGGGGGCAGCACGTTTACCGTTTTGCGCCGTTGACTTCTGTTTGGGAACACGGACAGTATAAACAGCAAACATGGCACAAAAAGGGCACGTTTCCGGCAATAAAACTTCTTTTTCATTTTTTCCGTTTTGGGTGTTTTTCCTCTTTTCTTTCTGGCAGCTTATATGATATACTATTCCTATCTTGTTTGTATGGGAGGAATGACCGATGCCTTTTATCCACACCCGTGTAAACCGTCCCATCTCCAAAGAGAAAGAAAACCTGCTGGCCAAGGCCTTTGGCGAAGCCATCCAGCTGATTCCCGGCAAAAGCGAAAGCTGGCTGATGCTGCAGTTTGAAGAAAACTGCCGTCTGTGGTTCCGGGGCGATGAAAAGGAAGCCTTGGCCTTTGTGAAGGTGCAGGTGTTTGGCAAATCTTCCGCCGATGCCTACGATGCCCTTACGGGGCGTCTTTGCGAGCTGATTGAACAGCATCTGGCCATCCCGCAGGATCATATCTATATTTCTTATGAAGAAAACAGCCATTGGGGCTGGAATGGCAGCAATTTCTGAAAGAGCTGTCTCATCAGGCGCATCAGTGCCGGATGAGACGGCTTTTCCCTTATCTCGCAAAAGGAGCGCAGCATGAAAACAGCATTGATAACCGGAGGCTCCAGAGGGATCGGAGCGCAGCTTGTCCGGGATTTGAGCAAAAACGGCTGGCAGGTGGCTTTCACCTATTTGCGCAGCCATGAGGCGGCACAATCCCTTGTCCAAGAAACGGGAGCCCTTGCCATCCCCTGCGACGCAAGGGATGAACAGCAGGTGACTGCCTCAACGAATCAGGTTTTCAAAGCCTTCCGCCATGTGGACGCCCTCATTCATAACGCCGGAGAGGCGTGGACGGGGCTGCTTCAGGACATGACAGCATCTCAATGGGATCAGCTTTTTTCCCTGCATGTGAAGGGGGCTTTTTTACACACCAAAGCCCTTCTGCCCCATATGCTCTCCAACCACGCAGGCAATATCCTCTATATCACCTCCATGTGGGGGGAAGTGGGTGCCAGTATGGAAGTGGGGTATTCCGCCTGCAAGGCAGCCCTCATCGGCATGATGAAGGGGCTTGCCAAGGAAGTGGGCCCCAGCGGCATCCGAGTGAACTGCGTATCCCCCGGCGTGATTGACACCGATATGATGAACGCCTATTCCTTGGAGGACAAGCAAGCCCTTATGGAGGAAACGCCCCTCGGCCGGCTCGGCACAACGCAGGATGTGGCCTGCGCCGTGCGCTTCCTCTTATCGGAGGAAGCCTCCTTCATCACCGGGCAAACTTTATCCGTCAACGGCGGTATGGTCATTTAACACAAAAACAAAGGGCGTTTTTTTACAGGGAAAAAGTAATTTTCGCCATCAAACGCCCTTCTCAAACAGCGTCTTTTCATGTATAATATTGTCGAACCAAAGCATAGCACATCAAGAAGGAGTGGTTAAGGGTGTTACGTTTCTTGACTGAATGGGGGAAAGATCTCAACAGCATTCCGATGGGTCCCCTGAGCCTGATCGCCATGCCCGGCTGTGAAGAGCTGGGGGAAAAAATCAATGCCTGGCTGCAAAAGTGGAACAAGTTGCAGGAAGTGCAGGACGAAGAATTCTTTACCGTACCCGGCGTGAACCGCGATTCCTTTCTGATGAAGGCCTATTGCCCCCGTTTCGGCACAGGCGAAAGCAAGGGCACACTGAAAGAAAGCGTGCGCGGCTATGACGTATATATCCTGATTGATGTGTGTGCCTATAATAAAACCTACAAGATGTACGGGCAGGAAGTGCCCATGAGTCCTGACGATCATTTCCAGGATCTCAAGCGCATCATTGCTGCCATCGGCGGCAAGGCCAAGCGTGTGAATGTGATCATGCCCATGCTGTACGAAAGCCGTCAGCATCGCCGCACCTCCCGCGAAAGCCTGGACTGCGCTATGGGCCTGCAGGAACTGGAAAACATGGGCGTTGCCAATATCATCACCTTCGATGCCCATGACCCCCGTGTGCAGAACGCCATTCCCCTCATCGGCTTTGAAAATGTGATGCCCACCTACCAGATGGTAAAGGCTCTTTGCAAAGCGGAAAGCACGCTGGACTTCAAAAAGGAAAGCATGATGGTGGTTTCCCCCGATGAAGGTGCCCTGAACCGCAATATTTATTACGCTTCCGTTATGGGCGTAGACCTTGGCATGTTCTATAAACGCCGGGATTATACCACCATCGTCAACGGCCGCAACCCCATCATTGCCCACGAATATCTGGGCGATAGCGTGGAAGGGAAAGACGTGCTGGTAGTGGACGATATGATCGCTTCCGGCGACAGCATTCTGGATCTTTGCAAAGAGCTGAAAAAGCGCAAGGCTAACCGCATCTTTGCCGCCGCCACTTTTGCTTTCTTCACCAGCGGCACCGAAGCCTTTGACCAGGCCTACCGGGACGGCTATCTCTCCCGTGTTATCTCCACTAACCTCACCTACCGCCGACCCGAAGTGCAGAATGCGCCTTGGTTTGTGGAAGCGGATTTGAGCAAATATATCGCTTACATCATCGCCACTTTGAACCACGACCGTTCCCTGCATGATCTTCTGAACCCCTATGATAAAATCAAGAAGCTATTAACCAAGTATCACGAACAACAAATGGCCGATGGCTTCCGCATGGTGTGATACAATGGCGGAAATAAATAATAATAATCTCCCTGCGACGCAGGAAGAAAAAAAAGATCTGATGAATTCCGCAAAGGATTTTGTCAACAATATTTTTCAGCCCCTGAAAGGCAAGGATTTAGGTCAGGCCGTGGAAGAATTCACGGCAGAAATGACCTTGGTCGCCGAAGGGATGAGCGAAGACCTGGAAAAGCTCACCCAGCAGACGGATAAGCTCTCTGCACAGCAGACCATCCTGGAAGAAACCACGCTGGACAGGCTCCATAACGCCGATGTAACGGCGGAAGAAGTAAAAAAAGAGCTGAAACTGATGCAAAAGCGGCTGGATAAAATCGAAAAGGCAGTTGCCGATAAGAAAATCAGCAAAGTTTCCGGCTTTACCGGGCTGCTTCGTCAAGCCACATGGCTTTGCGGCATCGTGGTGGCCGGATGGATCATCGTCACCCTGATTAAAACCTTCACCTGAACTTTTCCCCAAAACGGAACTGCCAAAGAAAAGCTTCATTTTGTGCGGTTCCGTTTTTCGTTTTTTTGAAAGGAACGTGAGCTTATGGCCGATTATGCTTCTCTTGTCGCTAAATATAAAGCCAGAAAAAAAGACACCCTCATCGACAGCGTCGCCACCGGGCTTTCCTATGCGGATAATATTGCTGTAGATCTGGGGCTCATGGAAGATACCGGCATTCTGGACGCCGTCACCACTGCCGCCCCCTTCGCCGTGATTGCGGTGACGGAGGAATTGCAGGTCATCATGGGCAAAAAGACGGGCAAAGCAGGCTTCAGCGATGCCTTGCAGCGCATGTTCAAAACAGGGGCTGCCATGGGCGTTGGGGCCATTGCCGCCGCTGCTGCCGGGCCGATTGCTGCTGTGCCTGCCGCTGTGGGCACCCGTTTTTTGATGAAAAAATACCAAAGCAAGGCTCTTTTGACCCTCCGGGTGCAGGACAGAATGGAGCGTTTGCAGGCTCTGCGCCGCCGTCAGGAAGAAAAAGCTCTCCTTTCTGCAGCAGAAAAGCCGCTGCTTCCTGCCGGGATAGAATATCTGGAAGCCTGAAAATTTGCCAGAATTTTTTCCTGCCTTTCCCTATGATAATCATCGCCCTCCTTGCGCACAATAGCTGCGAGGAGGCGATTTTTATGAAAAAAATCGGAATGTTAGGTTGTCTCATTCTCATGGCTGCGCTGGTGTTCACCGGCTGCAGCAGTAATGCCGATACGCTGGCATCCCCCACCCCCGGCTCCAATGCCATGATGCCTGGCGCATCCGCAGCCCCCATGTCCACCCCCATGCTCACCACCGATATGCCCATCCTTTCTGATATTCAGAATGGCGTCAATGCCGTGATGGGGCTCACGAGCCTGAAAGATGTGCAAACGGCGTCCGAAGAAATGGAAGATGCGGTGGAGCAGCTGTCCGAAGTGGATGACGCTTATGTGATTGCTTTTCAGGACACCGCCTATGTGGGGCTGGAAATGAACAGCCAATACCAGGGCAAGGTGGATGAACGGCTGCAGAAGATGGTGCTGGGCCGGGTGCAGACCATTGAAAAAAGCATCACCGGCGTTGCCGTCACCGATGATGCCAAGAAGGTGCAGGAAATTGAAAAGCTCACCGAACAGCTGGATTCTGCCCAGGATTTGACCGCCGTCACTTCATCGCTGGAAACGCTGATGAAGGACATCCCGGTATATAAGGAATGAAGCGGCATGCCGCCCGTATGCGAAAATGGCTGCTGATGGGCATGCCAATCCTTTGGCTTGCCCTGTTTGCCGGGCATACGGGCGGTGGCGGAGCAGCTCTTTTTGCATGGATGCTGATAGGCACCGCCGGAAAGAAGATACGCTATCCTTATCCACGAAAAAGCCGGCTGCATTTCCCCCGGCTTTTCTTTGCGTTCAGCGGCAGCTTTTTTCTGCTATCGCTGATGATGAAAGGGCTTTCCTTTTTGCCGGTTTCTCCTTCTTTTGCATTACCCGGCATCAGTGCCCTTTGCGTTCTTATGTCCGCAAGGCTAATCAATGTTTCCATTGGCAAACGCCTTTCCCTTTTCCTTTCCCTGCCCCTTTTCCTTATCGCCTGTATGTAATCACCGGCGTTCCAGGGGCAGGGGAAGAGGACATATCGGGGTTCAGGGCACAAATATCCTGCACCGCCATGCGGTAATGCCGGGCAATATCCCAGAGGGTATCGCCGGGCTGCACAAAATACAAGGCCACGCCCTTTTCAATGGGCTTTTGCTCGCCCATCGCCGCATTCACTGTCACATCTGCCTTGGTCTTGGTCACGCCGGAAGCATACAGATGCAGAATGTATTTCATCTCCACCCGATCCCCGGTCACGGCGGAGGGTTCCACCTGGCTCACCGCCAATTGCAGGGCGGCGTCCGGCGGCGTTTCGATGGCAAACTGCATGCGGAAGGGGTCCTCCATAGAAACGGAAACGGGCACATCCGTATCGTCCGTCATATAAATCAGCGTGCTTTCCATCAGGCCGTCCACCTGCGTTTTGCCGCCCTTTTGCGTTGCTTTCAGAAACACAGGCCGGGCAAAGCCCAGCAGCATCGTCTTCACCCGTGGGCTGCCTTCCGGCAAAAGCAGGGTCATTTTGCCGCTTTCCGCCGTTTGCTCATTGATGGTGCCGGAGCGGAACACCACATGCTGCCTCGATAAATCCAGCGTTTCCCCCTGCGTGGTAAACGCATCCCGGATCACTTCCGTTTCGGTGTTTTCCACGGTGCTGATTTCAGTGAACAATTGCACTTCCGCCCGCATCAGCTTTCCGTTTTCGCCGTTATCCCGGCTCAAAACCGCCACATCCCGGACGCTGGTATGGGCAGCCATCTGGTTGCCAAGGGCTCCTGTCAGATTCACCGTCTGCTCAAAGGGAATGCTGTGCCTTGTATAAATCAGCGGCCTGCCCGGCATCTGGGCGGTGTGATACGCTTCCAACAGCACCGTACCCGTAACGGTAGCCCTGCCGTCTGCGCCCCCAAAGATATCCTCTGCCTGCGCCTGCGCCGTGGCGTAGAGGGTTTCTTTCACCTGCAAAACATCCGAAAGCTCAAATTCCTCCCGAAGCAGCATCTGCCCTTCCCCTTCGCCCACAGCACGCTGCACCTGAAAGACTTGCATTTCCTTTTGAATATCCTTATGGGCGGCCAAGTCCTTAATATAGGATACCGTTCTTGGCAGCACCGCTTCTGCCGAAAGCAGCACCACCGCCCGGAGAAGCAGCCGCCCGTTAAACGCCTTGGCACTCACATGCTGCACTTCCGCCCTCGGGCGCACGGAAACCGCCGCCGTCGCTCCCTCTTCCTTCAGGGGCAGGGCCTGGGAAAAATCCGCCGTGGTTTCCATTACCGCAATGTTGCGCATATCCCCTTGGGCATAGAGGGCATGGAAGGTGATTTTCCCCTCCGCCATGATACGGCTGCCCGTCATTTCGCCGCTGCCCATATTCACGGAAGCATCCGCAAAATATACTTTTGCTTCCTCCCGCAGCCCTCCGGGCAGGGCCGCCTCCGCTTCCACCGTCACTTGGGTGGGCTTCGCCTGCAAAATCTGTTCTGTTTCCATATGATCCCGGATACATTGCAATTCCATCGCTTTCGCCTCCTATCGCTGCTAATCATGCTTATTCAGCCTTTGTGCAAAATATGCACTTTCCTTGACAGCAGGATGTTTCAGATGCTACACTGCCTCTATCACCACAGGAAAGAAGGCTTCCCTTTATGCAGCTGGAAATGGGCGCGCCCAAAGAAAAACGGGCAAAAAACGAACAGGCAGTCTATGATTTTTTGAACGCCTGCGGCATTCCTTTCACACGGGTGGATCATCCCCCGGTGCAAACCATGGAAGATTGTCTGGCGGCAGATGCAGTACTAAAGGTGGAAATGTGCAAAAACCTCTTTTTGTGCAACAGCCAGAAAACAAAGTTTTATCTTTTGCTTTTGCCCGGCAATAAGCCCTTCAAAACAAAAGTTTTTTCCAAGGCCATGGGCATTGCCAGGGTTTCCTTTGCCGGGGCAGATGCCATGGACGAACTTCTGCATATCGCCCCCGGTGCTGTCAGCCCCATGGGTCTCTTATTTGAAAGCGCAAGGGATGTCACGCTGGTAATGGATGAAGATATCCGCAAGATGGACATGCTGGGCTGTCACCCCTGCGTGAACACCTCCTCCATCGCCCTTTCCATGCAGGATTTCTTTGAAAAATTCCTTCCGGCTGCCGGGCATGAAATTGCCTTTGTGACACTGCCGATGGAAGCGGAATAAGCAAGCAATAAAAAAACAAGATGCGCATTTGCATCTTGTTTTTTATTCCTGATACAGCCCGATACAGCAGTGCAAAACGCCCTCTTCTTTTCTGTATAGGCCGCACAGCTTTTCTTCCAAATACACCCGGAAAATTTCGTTTTCCCCAATCTCCGGCATCAAATGCACGGGCAGCTTCGCCCCGTTCTTCACCGGCGTAGCATACTTTTCGTTCACATCCAGCCGCTGCATGCTCATCAGCGGATAATCCATGGGCAGCAGCAGCTTTTCCAGCGCACCCTGTTCTTTCGCCTGTATTGCTTCTTCAATGGTAATGCAGTTTTCGATGGAAAAGCTGCCATGCCTTGTGCGCAAAAGGAAGCGCATATGCGCAGGAGCATTTAACGCCTGCCCGATATCGTGGCACAGGGTACGGATATAAGTGCCGCTGGCGCAATCCACATAGAGCATATAGGCGTCTTCCGCTGCTTTATCGCCCAAGACAAGGCTGCGGATTTCCGTTTCCCGTTTCTTCGCTTCCACCATTTCGCCTTTTCTGGCTAATTGATACAGGGGCTTTCCCCCGATTTTGATAGCGGAATAGGCGGGCGGACGCTGCAGGATGATGCCGGTAAAATCCGGCAGCACTTGTTCAATTTCCCTTTGCTCCGGCACTTTCTCGCATTTTTCCGTCAATACGCCTTGGGCATCCTGGGTATCCGTCGCCCCGGCAAAAGCTATCTGCGCCACATAGGATTTGCTCTTATCGGTGAAATAATCCAGCACCCTTGTGGCTCTGCCAATCATGACAGGCAAAACCCCGGCGGCCTCCGGATCCAGCGTGCCTGCATGGCCCACCCTTTCCCCCGTCAGCCTTTTTACCACTGCCACCGCCGCGCCGGAAGACATCCCAGGCGGCTTCAGCAGGTTCAAATATCCGTTCATTGAATTTCCTCAAGCTGCCCTGTCATTTCTTTTTCCAGCGCAGCGCACATTTCTTTCAGCGTTGTATGAAAGCGGCATCCTGCCGCCAGCACATGGCCGCCGCCGCCAAACTTCTGCGCCACCTTGGCCACATTATAGGGAGGCAGCGCACGCAGGCTCACCTTCACCATACCGCCTTCTTTTTCATCAGCCAGATACGCCATTTGCACGCCCCACAAATTCATGGCATAGTTCACAATGCCATCGCTGTGCTCCGGCCCGGCCTTGGCCGCCGCATAATCCGCCGGGGTCAGGCACATGCAGGCACATTTGCCATCCCCGAAAATCCGCAGCGTCTGCAATGCACGGGAAAGCAGGCGAATATGGGCTTCCTCCTGCAAAAGGAACAAATTGCGGCTCAGTTCATTGAGGGGCAGCCCGGCCCTGACCAGTTCTGCCGTAATGGCGAAGGCTTCGCCGTCCGTATTTTCAAAAGAGAAATTGCCTGTGTCCGTGCTGATGGCGCAATAGAGGCATTTGGCAATCTCCAGCGTCACCGAGCATCTCATCGCCACCAGCAGCCGATACACCACGCACCCGGCTGCCGCCGCATCGCCGTCCACGGCGTTTACCATGGCATAGCCGGGGTTCGTGGGATGATGATCCACCTGCACCGTGACAGGAGCCTGAAAAAACGCTTCCGCCACATCGCCCAGCCGCCCTGCATCCGCCGCATCAATGGCAAACGCCAAATCAAACGCTTGCCCTTTCAGCGCATCCGCCTGCACAAAGTTTCCGGCTCCTTTCAGAAAGTGAAACTTCCCCGGCACCTTATCCGCACAGGAAACCGTCACGTCCTTGCCCATGGCGGTCAGGGCGTGATACATAGCCAGCGTGGAGCCGATGGCATCCCCGTCGGGGTTGATGTGTGTGCCAAGCAAAATGCGATTGGCCTTCTGCAATGCCTCGATCAGAGCCGGAACGGCAAATTTCTTAATCATCGGTTTCTCTCTTTCTGTGCTTATTTACAGCAAAAGGGGGAGACTTGCCCTCATGGCAAAAGCCTCTCCCTTTTCGGTTATTCTTCGTCGCTCTTGGGAGCCACTTCTTTGAGCACCTGCGCAATATGCACACCGTAGGCAATGTTCCGGTCACGCTCAAAAATCAGCTCCGGCGTATACCGCAAATCCACCCGGAAGCCCAGTTCCCGGCGAATAAACCCGGCAGCCTTCTTCAACGCTTTCAGCATATCGTCGGCCTTGTCGTCCTCCAATACGCTCACATACACCTTGGCAAACCGTAAATCTCTGGTCACATCTGCCCTGGTGATGCAATAGGTGCCGCAAATGCGAGGGTCGTTCATCTCCCGGATGATCTGATCCAGCGCATGCCGCACTTCTTCCGAAATCCTGTCAATACGAAAATTAGCCATTGTTGTTCCTTTCTTTATGGAAGGTTTTTGCGGGAAGACCTTTCTTTTTGAAAAAGAAAGCCCTTCCCGCACCCATACAAAGAAAACAATCCCGGATGGAGTAAAAGGGGGAATACAAATTGTTTCCCGGTGCAGCAAAAATTTTTTCCTGCTTCACCGGCACACAGCTGTGTTTCTACCCCAAATGAATTATCCGGTACAGCTTTCTTGAGGTGGGTACGGGAGGGGGATTCTTTGGCTTCAAAGAATCTCCCTCCCGTTAAATAAATACTTATTATCTCTCAATTTCTTCCATGATGAAGCATTCCACCACGTCGTTTTCCTTGATATCGTTGTAGTTTTCCAGACCGATACCGCATTCATAGCCGGTAGCCACTTCACGCACGTCGTCCTTGAAACGGCGCAGGGAAGAGAGCTTGCCTTCAAAGATAACCACATTATCACGCAGCAGGCGCACGGAAGCATTACGCTGCATCTTGCCGTCGGTAACATAGCTGCCGCCAATGGTGCCTGCACCGGTGATCTTGAACACATTGCGCACCTGCGCATGGCCCAGCAGCGTTTCCTTGAATTCGGGAGCGAGCAGACCCTTCATAGCCTTTTCCACGTCTTCGATGGCCTGATAGATGATGCGGTACAGCCGCACATCCACGCCTTCCTTTTCGGCGGCGTCACGGGCCGTGGCATCGGGACGGATGTTAAAGCCAATGATGATGGCGTTGAAAGCAGAGGCGAGGTTCACGTCGTCCTGCGTGATAGCACCCACGGCACTATGCAGCACACGCACCTTCACTTCGTCGTTGGAGAGCTTTTCCAAAGCCTGCTTCACAGCTTCCACAGAGCCCTGCACGTCGGCCTTGATGATGATGTTCAGGTTCTGCACCTTGCCCTCGGCAATGCCTGCAAACAGGTTATCCAAGGACACCTTGGCAGAGGAAGCCACACGGGACGCCTTCAACTTATCCTTGCGTTCCTGCGCCACCTGACGAGACAGATGATCGTCCTTCACGGCCATCATTTCATCGCCGGCCTGGGGCACTTCGGTGAAGCCGGAAATTTCCACGGGGGTGGAAGGCCCGGCGGACTGCACACGTTCGCCACGGTCATTAAGCATGGCACGCACACGGCCGGAAGCCATACCGGCCACGATATTATCGCCAACCTTCAATGTGCCGTTCTGGATCAGCACGGTGGCCAAGGGACCCCTTGCCTTATCAAGCTTCGCTTCGATGATAACGCCCGTCGCCATACGGTCGGGGTTGGCACGCAGCTGCTGCACGTCAGCCTGCAGAAGAATCATTTCCAGCAGGTCGTCCACGCCCTGACCGGTCAAAGCAGAAACAGGCACCATGATGGTTTCGCCGCCCCAGTCTTCGGGGATCAGCTCATACTTGGTCAAATCCTGCATGATGCGGTCGGGGTTGGCGGTGGGCTTATCCATCTTATTGATAGCCACCACGATGGGCACACCGGCAGCCTTGGCATGGTTAATGGATTCCACGGTCTGGGGCATTACGCCGTCGTCTGCCGCCACAACCAGCACGGCAATGTCCGTCGCCTGGGTACCACGCATACGCATGGCAGTAAAGGCCTCGTGGCCGGGGGTATCCAGGAAAGTAATCTGACGGCCATTCAGCTTCACGGTATAAGCACCAATGTGCTGGGTGATGCCGCCGGCTTCGGTATTGGTCACATGCGCCTTGCGGATATAGTCAAGGAGAGACGTCTTGCCGTGGTCAACGTGACCCATGATGGTAATAACCGGGGGACGGCCCACCAAATCTTCTTCCTTGTCTTCCACATTGATGTCAGACAATACGTCTTCTGCCGTCTTGTCCAGCTTCATTTCCAGCTCCACATCAAATTCGGAGCAGACCAAAGAAGCGGTATCGAAATCCAGCTCGCTGTTGATATTGGCCATGATGCCCAGCATCAAAAGCTTTTTCAGGATTTCACCGGCCGGCTTACCGATGCGTTCCGTCATATCTTTTACGGTGATGGTTTCTGCCGTCATATAGGCCTTATCAATCTTGATGGGGGCCATCATCTGCTGGGCAGAAGGCTGCTGCTTCTTGGAGCGGGCTTTCTTGCCGCCACGGATGGTTTCATCATCACCATAGCCGTTGAAGGCTTCTTTTTGCAGCTGCTTGCGGTTCTTGGAAACGTGTTCCGGGTCATGCTGGCGCAGATACTGCTTTTTGTTGGGGTCATAATTGCTGACCCGCTCTTTTTCCACCACAGGCACCAGTTCCGGCCCACGGCTGCGGCCGGCACCACCGCCCATGGGACGATTGCCGCCCTGCTGGGGACGGGACGCACCGCCTGCCGGACGGCCAAACTGCTGGCCGCCTTGGGCATTGGCCGGACGGCCAAACTGCTGCCCGCCCTGGGGATTAGCAGGACGGCCATAGGGTCCCTGCTGGTTGGCAGGGCGGCCAAACTGCTGCCCGCCTTGGGGATTGGCAGGACGGCCATAGGGACCCTGGGGCCGGGGCTGCTGACCCTGCTGGGCAGGCAATTGCCGGGGTGCAGGCTTCACAGGCTGCTTTTCATTAGGCACTGCGGCCTGCTTCTGGGCAGGCTTTGCATCCTCTGCCTTGGCAGGCACAGGCTTTTCTTCTTTCTTTTCGGGCTTTTCAGCCTTTTCGGCAGGCTTTTCCTCTGCCTTTTCTTCCTGAACAGGCACAGGCTTTTCTTCTGCCTTTTCAGCTGCTTTTTCCACAGGCTTTTCAGCAGGCTTTTCAACCTTTTCCTTCTTTTCTGCTTTTTCAGCCTTGGCTTCTTCCTTCTGGGGGGCAGCTTCTTCCTTGGGGGCTGCTTCCTCCTCATCCGGCATGGTCCAGGCCTTGGCATGCTGCTGGGAAAGAAGCTTTTGCTCTTCCTGCTTCTTGCGAGCCTGTTCTTCTTCCTGTTCACGCTGGAAGCGGGCTTCCTGCTTACGCAGAGCCTGCATGAGCACATCAATATTGCGCTTGATGTGCGCTGCTTCTTCCAGCATTACACCGGACTGCTGATTGATTTCTTTTGTAGCTTCTGCCAGTTTTACCTTGGTCATTCGATGCTTGCACCCCCGCCATATCGGCCTTGAATTGAATTTATGTCAGTGTGTTTTCCGCTTGATTAAGCATCTGGGAAATCTGCCCAGCCATGCTGCCTTTTTTCAGGGCAGCCGCCATTCTGCCTTCCCTGCCGCAGGCTGCGTCGATCAGGCCTGCTTCCATGATATGCAGGGGCACCCGGCGAAAAGCACAGGCGTCCTGCAGCTTCTTTTTGGTGTTTTCTGATGCCTGCGCATCCATCAGCACCAGTGCCGCCTTCCCGGCCTTGATTTCCCGGAGGGTCAAATCCGCCCCCACGGTCAGCTGCCCGGCCCGCATGGCCAGCCCCAGCAGCCCTTCAATCTTCGCCATCTGCTGCCTCCAGCTGGCTCAGCTCTTTCATCAGTGCCTGATGGGTTTCTTCCCCCAGCGTACAGGAGAAGGCCCTTTCCAGCTGCTTTTGCTTCAGTGCTTTTTGCAGGCACTGGGCATTCTTGCACACATAGGCACCCCGACCGGGCTTGCGCCCCGTAATGTCCATGGAAACGACGCCTTCCGGAGAGCGCACCACACGAATCAGGCTCTTCTTGGGCTGCATTTCCCGGCAGCCGACGCACATACGCATGGGCGTTTTTCTTTCTTTCATGGATGTCTCCTTGATCGCTTATTCGATATCGTCATCCAGATCGGGCAGCAGATAATCGTCTTCGTCGTATTCATCGGCGATCACCTGACCATCGCCCATCTTCAACTCCGGCAGATCCATCTGCATCAGCTCGGCAGCCTGGGTCTGGGATTTAATGTCAATCTTCCATCCCGTCAGCTTGGCGGCCAGGCGTGCGTTCTGCCCTTCCTTGCCGATGGCCAGCGACAGCTGATTATCCATCACGATCACCCGGCAAATCTTTTCCTTTTCGGATACATACACGCTCATCACATGGGCAGGGTTCAGAGCGTTGGCCACGAATTCTGCCGGGTCTGCGCTCCATTTGATGATGTCGATTTTTTCGTTTTTCAGCTCGCTAACCACTTTATCCACACGGATGCCACGGGGGCCCACGCAGGCACCCACGGGGTCGATAGCAGCATCGGAGGAAGCCACGGCAATCTTGGTGCGGCTGCCTGCTTCACGGGCGATGGACTTGATCTGCACGATACCGGTAGCAATTTCCGGCACTTCCATTTCAAACAGACGCTTTACAAGGCCCGTATGCACACGGCTGACCGCCACTTGGGGGCCTGCCGCTTCCCGGCCTGCACGATACACCTGCAGCACATACACCTTGATATGATCGCCGGGGCGGTATTCTTCGCCGGGCATGAACTCGCTCTTGTTCAGCACGCCACGGGTAGCACCCAGCTCCACATACACGTTATCGTTATCCACCCGATCCACAATGCCGGTGAGGATTTCATTTTCTTTTTCGATGTATTCGTCGTAAATTTTTCCCTTTTCCAGTTCACGCATGCGCTGGAGAATCACCTGCTTTGCGGTCTGGGCGGCCACACGGCCAAAATCACGGGGCGTCACTTCGATTTCCACGATATCGCCCAGTTCATAATTGGGGCGGATTTTCCGGGCGTCTTCCAGCGTCATCTGCTGATTTTCGTCTTCCACCACATCCACAACCACCTTGCGGGCGAAAATCTGGATATCGTGTTCCCGGCTCATCACCACGGAAAGATTGGTGGAAGCAGCCTCGTTCTGGGCGGAGGAATATTTTGCATACTTGCGGTAAGCGGCCTTGCAACCTTCTTCCACGGCGGAAATAATCTGCTCGGCATTGATATCCTTTGCCTTGGCCAGATTTTCGATTGCTTCAAACATTTCAGACTTGCGAGCTGCCATTGTTTCTTAACCCCTGCTTTCTATAAATTTCAAAAAGTTTCTTCTTCGTCCAAGGCACTCAGGTCCGGCACCAGCCGCACCTGCGCCACGCTCTTGCGAGGCATTGCAATTTCTTCTTCCCCGCAGAGGATCACCACTTCGTTTTCATCCATCCTCACCAGTGCACCCTGCACCGTCTTTTGCCCGTTCAGCGGCTTATAGAGCTTGGCCGCCACTTCCAGCCCGATGGACATATCAATATCCCGCTGGTTTTTGATGGGCCTGTCAATGCCCGGAGAGCAAACCTCCAGAAAATCATAATCATAATCTTCCAGAGATGCCTGCACCGCCCGATGATATTTTTCGCAGTCATCCAGCGTAATGCCGCTGTCTTTGTCAATATAAATGCGAAGGTACCGGCCGGTGGGTTCCTTTTCTATGGCTACGTCGCACAGATAATATTCCAGTTTTGCGGCGAAGCGTTCACAAATAGCTGTAATCTTTTGCATGTTGGCGTTTTTGGGGGGCATATCGTTCTCCTTTTCCGGCTGAAAATACATAAAGAGTGGGCTCAACCGCAACACATCGCCTTTGCCGGATGCGGAATAAACCTCCGCTTCCCAAAGCTGTGCATTGCCGTTCCCACTCTTCGTTAAACCCTTCTTTCTTCAAGGACACATTTCATTTTCCGTACCTGCCGTTTCCTTTCCACGACAGCACAGGCACGCCAAAGCGCACCACGGAGTTAGTATACCACACGAAGGGCAAAAATACAAGCCTGTTTTTGCCAAAAAAGCCTTGCAAAACCTGCTCTTTTCCCTTCTTTTCCCGCAAATTATGCTTTTTGAAAAAAAGTTCATAAAAATATGAAAAAATTATTTTTTTCAGCAGGAAAAACAGGAGAAACAGCGAATACTTTCATATTAGCTCAATTTTGGGGTGGTAGAAGAGGATGCCTTGTGTTCTCGCAGCACACGCCGGTTATTGCGCCGGGGTAAGAAAGGCCATGGAAATGGCACATCTGGCGGCGGAGGAGGCTCTGCAAAAAGGGATTCCCTGCTATTCGCTGGGTGCTCTCATCCATAACCCCCAGGCCACCGCCGCCCTTGCGGAAAAAGGCGTGCGGCAGGTGACCGATATTGGGCAGGCAGAAAACGGCATTATGCTGCTAAGAAGCCACGGCGTAAGCCCGGATGTGTACGCCGCCTGCGAAAGGCAGGGGCTGGATATCAGAGACTGCACCTGCACCTATGTCAAAGCTCTGCATCAGATCGTGGCGCAAAGTGCGCTTCCGGTTCTGCTGATTGGCGAAAGGGAGCACCCGGAAGTGCAAGGCACGGCCGGCTGGTGCCACGGGGAATGTCACATCATCGAAAACGAGGGAGACGCCCTTGCCCTGCCGGAAATGGAAAACGCCCTCTGCGTTTCCCAGACCACTTTTCCCATGGAACGCTGGGAGAGCATCACCGGCATCCTGGAAACAAAAATCCAACATCTTGAAAAAAAATGCACCATCTGCCTCGCCACGGCCCGCCGCCAGGAAGCGGCAAGAGAGCTGGCAAAAAAGGCAGATGCCATGATTGTTGTGGGCAGCAGAATGAGTGCCAACACTCGCAAGCTCTATGAAGCCTGCAAGGCCCTTTGCCCACGCACCTGTTTGGTGGAACGTGCTGCGGAAATACCGCCGCACTTTGGAAATATCCACACGGAATACATAGGAATAGCCGCCGGCGCATCCACACCGGATTGGTCATTTAAGGAGGTTGTCACACGCATGAACGACATGGAACACATCGACCAGGAAACCCTTCAGGAACCCGTCACCAATGATACCCCCGTGCTCACGATGGAAGACATCGAAAAGACTGTTGTCCGTATTCACAACGGCCAGACGGTTACCGGCACGGTCGTCCAGATCACCGAAGACGAAGTTTGCGTCAACATCGGTTATAAGTCTGATGGGCTCATTAAGAAAGCCGACCTGGTGGACAAGGACGTAAAAATGGGCGACGAAATTGAAGTTGAGGTCGTCAAGGTTAATGATGGCGAAGGCAACGTCCTGCTTTCTCAGCGCAACATCGTAAACCGCAAGGCTTGGGATGCGCTGATGGTTAAGTTTGAAAACAACGAATACATCGACGCCGTGGGCAAGGAAGCCGTTAAGGGTGGCCTGCTGGCCACCATCGAAGGCGGCATCCGTGCTTTCGTTCCCGCTTCCCAGCTGGCCAGCCGTTATGTTGAAAAGATCGGCCAGTTCGTGGGTCAGGAAATGAAGCTGAAGATCATCGACGTTGACAAGCAGAAGAAGCGCATCGTGGCCAGCCGCAAGCAGGTGGTGGAAGAAGAAAACGCCGCCAAGAAGGCTGCCGCTTGGGAAAAGCTTACGGAAGGCGAAACCATCACCGGTATCGTGCGCCGCTTTGCTGATTTCGGTGCTTTTGTGGATCTGGGCGGCGTGGACGGCCTCATCCATATCACGGATCTGGCCTGGAGCCGCGTTGGCCATCCCTCTGACGTGCTGCAGATCAACCAGGAAGTGGAAGTAAAGGTTCTGTCTCTGGATCGTGATCGTGAACGCATCCAGCTTGGCTACAAGCAGCTGCAGCCCAAGCCCTGGGACAACATCGAAGAAAAGTATCCCGTGGGCCTGATTCTGGAACGTGAAGTCGTCCGCATCCGTCCCTTCGGTGCTTTCATTGAACTGGAACCCGGTGTTGACGGTCTGGTTCACATTTCCCAGTGCGCCCTGACCAGAGTCGCAAAGGTAGAAGACGTGCTGAGCGTTGGCCAGCTGGTCAATGTGAAGGTGCTGGCTGTGGATCCCGAAGCCAAGCGCATCAGTCTGAGCGTTCGTGAAGCTCTGGCCGATAACGCCTTTGAAGAAAGCGACAACATGGAAATCCCCGGCGAAGCGGAAGAAGTTTACGCTGAAGAAGCCGTGGAAGAAGCTGTTGAAGCTCTCGTGGAAGAATAATTCCATCTGAAATTTCAAAAAGCAGGGCTGTCATGCCGGGCATATCGTCCGCAGGGGCAGCCCTGTTCTTTTCGGAGGCCTTATGAAAAAGTTTTTGCTGCTGCTTTTGCTTGTGCTTTTGTGCTGCCTGCCGGCCTTGGCGGAAGAAGCCAAGGATATCACCGCCGATTGTGAGCTCACCCTCTCCCCCGGCAAGTATAAAACGCTGGATCGCATCTATGATAGGGATTGGCACACCATCTATCTGAGCAACAAAATGAAAAACCCTTCCGTTACCGTAAAAGCCCCGAAGGATACCCCTATTCATGGCGTCTATGTCTGCTTTGGGGATAAGCTGACCCCTTGGCAGGTGCAGGCACGCCGCAACGGCGAATGGGTAACAGTTTATGAGAGCGAAGGGCTCTATGCCCATGAGTTTGCGCCGCTGGAAGGGGAAAAGCAGATTCGTATCCTGCCCGTTTCTTCCAAGCAAACCACCCTTTGCATCGGGGAATTGTTCGTTTACGGCGAAGGGGATCTGCCTTCCACCGTCCAGTTTTGGCAGCCTGCCCCCGAAAAGGCGGATTTGCTTTTGCTCTCGGCCCATCCCGACGACGAGATGCTGTTCTTTGGCGGAGCCATTCCCTATTATGCCGGGGAAAAGCAGATGGATGTGGTGGTCGTTTATATGACCTGCAACCTCATGGAGCGCAGAAGCGAGCTGCTCAACGGTCTGTGGGCCTGCGGCGTGAAAACCTATCCCGTCATCAACGATTTCTGGGATAAGTATTCCACCAAAGTGGCCACCATCTATGACGCATGGGGCAAAGGGGCCACCAATAAATTCTTGGTGGAGCAGCTGCGCCGCTTCAAGCCCGACGTGGTCATCACCCATGACGTGAACGGCGAATATGGCCACGGCGCACACAAAACCTGCGCCGATGCCATGCAAAACTGCATCAAAACCGCCGCTGATGCCTCCAAATATACAGATTTGGCCGCAAAGCATGGCACTTGGGAAGTGAAAAAGCTGTATCTGCATCTCTATCCCAAAAATCAGATCGAAATGGACTGGGATCAGCCCCTTGCCGCTTTCGATGGCAAAACGGGCTATGAAATGGCCTTGGAAGGCTATCGCTGGCACTTCTCCCAGCACGATCAGGGACAGAAGAATAAGGAAACCGGCGAATTTGAGCTTTTCACCGTGGAACCACGGGACAGCGATTATTCCTGCTATCGCTTCGGCCTCGCCCATACCACCGTGGGCGAAGACGTGGAAAAGAACGATTTCTTTGAGAACATAGAAACGGAGTAAGGGGTTATATACGAGAGGGTACTATTGCGTCAAAAGTATCCTCTCGCGCTCTCCTGAAACCGACTTGGGGTAAGGAAAATAATTCTTGTTGTTCTATTCCCCACACTATTGCTATGTTACAACAAAGCCCGTCAAGATTTTTCTCACATCTTGACGGGCTTTGTTTATATGGATTTTCGCTTATGCTCTGGTGATGAAATGCTGAATGGGGGCATCCAGATGGAAAATCTGCTGTTTCAGAAATTCCGGGTAAATGGTGATGTCCTTGAGCTTTTCGATAGGCATCCAGCCCAGCACCACATTGCCATTGTCCTTTTGCGAAATGAAATCTTCCGTGGCAAGCAAGGCGCAGTTTTCCAGCACATCAATCAGATAATAAAAGGAAATATTGTGGGCGGCTTTGCCCTTCCATTCCCAGAAACATTCCTCGCTCCACAGCATCCTTTGGATATGAATCGAAACGCCCGTTTCTTCCTGCATTTCCCGAATCAGCCCATCTTCCAGCGTTTCGCCGATTTTGATATGGCCGCCGGGCAGGGCATACTCCGTGCCGTTTCTGTCACGCTGCACCAGAATTTTGCCATCCTTCACAAGCACCGCCGCCGCCCGCAGGTCACAGCTGTATGTGTCCCCTGAAAAAATCCAGTCTTTCTCCAGCATCGTTTCCTCCATTTTACGGCTGTTCTCTTCCGTCGTTGACAATGGTCAGGAATTGTTCCGGCAGGTTTCTCACCAGATCCTTAATGAGAGACGGCCGCACATCGTATTCATCCAAGCGATCAATGGACAGCCAGCGCATTTTTTCGCTTTCGCCGCCGGAATTAACGCTTCCCACATCGTACTCTTTCTTTTCTTTGGGCTTCATTAAATAATACATTTCAATGGTGTGGCAATCCAAGCCCTCCAAAGAGCCGCCCTTGCCCTTGAAAAAATTCTCGATGAAGCACAGCGGCCGCTGGATTTCAAAATCTTCGCCGGTTTCTTCTTTCACTTCCCGAAGCAACGCTTCTTCTGCCGTTTCGCCCACGTGCACGCCGCCGCCAACAGTATAATAATGCTTCACTTCCTCGCCATAGGAAAGCAGCACATGCCCGTCGGCGATAATAATCGCCCCCACACGATAGCGAAACCAATCCTTTCCCACACAAAAACAGCAGTTTAAGGGCTCTTTCATTTGTTTTCATCCTTTCAGCAAACAACGCTCTGCCACGTAAAGGGAAGCAAATCCCGGGCAGCAACTTTGATGAGCTTGCCTTTTTCATCATTGACAATCACTTTGATATCCGGGCAGTATTCAAACAACATCTGCCGACAATTGCCGCAAGGGGGAATAACGCCATTCAGGTGCTTTTCATGCACCGCCACGATAGTGTCAAATTCCCGCTCCCCGGCAGAAACGGCCATACCCATTGTGATGTATTCCGCACAGGAACCATGAATGCCATCGCAATTTACGCCGCAAAAAACCTTACCGTTTTTGCAAAGCAGGGCACAGCCGACAGTGTGGTTGTACACCCCATCGTCGAAATTCTTCGCAAGGCACTGAAGCGCCATCTGAATCAGCTGATGATCCTTCTCCTTCAATTCGTACCGTTCCATTTGTACTCCTCATCCCCTTCCACGGGCACATTGCCTTCTTATGTTATATCCCCATCCCGAACCGGTTCTCTTTCGGAGAGTTTGGGAGGGGCTTTCTTTTCCCGAAAAGAAAGCCCCTCCCAATAATCTCCCCCATCTCCCCTTACTTCAACTGTGCCATGCGGCGTTCCAGCACGTCCGGGGCAGCCACGGAATAGCCAAAGAAGCCCAAGGCTTCGCCCAGCGCATAATAGGCTCCATGGTTGTAGGCCACGAGGTTTGCTTTGTTAAAGTCAATACGCCCGGTTTCGTCCAGCAGGGTGTCCTGAATACCCACGCTCACAATTTCGCCGATATACATATCATGGCTGCCCAGCCGCTCCACCCTTTTCACCTTGCAGGCGAGATAGAGCGGGCATTCGCCGATGGCAGGAGCACAGTCCATGCCGGGAACGGGCACGGCGGTCATGCCGCATTCCTTGAACTTATCAAAATCCCGGCCGCTTTTCACGCCGCACCAATCGGTGGCTTTCAGGTTATCCTGTCCGCAGAAATTCACCACAAATTCGCCGGTTTCTTCGATGATATCATGAGAATAGCGTTCCGGGCGCACGGAAACGGACACCATGGGCGGATCAGAGTTCACGGTTCCGGCCCATGCGATGGTGACGGCATTGGGCTTTTCACCTTTTCGTGCACAGGAGACCAGCACAACGGGCACAGGGGCCAATAACGTTCCGGGGTTCAGGTTCACAAAAGCCATGTTTTTTCCTCCTTTATTTCACGGCTGCCTGCCCGGCCAGAAGGCCGGAAGCAAAGGCAAACATCAGGTTGTAGCCGCCGCAATCGCCGTCCACGTTCAGAATTTCCCCGGCGGCATAAAGCCCCTTTTGCAGGGTAGATTCCATGGTTGCAGGGTCAAAATCCGCTGCTTTCACACCGCCTCTGGTCACTTGGGCATATTCAAAGCCCCGAACGCCCACAATCGGCACAGGATAGGCGCATAACGCTTTCGCCAATTGCTGCAGGGATAATCCTTGCAGCTTTTCGGCCAAAAGCCGGGGCAAAAGGCCGCACAAAATCTCTTCCGGCGGCAATTTCCGCTGCCGTTCAGCCAAAAGCCGTTGCACGCTCTGCTGATTTTTGTAGATATTTTCCGCCGGTTTTCGGCGATATTCGCAGTCCGCCAAGCCCAGCGTGGGCGAAAAATCAATGGACAGCAGGGGGTTTTTCGCCCAGTGCACATCCGCAGACAACTGCATAGCGCAAATGCCGCTGATGCCGTAATCGGTGAAGAGCACTTCGCCGCCGGCACAGGACAAAGGCTTTTCGCCGTCGCACAGGGTCAGGATAGCAGGCAAGCGCAGGCCGGACAAGCCCTTGATAGCTTTCTTATCGGCGAGCAAAGGCACCAACGCCGGAAGCGGCTTTTTTATGGTATGCCCAAAAGACGTCAATAATTCATAGGCACCGCCGTCATGGCCCAGCTTGCCTCCGGCCATGCCGCCGCAGGCAATGATGACCTTCCGGGCAAGCAACTGCTGCTCGCCGAAACGGACGAAGAAGCCTTGCTTGTCTTTTTCGATAGCCGATACTTTTGCATCGCAAAGCATCGGCACATTCCTTCTTTCCAGTGCCTTTCGCATCACATCCAGCACAGCCGCCGCCTGACCGCAGCCGGGATACACCCTGCCGCCCTCTTCTTCCCGTGTCACAAGACCCAGCGCATGAAAGAAGGAGAGCACCTGCGCCCGTCCCAGATGGCTGAAAACCGCCTTGGCAAAATCGCCCTCACCATAATAGGGCGCATCCTGCATGTTTAGCAGATTGCAACGCCCGTTTCCGCTGGCTAATATTTTCCGTCCCACACGGAGGGCACCTTCCAGCAGCACAATTTTCTGTTTCCCTTCGGATGCGGAAAGCGCAGCGGCTAAACCCGCTGCGCCTCCGCCGATGATACATACATCGTATTGTTTCATATTACTTATCTTTCCAGCCGCTTTCGGACAGCTTGTACGCATCCTTGATGGCACTCTGATGGCCGTAATAGCCGTTCTTATAGTTATCCACGTCCACCTTGGCAGGATTATCATCGCTGCCGTGGGTCATGCTGTTGGTGAAATGGATGCAGAATTGGCCGTTGTAGCCGTTATCGGGGATGCTGTCGTCCTTGAAGTTATGGGGGATGCCATACATGGAACCGCAGAAGGTGCGCCCGCCGATGGTAACCCACATAGGACGACGACGCCAGGACTGCAATTCGGATTCACGGTCAGAGATTTCCTGCGGATTGCTGACGCCATAGATGCGGCAGATCGCAGCGGTGTCATCGGTGGTCTTGGGCTCGGCGTCAGCGTGGTTCGCGCCAAAGAGGCGTTGCGCACGGAAGGAGATGCCGGTCTTCACATCGGTCAGGATGGCCACCGTGCCGGGAGACCAGATCTCGTTCACATCGCCCGTCCACCAGTCAACCATTTCAACAGGATAGAGCACGGGGGTGACGGAGCTGCCGGTATAAGTGCCTTCGGGCACCGTGCCAAAGAGAGCGTGCTGGGTCTGTTCGCCGGCCACGCCGTCCACGGTCAGCTTGTTATCCTTCTGGAAGGAACGCACGGCTGCTTCGGTGGCACTCTGATAGATGCCGGTGGCATAGGCAGCATCCAGATAGCCCTTTTCAACCAGCTCGTTCTGCAGGGCGGTCACGTCTTCGCCGGTGGAGCCAAGGCTCAGGTTGCGGTAAGTGGCTTCTCTGGGCGCATCGGGATCGCCGGAAAGCTCATACATGGTCTTTTCTTCTTCGGTCAATACACGCACAAAATCGCCGTGCATCCAGCCGGATAGATTGCCGTACTTCACATTGAACCAGTAGAAATCGCCGGATTTATCCAGCTCATATTTGCCCAGATATTTCACCTGCGTGCCTTCGTAATAGGCTCTGGTCAGTTCCTTGCTGCTGGTGGAAGCACTGGCGCGCAGGATAACCTTATCAGCGGTGGTCAGGGCCAGATCGCTGAAGGTGGAAGGATCGGGCAAGGGAGTAGGTGAAGGCTTGGGGGTAGGCGTGGGCTGCTCGCCCTGCCATGCGTCATATTCCGCATTGGTGAGCACTCGCACGTAGCTGCCATGCACCCAGCCATCGCTGCCAAGCACTTTAATCTTATACCACTTTACCTGGCCAACCATCTTGGTGTCGTAGAACTTCGTTACATAGCCCTTATCCAGCTGCGTATCGCCAAAGAGCACGCTGTTGTCCTTTCCGGGGCCGGTGCGCACGTTGAGAGAGCCGTCCGTGGTGATCAGATAATCGCTGTTGCCGGGACGGGGCGTGGCCGGGGCCGGGGTGGGCGTGGGGCAAGTGCCGTACTGGTTGTAGTAGTCCACCTGCCACTGGGCCAGTTCAAAGATACAATCGTTGCGGATATAGCCCCTTGTACCATCGCTGGTCACAACGGGATACCAGTAGCGGTTTTCGTAAGCACGGTCTTTCACCTTGTTGCCCGTCATCAGCAGCACAGTGCCCTTTGCTTTCACCTTGCCGCAAGCATCAGCACCCGTGAAAGCGGATTCACGCAGATACACATCGCTCATAGAGGTGGCCACATAGCCGGTAACGGTGGAAGGCGCATCGGTTTCCGTATCGCCGGAACCGTTGGGATAAACATTCAGGAAATCGGAGCGAAGGAAGCCGTAAGTGCCCGTAGAGGCATCGTATACATAATACCAGGTATAGCCGTCTGCTTTATCCGTGCCGAAATAGGGCAGCGTCACACCACGCTTGATTTGATACATCATGGTGCCGCCAGCCGTTTTGCGGAAGTTCAGGCCGCCGGCCTTGGTAACAACTGTGCCCTGCTGGGGTGTGGAGCCGGGAGACAGTTCCGGGGTGGGCGTAGCTTCGGGAACGGGGGTGGGGCCGATGACATAATTGCCTTCAAAATCGCAGTATTCAAAGCAGTCGCTGCGGATATAGCCTTCCAGGCCATTGAAATCAATATACTGCCAGTAATACGTTTTGTTTTCTGCCAGTTCCACGGGCACGCCGTAATAGGGAAGAATGGTGCCCTTGGGAATTTTGGAGCTCATGGGGCCCGTCAGGCAAGTGCCGTCCGGGGTTTTGCGCACGTTCACGCCCTGCTTCACCGTAATCACATAATTGCCCATATCGTCCGGCAGCTCCGGCTTGGGCGTGGGCGTAATTTCGGGAAAGGGGGTCACGCCGGGCAGGGGCGTAAGGCCGGGGGTGATGGGAATTTCCGGCGCATAGGAGGGGAACAAATCCGTTCCGGCGTCCGTCCATTCCTGCACAGCCGCTTCGTCCATGGTCTTAAAGAAATCCCCATGGATATAGCCGGTTTCGCTGTTTTTCAGGTTCTTCACCCGATACCAAAGCACGTTGCGATACGTGGTGGTATCAATGATTTCCATCACCAGCCCTTCCGGCAGTCTGTCTTTATAGTCCGAAGAACCGGGCTTGGGACGGAAATTAACAACACGGTTCACCGTGTCGTTATTGATGACCAGATAGCCGTACTGGCCTTCAGCATATGCTTCCTGCATGGGCAATACAGCCGCTGCCATCACCATCAGCAGGGCGATCGCCATCATTTTCCCGAACATACCCATTCTCTTCATAAAGTTTGCACACCCCATCCGTTTCCTCATTCTTTTCGGAACCCATTTTTACAGCGGTATTTCCGCTGAATTAGAACACAAAAAGTGAAAGATGCAATCCTTCTTTTGTATTCTATTACATTTTTGTTACAAGGTCAAGCGTTTTTTATAAAATTATTAAATTTTTTTTCGTATTTTTGCCATACTTTGCTTTACGATTGAAACAAAGTATGCTATACTACATTTGGCTTATTGTAATAAGGAAAGGATAGGCTCCAAAACGAGGTGGAATGCAGTATGGATATTCTTTCTGTGATTGAACACAAGAAATGTAAACAAAGCCTTACAGAAGAAGAAATCCGCTTTTTTGTTCAGGGTGCGGCGGACGGCAGCCTGCCCGATTATCAGCTGGCCGCCCTGCTGATGGCCATTCGTCTAAACGGCATGACCATCGAAGAAACCGCTGCCCTCACATGGCATATGGCTAAAAGCGGTGCCATGCTGGAGCCGGACGTGGGCGGCATCCCCTTGGATAAACATTCAACGGGCGGCGTGGGTGATACCACAACATTAGTGCTGGCTCCGCTGGTGGCTGCCTGCGGCGGCAAAGTGCTTAAAATGAGCGGCCGCGGCCTTGGCCACACCGGCGGCACGGTGGATAAGCTGGAAAGTATCCCCGGCATGAAGGTGGAGCTGGACGAAGAAACCTTTGTGGATATTGTGCGGAAGATCGGCTGCTGCGTGGTGGGGCAAAGCAAAAATCTGGCTCCTGCGGATAAGCGGCTTTACGCCCTGCGGGATGTGACGGGCACGGTGGACTCCGTGCCGCTGATCGCCTCCAGCATTCTTTCCAAAAAATTCGCTTCCGGCGCAAAGGCCATCGTGCTGGATGTGAAGGTGGGTTCCGGGGCCCTGATGCCCACGCTGAACGACGCTTTGCATCTGGCCAAAACCATGGTGCAAATCGGCTCCCTCCTCCATCGTCCCATCAGCTGCGTGATTTCCGGCATGGAAGAGCCGCTAGGCTCCCATGTGGGCAACGGGCTGGAAGTGAAGGAAGCCATTGATATTTTGCAGGGCAAGGTGCAGGGGCCGCTGAAGGATGTGGCACTGTTCCTTGGCAGCCGGATGCTGATGGAGGCAGGGCTGGCCGAAAACCAAAGCGATGCCCACGCTCAATTGGAAAACGCTATTCAAAACGGCAGCGGCCTGCGGAAGCTGAAAGAGATGATAGCGGCGCAGGGCGGCGATCCCAGCGTGTGCGACGATACCGCCCTTTTACCCAAAGCCCCTTGCATCTATCCCGTGCTGGCCAAGGAAAGCGGCTATCTCTCCGCCACAGACGGCGTGGCCTTGGGGCTGGCCGCCCAGAAGATGGGAGCCGGGCGCATGAAAAAAGACGATGTGATCGACCCTGCCGTGGGCTTCATCCTGCATAAGCGCATCGGCGATTATGTAAACCCCGGCGACGTGCTCTGCACCCTCCACGCAAAAGACGAAGAAAGTGCCAGGGAAACGGAAAAGCGCATCCTGGATGCCCTTACCTTTTCCAAAACACCCGTCTCCCCGGCCCGGCTGATTTATGCGCTGGTCACGGAAAAAGGCGTGGAAGATATTTCCCTTTGAAAATCCTCAACAAATATAATATAAAGGAGAACCGTTATGAAAAAACTGCTTGCTTTCCTGCTTTGCTGCATGATGATCCTGCCTGCTGCGCTGGCAGAAACGGATGCCAATCCGCCCCTGACCTTTGAAGAAATCGAAATGTATAAAGCCACCCTGCTGGATGAATTGAAAACCAACGGCTGCGAAATCACCGCCAATGAAAAGGGCAATTACCTTGCCCTGTCCGGCCTTGGGGATATCACCATCTCCACCGATGCCATAAAGGACGACACCCACATTTTGGGTGCCCGGCTCTCCGTGAATCAAGCCTGCCTGCGTGGGCTCAAAGTGGGCGACACCATGGAAATGATTTTTCAGGTGTACCCCAATGATAACCCCACCCTGCAGGGCAGCTATTACGAAGCCACGCTCTGCATCTTCGATAACGGCACGGAAACCTGCCGCGGCTATGCCCTCCGGGAAGGCCAGCGGGTGAGCGAAATTGCCTATGTTGTGTATAATGTGCAGGCGGACGGCATTGTGAAAACAGGCGTGAGGTATGTGATGGATCAGGGCTATATCCAGCAGATTGACCTCTTCACCGCCGAAGAAATGCTGACCCAAGAAGAAATGAAGGAAGAAATCACCACCGCCGCCCTCATTCAGGAAGAAACGGAATATCACGCCTATCTCTCCTCTCAGGACGGCTCTGTGCTGGATCCCTTCTGCCGGGAAGATTTGGCCTTCTCCGGGTTGGATTTCTATACCCTGACCCCCGAAGATGCGCTTTCCGTGCTTGGCAGTGCCAATGTGGACGAATGGAACCCGGACAGCGACAATTCCTTCCTGCGCACCCTGCAATGGGACGGCATCACCATGGTCAGCAAATACGACGCCGATAAGAAGTTCTCCACTGTATACAGCTTCTCTATCACCAACGACACTTTTGAAGGCCCCCGCGGCCTGCGTGTAGGCGATTATTTCGACACCGTCCTCTATCGCTTCCGCCACAGCGAAGGCTCCATCGTTGAAAGCGGCATCCTGCTCTACGGCGACGGCGAAAATGCTCCCTATGGCAAAATTTCCTACAGCCAGGAAACCGATAACATCTCCTACACCGTGGACTTGGACGGCGAAATCGCCACTCTCTATCTCACCTTCCGGGACGATGCCCTGCAGGAAATTCAGCTGTTTATCAATCGTTAAAAATTTTCCTTCATCTTAACTTGTATCAGGAGGCGTTTCATCCATGCGGATCGACCTGACCTGCCCGGTGGAATTATGGCATTGCAAAATGCCCACGGAAGAATATCCCGTCCTCACGATGGAGATCTATAACCTCTCCGAAAAGGATGTGGTCAGCATTCAGGTGTGTTTGCTGTGCTACGATCAGGAAGGGGAGCAATATGCCCGTCAGGTGGAACGCATTCAGGGGCTGGAAGGCCCTTCTCACCACGCCTTTGAAACGCAAATGGAGGCGGAAGACGCCATCGCTGCGCAGGATATGGAAGTGGTGATTGAAAAGGTATGGTATGAAGACGGCACAGTGTGGCGCAGGGGGGCGGCATCGCCCACGGAATTTGTCCCCTCCCCCGCCCTGCAAGGCCAACGGCTGCAGGTGTTGCAGCAATTGGCCGGACGGGATGCCGCCTGCTATCCCAGCGATCAGGGCAATGTGTGGGTCTGCGTATGTGGCCGCCCCAATGCCCCAAGGGAAGAGGCCTGCCGCCGCTGCCACCGGGACAAGCACGAAATTTTCACCCAGTATAACGAAGCTGCCATTGAAAGGATCATTTTCCAGCGGCAAAATGCCATGGAAGAAGAGCAGCGGCTGCAACGGGAAGAAATGAAGCGCATTGCCCAGGAAAAGGAACAGCGGCTGCGCAAGCGTCGCCGCCGCCGCAAGATCATCTGGGGCACGCTCATTTCCCTTGTGGTGCTGGCTGCCCTCGGCTATGGCGTTTATTTCCACGGCATTCCCTACTATAAATATTACATGGCCAATCGTTCCTTGGATAACGCTCAATACGAAAGTGCCAAAGAGCAGTTTCTGGCTCTGGAAGATTACCGGGACGCCGCCACGCTGGCCTTGGAATGTGATTACCGCTCTGCCACCGCTTCCTTAAACGGCGGCACTTATACCTCCCTGCGCACGGCACAAACGGGCTTTGATGCGCTGGGCGATTATAAAGACAGCGCAACAAAAGCCAAGGAAGCCCGTTACATCTACGCCGAAAAGCAATTTGCCGCCGGCGATTATGCCCAGGCCATTGCCTATTACGAGCAGATTCCCGGCTATCAGGATGCCGGTGCAAAAATCACCCAGTCCCATTATCAATGGGCCATTGATATGATGGAAGCAGGAGAATTTGCCGAGGCACGGGAAAAATTCCTGTCCCTTGGGGAATATCAGTCTTCTGCCAACAACGCCAAAGAATGTCTCTATCAGCCTGCCCTTGCCGCCATGGATCAGGGTGATTTCCTGCTGGCTGCGGATCATTTCCTCCAGCTATCAGATTACCGGGATAGTGCCATGAAGCTGCAGACGGCCTATTATGGTGCCGGAGAGCAATATTTTGAAGCCGGGGATTATGACACCGCTGCGGAATACTTCCTCAAGGCCGGGGATTATTCCGACGCCTATCGCCGTGCCACCGGCTGCCTCTATGCCCCGGCGGTGCAGGCCATGGAAATGGGCGAATATGCCCGTGCGGCTGAAATGTTTGAAAAGATTTCAGGCTATCAGGATGCCGCCCAGCTGCAGGCCCAGTGCATTTACCTGCAAGGGGAAGAAAAGATGCTGGCCGGGGAATATGACGCCGCTCTGCCCTTCTTCGATCAGGTGCCGGATTTGCCGGAAGCCCAGGAAGCCCGCAAAGAATGCACCTATCAGCCTGCCCTTGCCCTTTTGAACGAAGGCAATCAGGACGAGGCTCTGGAACTGTTCCTCACCATTCCCGGCTATAAGGACGCCGATGATTATGCCGATTCCCTGCGCTATGACAAGGCCATCGCCTATGCCAACAGCCGCAACTGGAAAGAGGCTGCCGCCCTTTTCCATGAACTGGGCGATTATGAAAACAGTGCCGAGGAGCTGGTCAACGCCCAGTACGGCTATGCCATCACCCTCATCGACGAAGGCCAGTATGCCGATGCCATCGCCCGGCTGGAAAATATGGACGGCTATATGAACAGCGGCGAATACATCATGAAAGCGCAATACCTGATGGCTCTGGATTATAAGAGCAACGGCAATTTCGCTGCGGCTACGCCCCTGCTCACCGCCCTTGACAGCTATGCCGACGCCAAAGACCAGCTGAACGATTGCACCTATCAGCAAGCTCTGGCCCTGGCAGAAAGCGGGGAAACCCTCGAAGCTGTGGAAATGTTCCGCAGCATTGGCGGTTATCTGGATGCGGAGGAAAGAGCCTCCACCTACGCCTATCAAGCTGCGCTGGTGGCGGAAAATGACGGCGACTTGGCTCAGGCCGCCCGGCTGTATAATCTGGCCGGAAACATCAGCGATGCGCCGCAAAAGGCAGAAGCCTGCGCCGATCTTTACTACGCCGAGGCCTTCCGCATGGCCAATGCCGCCATGGAGCATAAGGATTACAAGGTGGTCATTGATACGCTGGCTCCCTTCTGGCAGGATGAGCTTTCCGAAAAGTATGCCAGCATCCCCGTGCTGTATAAGGAAGCCTGTTTCCAATACGCCAATTCCCTCTACGAGGATAAGAAGCCCTTTGAAGCTTTGACTTATTATAAGCAGATTCCCGGCTATTCCGATGTGGACGAAAAACGGCTGGACAAGACGGTTTATAAGCTGATGGGCACTTGGGAAACGGAAAAGGGCTATTCCTTTGAATTTAGGGAAGACGGCACCTGCAACATCAACGGCCGGGAACATTACTATAACGCAACCGTGTACGGCCTCAATATCGGCGACCGGGAAGACGATCTTACCTACACCTATAACGTGATGCGGCTGACCAAAAACAGTGCCACGCTGTTCCACGAAAAAACCAGGGTGTATTACCGGCTGACCCGTGTTGAGCAAGAATAACCAAAGCATAAAATCCGGGCATGTGTCCCCAACACAGGATACATGCCCTTTTTTCACCAATATGGGAGGGTTTCATGGAAAAGCTGCGCTTACATTTTCGTTCCTTTACCTTGCCGCCAAATGACCGGCATCTGGACGTGTTGGATGGCTTCCGGGCCATTTTTGTGCTGCTGGTCGGTTGGTATCACATCTGGCAGCAGGGTTGGCTGACCCCCGTCTTTTATCCGGGCAAGAGCGTTATTTCCCTTGATTTTCTGCTACGCTCCGGCTATATCTGGGTGGACGGGCTGATGCTGCTGTCCGGCTTTCTGCTGTATTTGCCCTATACCGGCAAAGCCCCTGTGCCCTCTGCCCTCACGTTCTATAAACGCCGGCTGATCCGCATCCTGCCATCTTATCTTTTGTGCATTGTGCCGCTTTTTATTATCGCTCTGGTACAGCGCAGTTACCCTACCCCCTCCGATGCCGTCCGGGATTTGATTGCCCATCTTACCTTCACCCACACCCTCTTCCCCTTCAGCTATCAGCAAACGCCCCTCAACGGTGCCCTATGGACGCTGGGGGTAGAAATGCAGTTTTATTTTGTCTTCCCCCTGATTGCCCTTTGCTATCGGAAAAAGCCGCTGCTCACAGGGGGTGCCATGTTGGCTCTGGCCTTTTTCTATCGGCATCTGGTAAGCGGCCTTGCCGATAACAGCCTGTATATCAATCAATTGCCTGCTTTTTTAGACGTTTACGCCATCGGCTTTTTCGCCGCCTCCCTCTATGCCTCCCTGCAAAAGAAAATGGGGAAAGAGGGGGCGGATAACAAAACCAAGCTGTTTTTCACCGTCATTTTCATCCTCTGCGTTTGTCTGATTATTCCCATTCTCAAAACCCAAGCCGGGCAAAACGGCTATGAAAACATTCGCCTTGGCCAATTGAACAGCCGCTTCCCCTTTGCGGTGCTGCTCGCCTGCGCCATGATTGCCTCCGCTTTCAGCCTGCCGCCCTTGCGCTTTTTGCTGGGCAATCGGCTGATGACCTTCCTCTCCGCCATTTCCCTGCAATTCTATATCTGGCATCAATGGCTGGCGGTGCACTTGAAAAACTGGGATTTCATCCCCCACGAAAATACCACCCCTTGGATGGCCGGGGAATACCCGTGGCAGCTGAAATATACCCTGTGCTGCTTCCTCGCCGCCATCCTCCTTGCCGCCCTCATCACTTACCTCTACGAAAAGCCTATCACACGAAAACTACGAAAATAAACCCATCAAAAAAAGGAGTGTTTTCACTCCTTTTCATTTTTGCTTATTAATGCTTATTCCTTTACATACAGCAGTTTTCCGGCGCAAAGCCCCATCCCGGCCACGCATACCGCCATCAGGCTATAGCACGCCCAGACAGGCAGATAAGCAGATTTATCCACCGCAAATTCCAGCCCGATGCAAGCCCCAGAAAGCAGCGCAAAGCCTGCCCAGCAAAGGGCAACCGTCTTCCCTTTCGGCGTGCGGCCTTCCTTCTTTTTCAGCCACTTCACAAGGGCAAAAACCATCATGCCCGTCAATACCAGCACCGCCGTCAATTGGTTCACCCGCACAAACAGCCAGCGCAGGAATTGATCCCGCCGCAGGCTTTCCAGCAGCAGCGAACATGTGCAAAACAGGAAAAAGAAAGTCTTCGTCTGCCAGCCCTCGGCCTTCTTTCCTTTCAGCAGCACAACGAAAATCGCAAGGGCGGCAGCGGCTTCCAGCATAAAAATCGCCCAGTACCATTCGCCCCATTCATTGCTGACAGCCAGCGGAAAAAAGCAGAATGCTTCCTTTTCCACCATCATGCCAATGCCTTCGCCGTTGAAATATTCCGCCATCCGGCAAAGCGCAATCGTAAACGCCGCCGGGGCTGCCGCTGCGTCCGACAGACGCAGCATCTTTTGCCCCGTCATCTTTGCGCATAAATACGCCGCCAGCACTGCGCCGCCCACAGCACCCCACAGGGCATAGCCGCCCTGCCAGATTTTCAGTGCTGCACCATTGCCCATTTCGCTGTAGAGGCTGATGCGGCACAGCACATAAAAAACCCGTGCGCCAAGCAGCCCAAGGGGCAGCGCAAGCAGGGCAAAATTCAAGCCCGTCAGGCTTTTCAGCCCCTTCTTGCGGCATTGCATATGAAGCAGCAGAATGCCCAGCGCAATCACTGCCACAATCGCCGCCGAATAAGCCGTTACCGGGGTTTCCCCCACCCGAAACAAAACCAGCATGCCGTTTTCCATTGTTTTTTCCTTATTCCGCTTCCCATGCGGAAGCAAAGTAAATCATATCACACAAGGGCCGCCGCTTGGGGTTCAGCGGCGCATTGATCTTTTTGCCGTCAAACACCACATGGCAGGAGGAGCCACCGTCCAGATTATAGGCGTTCTGAATGCCTTCAAAGGAGGCCACCAAGTCCGTGAACTGATCCAGCGTCATCCCAACGGAACCGGGATCTTCCGGCCCTTCGGAGCAAATGCAAAGATATTCCAGCGGCCCAATCTGTGCCAGGCACATCCGCTGGGCGGATTTTTCCACAGCACAGTCGATAGTCACATCCGCCGCCGTATACCGCTTCACTTCCCCGTTCACAATCAGGCCGGGGCCGAAGGTGAAGCCGTTCACCACGTCGTTTTCCCATGTTTTCAGCTCTTCATTGGTGGCATTTTGCAGGATATGCAAATCCCCCTGCTTGTCAATGATCAGAATGTCAAATTGCGCCTTATCGCATTTGGTGCGGTAAACCTTCCCCTGCCTTGCCACATAGCCTGCGCCGTTGCGGCTGGAAAAATAATCCCCATTGATGGCCAGCACCGCATTGGTGCGCCGGGCCATGGTTTCGCCGCTTAACGTGGAAGGAGAATAATAATTGCTGGCCATCACCGTGCGAAGCTGGGAAGCATTGGCCACCTTCACATGGGCCACCACATAATTGGTTTCGTAAAGCCTGCCCTTTTCAATCTTCACGGAAATGGAAGGGTCTTCATATTGCCATTCCGCAAGGAAGCCCTCTTCCAAGGGTTCCATGCCCTGCTTGGCATCCAGCGGCAATTCCACCACTTCGCCATAAGCCACAATGGCTCCGGAAGGCACCAGCAAAAGAAAGCTCAGCAATAGCAATAAAATCAAGCCAATGCGCCAAATATATTTCATTGCGTTAATCTCCTTTCAAAGTGTCCCACACATCCGGCAACGCCTGCTGCATCTTTCCCCCTGCCGGGGCTGCATAAGCCAGCGTGAAGGGGTCTTTCAACGTGCCAGTGCCGCCTGTTATCTGCATCATTTCCAAGTCCAGCCGCACGCTGGGGCGTATCCCCACATTTACTCTGGTATAGGCTCCCCAGCTCAAATGGCCGTTATAGCCCACCAATTGCAGTTTATAATCCTCTGCGCCCTTGATGGTGGAAGCCCAGTAGGGGCTTTTCCCGTTACCAGAATCCTTATAAACCCCCATTTCCCGGGCGTAAGGGGTGGCCACAGCCTGCCGGGATTTCTGCTCATTCCAGCGGTCATTGGCAAAGCCGTAATCCGTGGTCAAAAATTGATCGCTGGTCAGAATAAAAAAGAGGCCGCCGCCGTTTTCTTCAATCAGCGCATTTCTTTCTTCCCCATCGCCCAGCAGCCTATCCAGACCTTCGGTGTTCATCCATGTGTATAAATCACTTTCGGCATAAGATGCAATCCGGCGGTAGGTGCGTTTTTCAATCACCCGCTGATCCTCTTCAAAAATCACCTGCCGGGCATCGATCACATCTTCCGTCAAAAGCAGTGCCTGCCCGTTTTCCACATCCAGCACTCGCCAAATAACCGGCTTTTCCGTGCCGTCCTTTTCATATGGATATTGGCCGAAGGATACGTATTGATATCCTTGCCCCTTTTCATAGCCTCTGATACCTTCTTCTGCCGCAGCACAAACGCCCAGCAGCACCATCAGAACCCATAACAACGCCTTTTTCACCCGGCTCCTCCTTGATAAAACACTATCACTTCATTATATAATTATCTGCAAAGGATGTCAACGCTGCTTTTGAGCATTCTCCCCCCTCCCGGCAGATTTTACATTTCCGCCTCTTGACTTTTGGTGTCGTTCAACGTATGCTAATTTTGATTGATTCAAGGGAGGCTCCATGGCATGAAAAAGCCTATTTCTCGCATTTTTTGTTTACTCTTGGCTATCGCCCTTTTCTGCCCGGTCATTTTGGCCGAAAATACCGCCCCAACCCCCAAAGAGCAATTCATTGAGGCGATTCTCTCCGAAGCCGAAGCCCTCTTTACCAAGGCCAATGGCCGGCCACAGCGTGCCTATAAAAGCGGCGATATTTATGTGTGCAAAAATTTCACGGTGCATTGCTTCAAATCCGCTTCCGATCAGTACCGCATGGCCGAATTTCCGGACGTGGAGCTGATTATTCCCAACAACCTGCCCAAGGACCAGTGTAAAACATACGTCTACGGCGTAGAATGGGAAGAGGTCGCCGCCTCCGAGGGGAATCCCTTTTATGTGGCCGCTTCCTTCCGCTATGACAACAGCCTGACCAAGAAAGAAAACCAGCAGCTGGCGCGGGAATTTATGATGCAGTGCAAACGGGGCGATTTTTTCCAGATGGCCGCCAATTATGTGCATGGCGTAGGGGCCCACAGCATGATGATTTCCGGTGATTATAACCCTGAAACGGATACCATCCTCTGGACGGACAGCAACATGAAAGGCACCCGGAGGGACGGCATCCGCTACGGCTATGTGCAGTTCGACGAAGAAAAGGATATCGACTGGTTTGTGGATGCCTTCTGCCGCAAAAAGTACGGGGCGACCCTCTACCGCCTCCGGGACGATATCATCGTAAAGGAATAAACTTTCACGCTGTCTCTGCTTGAGAGACGGCGTTTTTTTCAATTCGCGCCGGACAAAACGCCCATCAAAAAGACAGGATTTTTCCCGCTCCCTATGCTATAATCAGCGCATGAACCACGAAGGAGGCAGCCTCATGAACTGGACCCAAAGCATCTGCATCGCCATCGACGAAATGGAAAAAACCCTTCTTCAAGAGGATTGCGTCAACCTGGCCTGCCGGGCCGCTGCGGTTTCACCCCTGTATTTACAGCAGGGCTTTCACATGATGACCGGGCTTTCCATGACGGAATATGTGCGGTGTAGGCGGCTGTATAAAGCGGCCTTGGAGCTGGCCAATGCGGAGGCAAAGGTGCTTGACGTGGCTCTGAAATACGGCTGGGACAGCCCAGAGAGCTTCACCAAAGCCTTTTCCCGCTTCCACGGCTTCACCCCCATGCAGGTAAAAAAGGATACCCACCTTATCCGCCCCTTCCTGCCCCTTCAGGTTTCCATCACCATCCAAGGAGGAAACAACATGCACTTTACCGTAGAAAAAATGGACAGCTTCCAATTGATCGGCTTTTCCTATCCCGTGGCCTTTGAAACCAGCTATCAGGACATCCCGAAAATCTGGGATGAGCTTATGCAAAAGCATCATCCGTCCCAGCCCGAAACGCCCCTCAAAAAGGCCATGCGGGAAAACGGCGTGGGCGAATTTGCCGTCTGCCTTGACGAAGGAACCCCGAAAGGCACTTTCCAATACATGATCGCCGGGCGATATCAGGGCGGCGAGGTGCCGGAAGGGATGCAGCTTTTCACCTTCCCTGCCCTGCAATGGGCCAAATTCCCTTGCACGGGGCCGCTCCCCGGAGCCTTGCAAAGCTTGAACACAAAAATCTTCCGGGAATGGCTGCCGGGAAACAGCGAATACCGCATCGCCATGGGGGCCAATATCGAATGGTATAATATGGACACCCCAAACGGCGACAACTGCGAAACAGCCATCTGGGTGCCAGTGGAAAGAATTTAATGAACACAAAGCGGCCGTCTTGATCGCAAGATGGCCGCTTTTTTTACATTTTGTTCCGTCCTTCACCATTGCAGCCCCTGCCCGATTATGATAAAATGAAGTAGGATGAAGGCTTTGCAAATAAAATCATCCCCGGAGGCTTATGGATCAGGTTACCACCATTTCGCTTTTTGTTTTATTTTTTGCGCTGTGCCTGCCGGTGCTGCATCGTCTGTTTCACCGCTGGTCCAGCGTTTATAAGCTGATGCGATATGTGATTTTCATTGTGTATATGATCGCTAATCTTTATGAAACCATTCTGTTTCGGGCAGTGCGGCCTGCCCCCACCGCCAAATGGGAACTTTTGTGGTCTTACCGGCGTTCCCTTTCCTTTGCAGACGGCGTTACCGTGACGGATCTGCCCCTGCTGGTGGAAATTCTGCTGAATATCCTTTTGTATATTCCGCTTGGGTATCTGCTGCCCTTCTTATGGCCTGCCCTGCGCCCCAAGGAAAGCAACCGCTTCCTTTTCCGGTATATTTCCCTGCGCATTGTGCTGATAGGCTTCCTTTGCAGCTGCGCAACCGAAATCAGCCAGTATATTTTCCGGATCGGGCTTTTTGAGTTTGATGACATCCTGAACAACACCTTCGGCTGTTTGCTTGGCTGTATGCTGTTTGAAATGCTGCCGGGCATGGGCAAAAGGAAAGAAACAAAACGCTGCTGAAAATACCGTTTTCCATTCTGGCAAACCTGAAAATGTGTGAAGCGTCATGCCTCACACATTTTTTTGCTTTTGCATTTTCAATTTTTTCAAAATTTCCTTCTGCACCGGCAATCGAGTAAAGGGTGCATAGGCGTTTTTATACCACAGAAGCATCTCTTCCGCCTGCTTTGGCGAAAGCTGCTCAATTAGCGTTAGGCCATGCCGCTGCACCGCAATCAGCATCAGCCAGGCACATGCCGGGGCCGGAAATTCCTTCTCCGCTTTCAGCATAAAGCACAACGCTTCCGGGCAATCATCACCCTGCATCGTCGCCATTTCCGCTGCCACCTGCCCGTCAAACCAATCGTGGCAGGCAGCATCCTGCGGCTTATTGCCCATGCCAAGCAAGCCATCCCCCGGCTTCCTGCCAGCCATCAGCTGCTCCGCTTTCTGCACATATTCCCGGTAAATGTTCCGCAGGCTTTCCGCATTGCCCATTGCCTTTCCTCCCAAAAGAGGCGCAGCACCCTTTGGCACTGCGCCTCCTGTGTTTTGCAACAGAAATTATTTGCTGGTCTTGCGGCTGGACACCACGTCGAAGATAACGGCAACCAGCAGCACAGCACCCTTAACCACGTACTGCCAAGAGTCCGTAATACCCATGATGGACATGCCCATGTTGATAACGCCCAGCAAAAGTGCGCCGATCACAACGCCACCAACCGTGCCGCTGCCGCCGTAAGCGGAAGCACCGCCGATGAAGCAGGAGCCGATGGCGTCCATTTCAAAGGAAGTACCCGTCTGGCCAGAAACGGAGCCAACGCGAGCCAAGCACAGCAGGCCGCACAGGCCGGCCAGCAAGCCCATATTGGCATAGGCCAGGAAGTACACCTTATTGGTGTTGATACCGGAAAGACGGGTGGCCTTTTCGTTGCCGCCAACGGCGTAGAAATAGCGGCCAAACGCCGTCTTGGACGTGATGAAATGATAGATCAGGCAAATTACAAGCACCCAGATCAGCATAATGGAAATGCCCTTATACTGGCTCAGCATCAGGCAATACCACAGAATTACGGCACCGATCACAACGCTCTTGCTGTAATCGGCCAATGCGCTGTTCTGCTGATAGCCGTGCTTTTTCTTGTTGGCACGGTTATACGCCGTCATCACCAAAATGGCAACCACCACGATGGCACCGATAATCAAGGGAGACCAGGCCTTGAACGTGCCCAAGCCGGTTTCCACGTTATGATAAACCCACTTGGTCACTTCCACGCCCTTTTTGTTGACTTCTGTCACCAGATTACCATCCAAGCCGGGGATGGTGATATAGGAAGTGAACAGGTTTTTGAATGTGGCATCCTGAATGGCCACGGTTTTACTGTCCAGAATCAAGCGGCCCACGCCACGGAAAATGAACATACCGGCCAGCGTCGTAATGAAGGGAGGAATACGCACATAGCCAATCCAATAGCCCTGCCAGATACCCACGGCCAGGCCAATCGTCAGGCACAGGGCAATGGTGAGGTACACGTTCCAGCCCAGATTTGTAATCAGCACAGCGGCCAGACCGCCCGTGAGACAAATCACGGAACCGACGGAAAGGTCAATGTTACCACCGGTGAGGATGCACAGCAGCATGCCGCAGGCCATGACCAGCACATAGCCGTTCTGCAAAAGCAGGTTGGACATGTTCTGGGCGTACAAAAGACGGCCTTCCGTCAGGAAATAGAACAACACAAACACCACCACAAGGGCAATGGTCATGGAGTTCTTCGTCAGAAATTTGGTTATTTTTCTCTTCGTGCTTTCTTGTTTGGCACCGGATCCCATCGTTGTTGTCGTCATGGGAAACTCTCCTTTTCGTGAATTTTCACATACAGCACTGTGTGCCCAGCTTATTTGCTGTCTCTGAGGATGTAACCCATGATGATTTCCTGAGTAGCATCCTTGGTTTCCAGTTCAGCCAGCAGCTTTCCTTCGTTCATGACATAAATGCGGTCGCTCATACCCAGCAGTTCCGGCATTTCGGATGAGATCATGATGACGGATTTCCCTGCCTCCACCATCTGGTTAATCAGGCAGTAAATATCATACTTGGCACCCACGTCAATGCCGCGGGTGGGTTCGTCCAGAATCAGGATATCCGGCTCGATAAACATCCACTTGCCAAGCAGTGCTTTCTGCTGGTTCCCGCCGGACAAATTGCCGATCAGCTGTTCAACGGAAGGCGTTTTGGTGCCCATTTCCTTGCGCATCTTTTCGGCTTCAATGCGTTCCTTATCCCGGTCAATGATGCCATGATTGCACACCTTATCCAGCCGGGCCAGCGTGGTGTTCATGCGGATGGTTTCGTTCAGCAAAAGGCCGTTTGTTTTGCGGTCTTCCGTCACATAGGCAAGCCCGGCACGAATGGCATCGTGGGGGATTTTGAGGTTCTTTTCCTTGCCGTTGATCTTCAGCTTGCCCGTAATATCCACGCCATAGCTCTTGCCGAAAATGGACATGGCCAGTTCCGTGCGCCCGGCACCCTGCAGCCCGGAGAAGCCGATCACTTCGCCCTTATGCACCTTAAAGGACACATTATCCACCACCACTTTTTCCGGGTACAGCGGATGATGCACCGTCCAGTTTTCCACTTCCATGCTCACTTCGGGCAAAATATTATGTTCACGGGCAGGATAGCGGTCGTCCATGGAACGGCCTACCATGCCCTTGATAATCCGATCTTCACTGAGATCATCCACGCCCTTCACCAGCGTTTCGATGGTGGCACCGTCACGCAGGATGGTGGCCTTATCGGCGCAGTAAATGATCTCGTTCAATTTATGGGTGATGATGATAGAGGTCAGCCCCTGCTTTTTGAATTCCATCAGCAAATCCAGCAGCATTTTGGCGTCCTCATCATTGAGGGAAGATGTGGGTTCGTCCAGAATCAGCAGCTTCACGTTCTTGGAAAACGCCTTGGCGATTTCCACCAGCTGCTGCTTGCCGGTACCGATATCCTTAATCAAGGTACGGGCAGATTCCTGCAGGCCCACCTGCTTCATATTTTTTTCAGCTTCGGCATAGGTTTTGTCCCAGTCGATAACGCCGTTTTTCTTGAATTCATTGCCCAGGAACATATTTTCACCAATGGTGAGCAGCGGGATCAACGCCAGTTCCTGATGGATGATCACGATGTTTTTTTCTTCGGAATCCTTGAGGGTCTTGAATTGGCACAGCTCGCCGTTGTAATAGAATTCACCCTCATATGTGCCGTAAGGATGAATACCGCTGAGCACCTTCATCAATGTGGATTTGCCGGCACCGTTTTCACCGATCAGGGCGTGGATTTCCCCTCTTTCCACAACCAGATTCACGTTATCCAATGCCTTTACGCCCGGGAATTCCTTGGTGATTGACTTCATTTCCAGAATGATGTCAGCCAAGTTTCATTCCTCCTTTCGCAACACGTTGAAAGGGCGGGGCAGTGCCCCGCCCAGTCAAACACAACTGGTTTGTCAGTCAGCACGCCCTTTCGGGAGAAACCGACATTATTTCATTACTGAGCAGCAGCCAGATAGCCGTCTTCGCCCATGGTGTACAGGCCGGTGTCAACCAGTTCCTGCAGATTGTCCTTGGTGATGGTGGAGGGCACCAGCAGGAAGGAGGGAACCTTGTTGCCGGGGGTCTTTTCGTAGGATTCTACGTCATAAGCGCAGGGCACGCCGAAGGTCTGAGCCAGAGCTTCGCCGTCCACTTCGCCGGTCAGCATAGCCTGAGCCAGAGCCAGGGTAACAACGGCTTCATTCATAACATTCTTGTAAACGGTCATGGTCTGCTTGCCGTCCACGATGTTCTTGAGGTTGGCGATGTCGCCGTCCTGACCGGTCACGATCACAGCGTTTTCACCGGCATAGTCGGTTTCGATAGCCTGAGCTACGCCCAGAGCGGTGGAGTCGTTGGAGCAGAGCCACACATCCAGCTGGGTGCCATCGGCATAGTAGGAAGCCAGCAGGTTGGAAGCACGGTTCAGGGCGTTGTCGGTGTTCCACTGGGCAGTGGCAACAGCGGCAAATTCGGTCTGGCCGGAAACAACCTTCAGAGTGCCGTTATCAATGTAGGGCTTCATCACGTCGAAAGCACCGTTGAAGAAGTAGGTAGCATTGGTGTCAGCGGGGTCACCGGCGGTGAATTCGATGTTGTAAACCTTATCACCGGCATTGGCCAGATCCAGGGTCTTTTCTACGAATTCGCCCTGCAGCTTACCAACGGTGTAGTTGTCGAAAGATACATAGTAGGAAACAGCGTCGTTGAGGATCAGGCGGTCATAAGAAATGACGGGCACTTCCAGGGAAGCCGCTTCGTCCATAACGGTGTTCAGAGCTTCAGCATCGATAGCGGAGATAACCAGCAGGTCCACGCCATCGGCCAGCATGTTCTGGATGTCGTTCACCTGACGGCTGGCATCGTTGTCGGAGTAGGTCAGGATGGTTTCAAAGCCGGCTTTTTCAAATTCGGCCTTCAGGTAGGAGCCGTCACGGTTCCAGCGTTCCAGAGACTGGGTGGGCATGGAGATACCGATCTTCTTGGGAGCATCTTCCGCAGAGGCGAAAGCGCACACGCTCAGCAGCATAGCCAGAGCCAAAACGAGGGATACGAACTTTTTCATTTCTTTACATCTCCTTATTTTTTATATTTTACGGAAAAGTTCTGACCTAATTATACACATAAACTCGCATTTTGTAAATGGTAATTTTTTTAATTAATCATGAATTTTATCGCTTTTTTAGAACAAAAATATCCTTTTTTCATTCATTTAATATCCATTGTATCCTGTTTTTCCTCTTTTTGCTCGTTTTGCGCTTCCTTTTTGGCCTCTTTCCACACTTTCCATGCGTAAATCATAACGGCAATCCCGGCAATCCCAAAGAAAGCAGCCGCAATGATGGCGGCGGTTGGCGACATATCCGCCTTCCCCCCCGTCAGATTTTCAATCAGATGATATGCCGTATACAGAATATAGCCGCCCACCAGAGCCAGCAAAATGGCATGGGTATTTTTATTCATCATTGTTCCACCTCATGATTGATTTTTTCGTCCTTCAAAGCATAGCACACCTGCCTTTCGCTGTCAATCATCTTCCCTCATCACGAATCTTCTATTGTTGTTCCTTTCTTTTTGTGGTATCATAGAGGCAAAGCTGCGCCGAAACAGGCGTCTCTCACGAAAGGATTGTATACGCTTATGGATGCTGTGATGCAATTGCTGCAAAAGGTTCTGCCCGTTTTTATCGTGCTGTTTCTGGGGGTACTTTGCCGGAAGAAGCAGCTGCTGACAAGGGACGGCGTCAACGCCCTGAAAAATGTGGCGGTAAATATTGCCCTGCCTGCCGTGATGTTTTCCGCCTTTGCCACGGCGGAATATTCGGTTCGCAGCATCTGCGTGCCCGTTACTATTTTCTCCTCCTGCCTGCTGGCATTGTTTTTAGGCTTTTTCCTGTGCCGCCGTTTTCATATTCCCGGCAAGCTCTCTCCTTTCCTTGCTGCCGGATTTGAGGCCGGCATGCTTGGCTATGCCCTTTTCGCCATTCTCTATCCCGGTGCATCTGTTTCATCCTTCGCTATGGTGGATCTGGGTCAGGTGCTGTTCGTTTTCACGGTGTACAAAATTCTCCTCTCCGGCAAAAGCGGCGTGAAGGGTGCCTTGAAGGAAGCCCTCGTTTCCCCCACCGTCTGGGCTATCATCGCCGGGCTCCTCTTTGGTGCCACCGGGCTGTATAAAGCCCTGCAGCCCACCGGCATCAGCAATGTGCTCGATGCCATCACCGATTTCATCTCCGCCCCCACCAGTGCTTTGATTCTGCTTGCCATCGGCTATGATCTCTCGCCCAAAGAAATTAAATGGAAGAAAATCACGTCCCTCATTCTGCTGCGCCTGTTTGTTTCGGCCGTGCTGCTTGGCATCGTGCTGCTCATTGACCGCTTCCTGCTGGGCGGCATGATAGCCCTGAACGCACTGCTGCTGCTTTTCATCCTGCCAGCCCCCTTTGTGCTGCCCGTGTTTGCGGATGTGGAAGAGGAAAGAGCCGATGTTTCCTCCGCCCTCTCTGCCCTGACGGTGGTCAGTATCCTCTTCTTCACCATCCTCGCCGTGCTCACTTAATCCTTTGCCCCAAAAAACAAACGTCCCCTTCCTGCCCCCTCTGCCCTCCGGCAGCCGGTTAAATGCAAGAAGGGTTTTTTTATCCCTTCCATCGGCTGAAAATTCCTGCAAAAAAGCTGCAGACAGCATTCTCATCACATAACAAAACAGCCCCATGATCCTTACAGATCATGGGGCTGTGGCTGTTTGTTAGATTATACAATCCTGTTTCTTACGAAGCCTGCGCTTCGGAAAATTTATTACTTGCCACTGATAGCAGCCTGAGCAGCAGCCAGACGAGCGATCGGCACACGGAAGGGAGAGCAGGACACATAGTCCAGGCCGATCTTGTGGCAGAATTCCACGGAAGTGGGATCGCCGCCGTGTTCGCCGCAGATACCGATGTGCAGCTTCTTGTTGTTTTCGCGGCCCAGCTTGCAAGCCATGTTCATCAGCTTACCAACACCGGTCTGGTCCAGCTTAGCGAAGGGATCGTTTTCGAAGATCTTTGCATCGTAGTAAGCGTTCAGGAACTTACCAGCGTCGTCACGGGAGAAGCCGTAGGTCATCTGAGTCAGGTCGTTGGTACCGAAGCAGAAGAAGTCAGCGTTCTGAGCGATCTCGTCAGCGGTCAGGCATGCGCGAGGAATCTCGATCATGGTACCAACCTCATACTTCAGCTCAACGCCAGCAGCAGCGATTTCAGCGTCAGCAGTAGCAACAACGACGTTCTTGACGTACTTGAGCTCCTTG
>JAZNQO010000016.1:0-23143 GCA_045590215.1 Clostridia bacterium | reverse complement strand
TCACGCCTTCGGGGAGAGCCTGCTGATAGGTCAAATTTTCAGGCAGAGGCGTTGCGTTGGGGTCAGGCGTAAAGGTGGGGGCAGGGGTCAGCGCAGGGGTGGGCGTAGGCGTTGTTGCCGTCACAGCACCGCCGGGGAATTCATCGGGATTGAAGATGAAATCGCTCACATTGCCCACGGAGAATGTGGGGATGGCACGGGGAGTGGAAAGGGGTTCCAACGTGGCGGTAACGCCGGAAACACGGGCCTGTGCTTCTTCCGCATAGGCCGGCTTATAGCGATATACCGTCACATATTCCAGATGCTGAAAGTCCACAAGGGGCTCCACCACCACATAGGATTTGTTTTCTTCCATGCCACGGGTGCTTTCACGCACGGTGCCGATGGGGATGCCTTTGGGGAATTCCAGCCCAACACCGCTGGTTACAACCACGTCGCCGGGTCTGGCAATGGCATTTTCGGGCAGATAATACAGCCGGCACATGGGTTCGCCGTTGACACCCATGGTGCCCTTCACGCTTCCCTGATCCCTTGTGGACTGCACAAGGGCGGACACGGTACAATCGGTGGAGATGATGCAGCGCACCTGACATTTATAGTCTTCCACTTCATAGGTAACGCCCACCAGACCGCCGCCGGAAACCACGGCCATATAAGGCTCCACGCCGTTTTTGGAGCCCACGTCCAAGGTAAGGGTGGAGAAATAGTTGCCCGCGTCCGTGCCGATGACGGTAGCAGCCAAGGGGTTCATTTCATAATTGCGTTCCTGTTCATATAAAAGGTCATACAGGGAATCAATGGTGCGGCGGTATTCTTCCATCAGAGCCACATCGTCGGCATAATCGTCCAGCAGGATCATGGCCTGCTCATATTCATATTCGATATCTCCACGCACTTTTAATTTGCGCATATAAGCAGCCACTTCTTCCGTGATGCCGGAAAAGGCTTTCTGCACCGGGGTGATGATGGAGGTGGCCCATTTCTTGGGCAGAATCAGCAGGGGATGATCCACAAAATTGGAAATGACCAACAGTGCCGTAAACAGGAACAGAAAAACGCACACGCCAATAACCACCAGCGATTTGATGAAGGAACGCTGGTCGTTCTTGGCCTGCTTTCTTTTTTTCTTTTTGATGCCTTCGCCCTGCTTCCGGGGCGGATGATAGGTGCGGCTGGTGCCGCGGGAGTTATCCTGCTGCTGCCATGTGCGGCGAGCCAGATCGGGATCTCGTGCGTCCACCCTGGTGGCTTCCCGTGTCCATGCACGGTCTGCCCGTATGGTGCGGTCTTCTTGCGGGGAAGATTCGCTGCTTTCATCGGGTACTTCCATGATTTGCACAGCTTCTTCATCCTCCGGCAGATAGCTCAAGGCATCGGGGGCGGCGTCATAGCCCTCTTCCGGCGGTAGATATGCAGAAAGATCCGGGGTATGCTTATCCCTCGGCTGGCCGGATTCTTCCGTAAACATGTGTTTGCGTTTTCTTGCCATGTGTTACTCCTCAATTTCTTCCCGCAGGAAGCTGGAACGGCCAATGCGGTGCAGCTGTTCAAAATTATCGGCCAGATGCCCCACGCCTTGGGCAGCGCAGCCCAAAGGATCACGGGCCAGCAATACCGGCATGTTCAGTTCCGATGCGATATACTGATCAAGCCCCAGCAGCTGGGCACCGCCGCCCGTCAGATGGATGCCGGAGCGCATTACGTCCCCGGCCAGTTCCGGCGGCGTACGGGACAGCACATCCTGAATGGCACTCAAAATGGCCTGACAGGGAGCCCGGAGGGCTTCATAGACTTCGCTGGAGAAAAGTTCTGCCGTCTGGGGCAGGTTGGTAATCATATCCCGGCCTTTGACCAGCGCACGCCGGTCCGTCTTCAGGGGCAGGGCACTGCCCAGCGAAATTTTCATTTCCTCGGCGGTGTTTTCGCCGATGAGGATATTATGATTGCGTTTGATATGGCTGATGATGGCTTCGTCCATCTTGGCACCGCCGATTTTGATGGTTTTCGTGGCCACCATGCCCCCAAGGCTGATAACTGCCGCTTCCGTACTGCCGCCGCCGATATCCACCACCATGGAACCGATGGGGTCAAATACTGGCAAGCCGCAGCCAACACCGGCGGCAAAGGGCTTTTCCACCAGATGCAGCTGGTTTTCCCGGATACCGGCAAAGACGGCCGCCTTGCGCAGTACCCTTCTTTCCACGGGGGTGATATGGCTGGGCACGGTCATCACGGCACGAGGCTTGAAAAGCCGGGACGCACCGATGGCCTTGCGCACGAAATATTGCAGCATATCCTGCGTCATATCAAAATCGTGAATCAAACCATCCACCAAAGGCCTCACAGCCACGGCATCGCTGGCGGTACGGCCAAGGAGAGCCTTGGCTTCATCGCCAATGGCCCGGATGGTGCGCCGCACGCTGCGGTCTGCCACCAGAATGGAAGGTTCATCAATCACGATGCCCTTTTTGCGCACATAAATCTGGGTGTTGGAAGTGCCAAGATCAATGCCGAGGTAAGGTACGATATATCCCATGGAAACTCATCCGTCCGTTTCTGTTGTTATATGTTGGGGAATGCGGCATCCTTGAGCATGCTGCGAACCAGTGCCATGGGCAGCCCGATCACATTGGAAAAGCTGCCGTTGATTTTTTCCACAAACATGCCGGCCTTGCCCTGAATGGCGTAAGCACCGGCCTTGTCCATCGGTTCTCCGGAGGCAATATAGCGAAGGATATCGTCATCGGAAAGGCAGGTAAAGAACACTTTCGTTTCGTCGTAGCGCACGTCTGCTTTGCCATTGTTAATCAGGCATACGCCGGAAAACACCGTGTGCTCTTTGCCGGAGAGGGAGCGCAGCATCTGGAAGGCGTCCTGTTCGTCCCTTGGCTTGCCCAGCACCTGCTGCCCTATACATACAACGGTGTCCGCCCCCAGAATCATGCGGTCGGGATGTATTTTCAGCACTGCTTCCGCTTTCAGCCGGGCGTTTGCCATCACCAAGGTGGCAGGATCCCCTGTCATGGCTTCTTCCGTTTCAGCCACAATTACCTGAAATTGCAGGCCCATGGCAGAAAGCAATTCCCTGCGTCTTGGGGAGGCAGAAGCCAGAATAAGGGGTTGGATCACGTCCATCTCTTCCTTTCGCAAAAGCGCATTTTTTTGTACGCAAAAAACGCGCCCCTTATTATAGCATATTTAGGGGGCGCAAGTACAGTATTTTTGCAATAAATTGAAATAAAATTGTAAATTATTTTTTTGGCGGCGGAAAAATTTGGGAGACTGATAGCAATTGCACCTTCCCGGAAGCAAAATGGAGCAAATTTTCCTTGCAGTCAGGAGAATTTATTGCCCACTTTGCCAGATTTTCCGCATTTCGGCGGCATCTTCCGCTTGGGTGCCACGGCATTCGCAGATGATGCGAGGGGCATATGCTCTTTCTTTCAGAAGGGGAGCTAAATGATCAAACCGGGGGCCGAACTCTTTTTCCGCAAAGGTGCGATGCCGCCTTTCTCCGGCTGATGTATATTCGATGGTGGAAAAATGAACGTGCATCTTTTGCATGCGCTGTAAGCCCAGCACGCTTTCGCCGATGTTTAGAACTTTTGCAAAATCTTCTGCCGTATTCAGCCGTCCCTGATCCAAGGCGTGGATATGGGCAAAATCCAGACAGGGGATGAACCTTTCTTCCAGCAGGCAAAAGGCAAGGGTTTCTTCCAGATTGCCGATTTGCCCCTTTTTGCCCATACATTCCGGGCAAATATGCAGATGCGATAAGCCATTTTCGTCTAATAGCTTCTGCGCTTCTTTTAGTCCTTCCCGGCAGTTTTGCAGTGCATCTCCCCTTGCCATTTTCATGGGGGAGCCCACATGCACAACAATGCGCTCCGCCCCCATCCACTGGGCACGCAGGGCACTTTCCAAGATGTAATTCAGGGAAGTTTGCCGCTTTTCAGGGTCAGGATTGGCTAAATTGATATAGTAAGGCGCATGAACGGACAAAAGAATCCCTTCCGCCGCCATCGCTGCGCCGATTTTTTCGGCCATTTCCTGTGATAGATTAATGCCCCGGCCAAAGGAATATTCATAGGCGTTGAGGCCGAGGGATTTCAAATATTGCGGTGCTTCCAAGGTGGATTTGAACCCGGCTTCGTAAAAAGAACCGGCATTGCCGGAAGGGCCGAAAGCAATCATCATAGTTCCCTCCATAAAGAAAAAAGACTGCACTTATTGTACAGCCTTTTGCGCCTGAAATCAACGGATTTTGCGGCACTCCATATAATAACGTTTTTCGTGGCCGTGCCCCATGGAGAAGGTTTTCCGGGGCAGCACGCCGCCGCTGACAATGCCGGGGAACAGGGAGGATTTTTCGATGGAAGTGAGCAGGATGCCCGTGCCCTGATCCATGGACAGTTTTTCAACCGCATCCGCTTCGTGGATATAGTCGATTTCGCAGGTTTTGTTCATCTGCAGGTATTGATCCAGGAAGGGCTGCAAAACAGCAACGGGCAGCATATCCCCGGCGTTTTTCACCGAAACGCCCCTTCTTTCGCCGTTAAAGAGGAAGATGATATCGTCGCCGGGCACGGTTGCCATGCCCTTTTCACGCAGGTAAGCGGCAAAGTCCAGCATCATCTGGTGGCCGTCGGCACGGAAAACCATCCGGTGAATGGGCTCGAATTGCAGGGCAGGGGAATGCAGGTTCACGATTTCCACCAAGGCAAAGCGAGCGGCATCGGTCTTTTGTTCCTCTTGGGAAAGGGTGGCTTTTTTGTTTTCCCAGCAGGCCTTGGCCGTTGCCAGAGAATGATTGCCGTCGCCCACCGCAAACAGAAACCCTTTGCAGGCTTCGTTCAAATCCTTCAGCGCAGCATACAGGGCGTTTTTCTGCGTATCTTCCGTCACGGCCCAGCCTTTCAGCGTGCCGCCGCCCATCATCAGCTCCGTATCATATACCTTTTTCAGGTTTTCTTTTTCCGCATAGAGCTTGCCAAGCACCGTATCATCCGGGTCGTCCATCAGCAGCATCACATGAGGGCTTTCCATCAGAGCCCCTTCCCGGATTTTCACACGGGGAGGAATACGGCTCAAAATGGTGCCTTCTGTGGCACGGATGGGGGCGGAAGTGCCGGGGGTGAAATCATAATCTTCCAGATCAACAGCCGCCACAAGGCCGATGCGCTTGCCGCTTTCAGTGGTGCGCTCGCACAGCACAAAGCCGTTTTCCACCTGCACGGTCAAAGAGCCTTCTGCTACATATTTTTCCATGGATTCCCGGATGAAGGGAATACGCTTTTCGCCCTCGGAAAGATAAATTTCGGGATACACGATGCGCAGGGCAGAAGGGGCTTCGCCTGCTTCCTGCTCTACTTTCTGCCAATATTCAGGGTCGGACGTGAACTGATCGCAGGCTACCACGGCCCATTTCTTCTGGTTCAGATGGGGGGCGGGCAGATAAATATCCGTAGGATAGATGCCAAATGTCTGCATGAACATTCTCCTTCTAAAAAATTCCCCTGAACGAGCCAGGGGAATTGATGCTTGATGAAAAAATCAGGGGTTGATAACACGCACGCCGTATACGGTGTTCAATGCCTTCAGTTCGTCCACCAGTTCCTGGGTGGGCGCATCGTCCAGATCCAGCACGGTATAGGCGAAAGCACCCTTGGATTTATTGAACATATGGTCGATATTGATGTTCTTGGCGGATACGACACCGGTGATGGTGGACACGGTGTTGGGCACGTTCTGATGCAGCACGCAGATGCGGGGCTCGCTCATGGGGCCGGGATCGGCGTTGGGATAATTGACGGAATTGCGGATAACGCCGTATTTGATGTAATCATCCAGCTGCTTGGCGGCCATGCGCACGCAGTTGTCTTCGCTTTCGGGGGTGGAAGCACCGATATGGGGCAGGCAGATCACGTTCTTCACGCCCAGCAGCTTTTCCGTGGGGAAATCGCACACATAGGCACTCAGCTTGCCGCTTTCCAGAGCAGCCAGCACGGCATCCACATCCACCAGTTCGCCACGGGCGAAGTTGAGCAGCACAGCCCCGTCCTTCATCTTGGCGATGAAAGCGGCGTCAATCTTACCACGGGTGGAATCCATCAGCGGCACATGGATGGACAGATAATCGGAGGCAGCGATGAGCTCGTCTTCAGTCTTGGCATGCACGATGGAGCGGGAGAGCTTCCATGCGTTGTCAACGGAGATATAGGGGTCATAGCCCATCACGTTCATGTTCAGAGCCACGCCTGCATTGGCAACCAACAGGCCGATGGCACCCACGCCGATAACGCCCAGCGTTTTGCCGCCGATTTCGTGGCCGGCAAACTGACCCTTGCCCTTTTCGGTGGCCTTTTCGATGCCTTCGGTGCCCTTGAGGTTCTGCGCCCAGGCGGCACCGCCCAGGATGTTACGGCCGGAAAGCAGCATACCGGCAATCACCAGTTCCTTCACAGCATTGGCGTTGGCACCGGGGGTGTTGAACACAACAACGCCCTGCTCGGCATACTTATCAAGGGGGATATTATTGACACCCACGCCGGCACGGGCAACGGCCAGAACGCTTTCTTCCAGCTCGTAAGCGTGCATATCGGCACTGCGCACGATGATGGAAATGGGGTTTTCGGCATCGTTTTTCAGGGCATATTCCTGATCGGAAATCACTTCATTCCATACGGGGGAAACGGGATTGAGCAGTTTAATTTCTTTCATTGTTATTTGTTCTCCATTTCAAATTCTTTCAGGGCAGCCACCAGAGCCTGCACGCCTTCGATGGGCATGGCGTTGTAGATGCTGGCACGCATGCCGCCCACCAGACGATGACCCTTCAGGTTGGTCATGCCCTTGGAAGTGGCGTACTTGACGAAAGCGGCATCCAGATCGGCGTCGCCGGTGTTGAAGGTGACGTTCATGATGGAACGGGAATCCTTCTGGGCTGTGCCGTGGAACATTTTGCTTTCGTCCAGGAAATCATACAGCAGCTTGGCCTTTTCACAGTTGACCTTATAGATGGCTTCCACGCCGCCCTGGGCCTTCAGCCATTCCATGCACAGGCCGGCCATGTAGATGGGGTAGGTGGAGGGGGTGTTGATCATGGAACCGGCATCCACCTGCTTGGCCCAGTCAAAAATCTTGGGGGTATTGGGGGCAGCGTTGCCCAGCAGGTCCTTGCGCACGATGACAACCACCACACCGGCGGGGCCGATGTTCTTCTGGGCACCGGCGTAAATTACGCCGAACTTGCTCACGTCATAGGGCTGGGACAGAATGTTGGAGCTCATATCAGCTACCAGCGGCACATTGCCCACGTCCGGCAGTTCCGTGTAGCGGGTGCCGAAGATGGTGTTGTTGGTGGTGATATAGAAATAATCCGCATTGGGATTGAACTTGGATTTATCCAGCACGGGGATGTGGTTGTAGTTATCTTCCTTGGAAGAGGCTACCACATTGATGTTGCCGTACTTCTTGGCTTCCACCAGTGCGCCATGGGCGAAATTGCCGCTGTCCACATAATCAGCAGAGGTCTTCAGCAGGTTCATGGGGATGGCGGCGAACTGGCCGGTGGCACCGCCCTGCAAAAGCAGCACTTCGTAATTGTCGGGAATCTGCATCAGTTCCTTCAGCAGAGCCACGGTATGATCAAAAATTTCAATATAACCCTTGGCACGATGGCTCATTTCCATCACGGACATACCGGTGCCATTGTAATCGAGCATTTCCTTGGCGGCCTTTTCCAGAGCAGCGGCAGGCATCATGGAGGGGCCTGCGGCGAAATTATAAACGCGGTTCATTCTTCCTTCGTCTCCCTTCAATTCGGTTGACGCTATTATATGCGTTTCCGGTAAAAACTGCAAGATTGAAAACAGAAAAATGCAATTTTGGCACATTTTCATGGAATATATGGGCAAATAAAGGCAGAAAAAGACATGGGAAAATTTATCAAGCCTCAAATGTGGTTGCGGAGGCTTCTTTAGATGCGCCTGTTGGTTACAAATGGCTTACATTGATATAGGAAAATGTAATTTATACAGCAACTTATTGTTGAAAATAATGGAAAGGTGTGGTAATATTTAATATGGTATTGTGTAATTTTATACTATATTCATAGGAAGAAAGGAAGTGAGGACATGCAAAGCAGGCGTCGAACCCGGCGGTTTGTGTGCGTTTGTCTTTCTGTTTTCCTTTTCTTCCTATACAGTGCCGGTACGCTGGCGGCCCTCTGGCCGGATAGCAGCGGCTCCGGCCAGAAGAAAAAAGACGGTGCGCTGGAAGTGATTACCGAACATGCCGGTGACGGCTATATTCTGGTTCGGGGCGGCAGCACCAAGAAGCGATTGAAGCTGCGAGTGAAAAAAGGCGATCACTCCATCATGTATGACCTTGGCAACGATAACGAGTTTGACGTGATTCCCCTGCAATTCGGCAACGGAAATTATCAATTGAGCCTTTTCAAGCAAGTGTCCGGCAGCAAGTATTCCGGCGAAGGCGGCGTTTCCTTCGCCGTGGATATGCCCGATACCTCCAGGCCGTTCCTCTATCCCAATCAATTCATCAATTATTCAAGCGATAATCAGGCTGTAAAAAAGGCGGATGAAATCTGTGCCGGTGTAACAGGCGCAGAAGAAAAATATAAAATCATCTCCGAATTTATCCTCAAAAGCTTCGTATATGATTATATACGGGCTGTAACCACCAAAGGGGACGGCGTGCCGGATGTGGATTACTGCTTTGAAAAGGGCATGGGTATTTGCCTGGATCTGGCATCCACGGCGGTGTGCATGTTCCGCACCCAGGGCGTTCCGGCTAAACTGGTGATCGGCAGTGCTAACGACCAGTATCACGCATGGGCACAGGTAACAGTTAACGGTGAAGAAAAGCTATTCGACCCCACCGCAATTTTGCAGAATATGGCGCAGCCGGTAGAATACGCAGTGGAACGATGGTATTAAGGGGGAAGAACCATGAAGAATCAGAAAGATAACAAGGCCATGACGCCGGTGGAGTTGAGCAATTTCTGCAGCCAGATTTCCCTGATGCTCAAGGCTGGCATGCCACTGGAAACAGGCTTGGAACTGATGGCTGAAAAGAAAGAAAACAAGGATGCCGCTTCCTTTGCCGCCATGCACGAAAGCATGCTGGAAACGGGCAGCCTCTATAACGCCATGGAAAAAGACGGCCGCTTTCCCGAATATCTGGTGGAAATGACGGGCATCGGCGAAAAAACCGGCCATCTGGAAGACGTCATGCGGGGCATGACGGCCTATTATGAACGGGAAGCCCGGATGAAGGACGCTTTGCGCAACGCGGTGGCCTATCCACTGGTCTTGGGCAGCATGCTGGTGATTATTGTGCTGATTCTTTTGTGGAAGGTGCTGCCTGTGTTCCGCCGGGTGCTCAGCAGCATGGGCGTTGGCGCATCGGACACCAATAACAGCCTGATGCAGCTGGGTGCGAACATTGGCTGGATCGTGCTTGTGATTGTGGGCGTTGTTCTGCTTGGCGTGGTGATTTGCCTTGTGCTTTCCAAGACTCCGGCAAGGGATAAGATGATGCGCCTTTTGCGCAAATGTATCCCGGCGTTTGGTGATCTTTCCATGCGTATTTCCGGCAGCCGGGTAGCTTCTGTTCTTTCCATGATGCTGTCCAGCGGCTTTTTGATGGAAGATGCGCTGAACACGGTGCCGAGGGTGCTGGATGATGCGGAAGCGGTGGAAAAGGTGAAAGCCATCGGCGAAAAAATCAATCAGGGCGAAACCTTCTCCGATGCCATTGCCGTTTCCGGCCTCTTTGATGATATGCACACCCGGCTTTTGCAGACGGGCGTCATGACGGGCAGCGAAGATATGGTGATGGAAAAAATCTCCGCAACTTACGAAGAGGAAACGGAAAACAGCATTGCCAGAATCATTGCCGTCATCGAACCTACGGTGGTGGCTCTGCTCAGCGTGGTGATCGGGGCTGTGCTGCTTTCCGTGATGCTGCCCATGGCCAGCGTCCTGACCAGCCTGCTGTGATGGCAATAATATGAAGAAAAGAAATAACGGGGAAAGGAGGGGTGCTTTGTGACGGTGAAAAGAACGGTTGTGACGGTTGTGCTGCTGGTGATATTGCTGGCCGGGGCTGTGCTATTGATTAACAGCATGGTTTCTGCCGGGGATGCCGGGGAAACCCGGATGGTGCAGGATGCGGTGCGGAATGCGGCCACCACCTGCTTTGCCGTGGAAGGTGCCTATCCTGCCGATCTGGATTACCTGCGGGAAAACTACGGCCTGGCTTATGATGAAGATAAATATCATGTGCTCTATGAGGCTTTTGCATCCAATCAGATGCCCGAAATTCGGGTGACGGTACGGGGGGATGGGCTGATATGACGAAGAAATATGAACGCCCCTTCTCCATCCAGCAGGTGTTTGTGATTCTGGTGCTGGCTGTTTTCATGGTGTTTTCCATGCTGATGGTGGTGCTGGGAGCCATGTGCTATGTGGGGCTTGAGGATAGGGCACAGCAGACCAACCATGAACGAATCTTGTGCTCTTTCGTGCGCAGCACCATCTACACGCAGGAAGAACAGGGCAATGTGCTCATTGATGGCGACAGGCTGCTGATCGAAAACAATTTCGACGATGAAATCTATTATCAGTATCTGTATGTGTTTGACGGGGCACTGCGACAGCAGTTTATTTCCGCTGAACGCACCTTTGCCCCCGAAAACGGGGATGTGGTGTGCCCGGCCAGGATGTTTGCCCCCCGGCTGGAAGGCAATCTTTTGATTGTGGACATGCAGGATGAAGAAGGCAACAGCTATACCTTGTACGAAGCCGTGAAAACAAAAGCGGCGGAAGGAGGAGCCATATGAAAAAAAGCACCGGCATGAATGCGCTGCTGATTGAGCTGGTGATCGTGCTGTTTTTCTTCATTCTGTCCTTCTCCGTGCTGGCGCAGGTGTATGCCCATGCGTATATTACGGAAAATCAGGCCGCTTTGCAAAGTGAAGCCCTCTTTGAAGCCCAGAACGTGAGCGCACGGCTGCGTGCCGGCACAAATCCCGAAAGCGTGCTTGCGGATGCCGGCTTTGAAAAGACCGAATCCTATTGGCAGAAGGATTTTGAGGACTATCGGATGCGGGTGCAGTGTGAGGCGCAGGAAAGAGAAGCAGGCGTATATTACAGGATGACGGTCTTGGCAGGAACGCAAGAGCAAGAATTTTTCGCTCTGCCTTCCTCCGTTTATGTCGGGGAGGTGGGCTTATGAAAAATAGAAGCTTTCATTTGAGCCCCGGTGCCCCTTCGCTGATTTTGATTGTGGTGGTGCTCAGCATGAGCATCATGGGCATGCTGATGTTCATCAGAACCCAGAACGATATGCGCCTGTCCGACAGAAGTATTCAGGTGGCACAGGCAGACGGGGCTCTGTTTGATGCGGCGGAAGAAACATACGCCGGTCTGGATGCGCTGGCTGCGGCCTGCGAAAAAGAGGCTGCCTCCGAAGAAGACTATCTGGCGGCTGTGGAAAATGCGCTGGATGAAGAAATGGAACTGGACGGCCGGGTGATTTACTGGACGGAAAGCCGCGAAAACAGAGATTTGTATGCGGCTGTGTATCTCAATCCTTTGGAAAGCGAAGAACGCTTAACTTGGCATACCAGAATCTTGGATGCAGAAGTGGGGAAAACATGGAACGAGTTTTAAGTTTATTGAGAAAAGCACTGGAAAAAGGCGGCTCGGATATTTTTATCATTCCCGGCTCCCCGGTGATGGTAAAGGCGGAAGGCCTGATGACACCTTTGGAAGAGGGCAGGCTGACGCCGCAATCGGCGGAAGAAATTATCAACATGATTTATTCCATGGCCAGAAGGAAAATGGACAAGCTGGAAGTAAACGGCGATGACGATTTCTCCTTCTCCGTGGTGGATTTAAGCCGTTTCCGCTGCAATGTGTATCGTCAGCGCGGCACACTGGCCGCTACCTGCCGTGTGGTTACGTTCGGCCTTCCGGATGCCCAGAGCCTGCATATTCCGCAGCAAGTGACAGAATTGGCTAATTTGCGAAGCGGCATGGTGCTGGTCACAGGCCCTGCCGGCAGCGGCAAAAGTACCACCCTTGCCTGCCTTGTGGACAAAATCAACAACAGCCGTAGCGGCCATATCGTTACCATCGAAGACCCCATCGAATATCTTCATTCTCACCGGAAATCGCTGGTGAGCCAGCGGGAAGTGCCCGAAGATGCGCCCACGTTTCCTCTGGCACTGCGGTCTGCTTTGCGTCAGGCACCGGATGTGATTATGTTGGGTGAAATGCGTGATACGGAAACTATCAGCACCGCCATTTCTGCCGCAGAGACGGGGCATTTGCTGCTTTCTTCGCTGCATACCATCGGCGCAGCCAAGACCATTGACCGTATTATCGACGCTTTCCCGGCGGAACAGCAGCATCAGATCCGGATGCAGCTTTCCATGGTTTTGCGGGCGGTTATTTCCCAGCGGCTGCTGCCAAAAAAAGACGGTGGTCTGATTCCGGTGTATGAAGTGATGATTTCTACCCCGGCCGTGCAGAACCTGATCCGTGAAAACCGCACCCATCAGTTGGACAACGTGATTGCAGGCGGTCAGAGCCTTGGCATGATGAGCATGAACAGGGAACTGGATCGCTTGGTCCGGGAAGGGCAGATCACCAAAGAAACCGCTGTTATGTATGCTGAAAGCAACGATATCAAGCGTTAATGAGGGGAGATTAAAGTTTATGGCAGACACCATCCGTATTCAGCTCATGGATAATTTTATGGTGTATATCAATGAGCAAAAAGAAGAAAATTTGGTCAAAAAGTCTCGCAAAGGCGTAAGCTTGATGCAGTATCTGATGCTCAATCACGGCCAACCTGTGCCCAATTATCGGCTGCTGGTTACGCTGTGGTCGGACGAAGGCAGTGCCAATCCCGAAAACGCCCTGAAAACGCTTGTGAGCCGCCTGCGTGCTATTTTGAACCAGATTTCTCCCGGCTTTGGCAACTGCATCGTGGCAGATCGCGGGGCATACCACTGGGAAAATCTGCCCGGCATGACCATTGACTTTTACCAGATTGAGGATATTTTTGAGGAATTGGCAACCCTTCGGGATGATGAGCCCCAGAAGGCTGCCTGCTATGAAAAGCTGCTTTCTCTTTACAAGGGCGATCTTTTGCAGAACTGCGAGCAGAACGTGTGGGCACTGGCCCAGGCTACCAGCCTGCATAACAAATATATGTCGGCAATTTATTCCTATATCGAGCTTCTGAAAGCGCAGAATAATCATCAGGATATTGTCCGGGTGTGCCGGATGGCCCTGAATGTGGATAATTTTGACGACAAGCTGCATATGGAGCTGATGACGGCCCTGATCCAGACCAACCGTACCAATGAAGCCTTGGTGCAGTATAAGCATGTGACCCACCTGAATTATCGGTATCTGGGGGTGCAGCCCAGCGAAGATATGCAGGAGTTCTATAAGCAGATCGTCCGTGCCGGGAAAACATTAGAATTCAGTCTGGAAGCTATCCGGAATGAGCTGCGTGAAAGCGGTGAACAGCGCGGTGCATTCGTGTGCGAATATGCGGTGTTCAAGGAAATCTATAACCTGCAAATGCGCAATCTGGAAAGACTGGGGTCTACCATGTTCCTGGGCGTGATTATGGTGGGAAATCCCGATGATCCTTCCATGGATTCCATCAAGCAGGATAATATCATGAACGGCACGCTGGAGATTCTCAAGCGCAATCTGCGCAAAGGCGATACCATCACCCATTTTTCGCCCACCATTTTCGCCCTTCTTTTGCCCACGGTAAACTATACCACCGGCAATATGGTCATGGAGCGCGTGAAACAGCTGTTCTATAAGAAATTCCCCAATTCCAATATCCCCTTCAATTTCCGCATCGGGCCCCTCAGCAGCGATATGAAGCCTTCTGAAGCAATCAAGCCGTAAAAACAAGAAAAATACTATTTTAGCGAAAAAATAACGCTCTTTTTTGAAAATCTTTCTAAATGTAACCGTTCCTGTAACATTAAATGGTTATAATAAGGTTGAGATTTTCGGAAAGGGGCGTTTTATTCGTGAAGAACGCTTTTCAGAAACTGTTTACAGTGTTGTTGATTGCCAGCCTGATGACTGGTATTTGGAATGTTGCCTTGGCAGAAAATGAATCTATTTCCATTAAGCTGCTGAACCAAGGCGATATTTATTATGGAGATCAGGTAACGTTGATGGCTATCGTTAATAACGCCGAAAGCGGCTATCAAATCTCTTGGGAAAAATACAACAGCGAAGATAAGTGCTGGGTAAAGGTTGGCAGCGGAGAGAGATACTCCTTCACCGTGACGGAGAGCAATGCAGCCAGCCAGTTTAGAGCAGTGCTTATTATTGCCGAATAATAGCAAAGAACAGCGTTAGTGAAAACTGACGCTTTTGCTATTTTTATGGAAAATCATTTGAAACGTTTTCAGGACGGAAAATCGGTTTAAATGGTTACATCGTGGTGTCGCCATGGGGTCAAAAGAGGCTCTCCGGCATCGCAAAGAAAGCCCCGGAAACAACGGTGACATGGCCGGGCAGATTGTATACAAGGCCAGAGAAATGTTGGGGTTTCAACAACTTGTACGGAAAAAGCCATTTATATAGTACAAATTGAAGAAATTTCTAAAAAATTTAGAAAAAAGTCGCAAAAATAACGCAATTTTTCCAAAATGTATCTGGACATGTAACTAAAAAGGTGTATAATGGAGGTGATGAAAAAGTGATGCATAGAAACATCGTTCCGCTGTTGGCCACGAGGGCGAGAAGCGGTTGTTGTTTTCCCATCAGCATGGGCGGCTCACCCCCGATGCAAAGCCGGATCATCACCGCATCGTTTGGTAAAAAAAGGCGAAGACGCTTGCGATTATCGGCCGCTCCGCACATTATACCAACCGATGAAAAATCACCAAATAATAGGAAGAAAGTATGGATTTTTCCAAAGGTTTGCGGTATAATGTAATGAGCCACCCGTATGGGAGGCCTACGCCCGTTTTTGGGCAAAGAAAACCAACTTGATTATGACGACTATCACAATATAACAAACACAAACCCAGAATTGTCAGGAGGAACCAATCATGAAAAAGAACCTTGTAAAGATCGTTGCCATCATCGCTGCTATCGTGATGCTGTTGAGCATTGCCGGCGTTGTTGCTGAACGTTACATCGTTTCCAACACCTTCCGTCTGCCCACGGTGAAATCCCGTCCTGTGGCAACGCCGGAAGTGGTTGAAGCGGCCGAAGAGCCTGCTGCCGAAGAACCTGCCGAAGAAGTTCCTGCTGACGAACCTGCCGCTGAAGAAGTGGCAGAGGAAGCCGTGGAAGAAATTCCTGCTGAAGATACCATTATAATAGAAGAAACTGATACCGAAGAAGTTGTGGAACAGCTTCCCACCCCTGTCGTTTCCGTCACGTCCAACCTGACCAGCGAAACCGTTGTCACCGTTGGCACGGAAATGATCTTGAGCCTGACGGTCTCCGGCGTGGATGGCTATGAATACACCATCCAGTGGCAGCAGACCACTGACGGTATCAACTGGACGGACATGGCTGGCGAAACGGGTCACGAACTCCGCATCTCGTTGCAGCCCATCCATTCCGGCGTGTACTGGCGAGCCGTGGTTCAGGTCACGGGCCCTGCCAAATAAACCATCGTATGTAAATAATTCGTTTTACTATATAGATTCGGATGACTGGAGGAAATCGGAATGACTAATAATATGAAACGGTTTGCGGCATTTGTAATGTGCCTTGCGATGGTTTTGTCTTGCGTGTCTGCAATGGCTGAAGGGACATCGATGGCGATCACCGGTGGCTTTGGCGGCTTCGATGTTAGCGTGGGGGAGATTGAGCAGCCTTGGCTGGAGCCCACGGGCGTTCTTCTGGAAGAAGAGGCCGATTTGGTGTTTAATGTCGGCTATCCCAAGAAGCTGTCCGTTTACGGTTTCTCCTACACCGACGTAACGGGAATCTACGATTCCAGAGCAAAGGTTACGGTCACGGATAAGGAATATATCGAAGTGCCGAACGTGGTTCTGGGTGGTAATCAGGTTTATTTGATTAACTTCACCGTCACAGCCAATGACCTCTTTGAAGGAAATATCTATGGCAGCAATGCCCTCAAATATGAAAACGGCAGTGCTTCCCCGATTTCTATCAATTGGAAGATGAAGGTGATTGCTGATACCAACATCAATCCCAAAGGCCCGGTTCTGCGCAGCGGCTCTTCCATCCATGTGCAGCGTGGCGTGGCCAAGACCTTCTCCCTCTACGGCTTTGATTATACCAATGTATACGCCTTCTTTGATGGCCGTCCTCAGGTCACGGTTAACAGCGTGGAATACATCCCCGTGCCCGGTGCTTATATCGACGGCCATGTGGTGTATCTGATTAACTTTAATATCACGGCTAACGCCCTCTATGATGACTATGCTTATCCCAATAATGTAATTCATTATGACAACGGCGTGGCAACTTCCGCTTACAGCATCCCCAACTGGCCGATGAAGGTAACGGACGAAGCCCCCGCGGACGATGTTGTTCAGAAAACCCAGCAGCAAGAAATTGACTTGTCCAATGTTCGTCTGGTTGTTACTTCCAATATCACAGGCAAAAAGGTGAAGCCCGGCACGCAAATGGTGCTGACGGCGGAAATCCAAGGCGGCGACGGTTTGGAATTCAACATCTATTGGCAGGAATCCACGGACGGTGGTAACACTTGGACGAATATCGAAGGCGCAACCGGCACCACATTCACCGAAGTGATAACTCGCAAGAATGCCAAAACCCTGTGGCGTGCAGCGGCAGATTTGGTTGTCCCGGATGATGCTGAATAAAGCATATTCAAGGAAAGATAACAAGCGTTGAAATAATCCGTTGTACGAACAAAACCGACTGGAGGAAACAATTATGATGAATACAAGAAAACGGTTTGTGGCATTGTTCTTGTCGCTGGTGATGCTCACCAGCTGTATGCCGCTGGATGTTTTCGCTTCTAGTGTTTATAGTGGAGCAACCGGTGCTTCTTTAGATGATACTCAAATAATTTCTACTAAAGAAGGCAACATTGCCTTTGTATTAGGCGTACCCAAAACTCTCTATATCTACAATTTTGAAGATTATAAGCCAGAGAATACATTTAGTAGTTTCAATGGTTTAATAACTGTAGAAGTGACGGGTTCTGAAAGTACAGATTATAAAGTTGCTGGTCGTGATGGCAATATTCTTTGCTACGCTATTGAGGCAACAGTTAACGACATCAATGCATTTATTTATAATAATGGACAGCATATAAATTTTGTTGAGATTAGTGAAGATGGTACAACCGCAACGGCTGCGAATTGCAATTTCACGCTTTCTGTTACACAGAAAGCAACAACGGAAACAACATCTTATTCCGTAACCTTTAACGCCAATGGCGGCGATGGCAACAAGGATGCCATCACCACCGATAATGCTAATTACACGCTTCCCGAAAATCCCTTCACCCGTGACGGCTACACCTTCAAGGGCTGGGCTACTTCTGCCAATGGCGAAGTGCTTTCCGGTTCCATCACCCTCACTGGTGATACCACCCTTTATGCCATCTGGGAAGAAACCCAGACTGGTGGAAACAGCGGTTATACCGAGCTGAAGGGCGGAGAAACCATCGACATGGTGGTCGGCGAAGTTCTCTATTTTACCTATTATGGCTATAATACTCCCGGCAACCGAGTTGGTTGGGATGGCAAAGGCTGCTTCGAAGTTATTTCTGAAACCAAGATTGCAGATAATACTTACGAATTTGCGCTGAAGGCCATTAAGAAGACTGACAGCACTGTGAGCATGGTATTTGCCGGAAATAGTGCAACAAATTTCAATGTTGCTGACAAGCCTGCCGTGACTTACAATGTTACCTTCGCTGCCGGCGAAGGCACCGGTGAAATGGCTGCTGTTACTGCTCCCGAAAGCTATCAGCTGCCCGCTTGCACCTTCACAGCCCCCGAAGATTATGAATTTGCCGGCTGGGACGTGAACGGCACGGTGTACGCTTCCGGTGAAACCGTCACCCTCGGCGCTGATACCACCATCACCGCCACCTGGAAGGCCCTGCCTGCCAAGGTGAAGGTTGTGTTTGACAACCTCCAGGGCAACACTGCCGACGCCGTGGACACCCGGGCTTCCTATTCCGTCAATGTGCCTGCCGGCCTCACCCGCGAAGGCTATACTTTCCTGGGTTGGAGCGAAACCCAGGTGGCCGATCTGGGCAAAACCGAATCTGTTTCTTCCTATATTAATAACAACTATACCGTCAGCGAATCTGCTTCCGGCGAAGTGACCCTGTATGCCGTGTGGCAGCAGAATCCCGCTGATGTTTCCGTGGCCTTTGATCTCAACGGCGGCAACGGCACTGTGAACGCCATCAGTGCCAAGGAAGGCCAGACTATCACCCTGCCTTCCGCTTCCGGCATTTCCAAGGACGGCTATGTGCTGGCTGGCTGGTCCACCGCTCCTGTGGATCCTCTGACTGCCGGCTCTACGCTGCCCTCCGGCGTGCTGGCTGCAGGTGCTTCTTATGAAATCCCCTACGACCAGTTCACCGAAACCACCTTCTACGCCGTTTGGGAAAAAGAACCGGAAAAGCTGTATTTGCAGAAGTCCACTTATGAGCTTTTCGTAAATGAAGAGTTGAAACTGCATTATTATGGTCAGAACAATAATACTTTCAATATAACTTCAAACAATAACAACGATCATGGCCAGCAAATTGTTGATGTAAGCAATTCTAGGGAGTATTATGAACAACATGATAACTTTAATTATTTAAAGCTTACTTACTTTACTGTCAAAGCCCTAAATCCTGGTACTGTTACTTTGAAGAATAACCATTATGCATTGAAGGGTGTTAATTCAACGACTGATGGTCAGATTACCATCATTGTCCATGCAGTGACTGGCAATATCACCTTCAATGGCAATAACGGTACTTCCGAAACTACCACTGCTTATGCTCCTAACTACACCATGCCCACTACGGGCTTCAAAGCCCCCGAAGGCAAGGTGCTCTATGGCTGGAGCGAAAATGCCAACGCCGATTATAAGGATGCAACTTCTTATTTTGCTCCCGGATATTCTGTAACTGGTGCTTCCGGCGATAAGACCTTCTACGCCGTGTGGGGCGATGTGTTTGATGTTACTTATGATGGGTTGGGTAACGAAAATAAGACCGACCTGAAATATGGCACTGAATACACTATTCCCGAAAAGGGCAATCTGGTAGCGCCCGAAGCCGGCACGTGCTTCTACGGCTGGTCTACGGATGCAAATGCCACCCATGAATCCGAAAATGTTGTTTATCCCAATGCCAGACTCAATATTGAAGCTGATGTTACCTATTATCCCGTCTGGGGTCCCCAGGTGAAGGTTAGCTATGTATTGGGTGACGGCGCAAGTGCCAAGGACGTAACTACTTACGCTGAAAATCTTGTTGATCCCAACACTGTAATCACGTTGGCTGCTGCTGACGAGAGTGTGATTGATGCGCCTGCAGACAAGCTGTTTGCCGGCTGGAGCGTAAATGGTGTCCTGCTGCAGCCCGATGATCAGGTTACAGTCACCGGCGATACCACCATTACCGCCGTCTGGGTAAACGCTGCCACGGCGACCTTTGTCAGCAACGGTCAGCCTGTTCTGACCGATCTTGAAAACATGATCGTGCCCGTGGGCGAAATGATCACCCTGCCTGTCGGAGACACCCTGACTGCGCCAGAAAGCACCGATGGCACTGACATCGTATTCTACGGCTGGGCTGCCGAGGGTATGGAGCCCGATACCGAAGCCGAAACCGGTTACTATCGTGCTGGCGAACCGGTGCAGCTGGATAGCAATACCACGTTCTACGCCGTTTGGGGCGAGGCCAAGCTGCAAATTATCGTGACGGTCAACCATATGAGTGGGAATGAGATTTACGAAACGGAAACCACCGTGCTCAATGCCCATGAAACCAATTTTGTGGTTGAAAAGAACGATTATGAAGGCATCATGTCCTTCAAGGCTTTCGATAAGACGAACGTTTCCGGTATCCCCGCTGATGCGATCACGTTTGATGATCAGAATGGCCGGGCTACCTTCGATACCCGAAACGTTACGCTTGATGCTTCCGGCTTCATCGGCGAAGTGACAATCAACCTGCAATATGAAGCGGTTTATCTGCTTACGTATCGGTTTGTTGTGCCGGTTGATGTAAAAAATATCGTGGATGAAAGCAATAGGCCAATCGATAGCATGGCCGGGATTTACATTACTTTCCCTCATGGCGATCGTGTTCTGAAAAATGATTTGACCCCTGTTGAAGATCGCTATATCAAATTTTCCGATAAGGATAATGATCAATACACCAATTTGAGCAATGTTGGAGCCGATCCTAACAATTATAAAGGATTTGGCGGTGCAAAACTTAAGAAGTATTATACGGAGCCCGGCTCTGATGAAAGAAAGGAATTGACGAATCAGGCGCCGCCTGTAGGATCCACTATTCACTTTGTCTACGAAATTTCGTATTCTGACGGCGGTGGTTTTTATTCGGGTACCTATCAGATTTACTTCACGCATCTTTATTGCAAGATGGTAGATGCGAAGACTCCTGAAGAAAGAGAGGACCCCAACAATTGGGAAAACTTGACAGATGCCAGCGTTATCAAGTTGTTCCTGCTCTTTGGCCAGCAAGTTACCATCAATTGGCCGGAAAAGGAAGACTCTCATCTTGATTTAAAGAGCAATAAGTTAAGCCAAATTCCCGGAAGAGAATATTATTACGATAGCCCCTTCCATATGTGGAAGTATTACAGAGGCGGAGAAGGTGGCGTTACACAAGGTGGTGTAAAGCGACCGGAGCGGAAGACTGTCTCTGAAATTGAAGCAGTGCCGGATTATTACATTGACATGGATGTTCCCATGGTTGTAATGGGCGGTAGTGATGAGTTCGATCATACCAAGCAGGTTCGTTATACCAGATTGTATCGTTTTGGAAAATTGCCCAGAGCGCATGTTTCCTACTATTTGGACGGCGTTCTGCTTGAAGACCCCATTTGGTATGATGCCCAGGGCAGAAATACCTGGGTTGATATCAGACCGCTTCCCCAGTATCAGGATGAAAGCGGCAATGATGTCATTCAGTACAGGGATAGCCAGTATAAAAATGGCCAGCTGGTTTGGGAAGTAAAGATCATCAATCCGTTGACCGGTTTGGTGGATAATACCTTCAATTTGAATCTCACAACCCCCAACACGCAGGTTGATTTGACGAATCCGGAATCTGCGCCCTGGTATATTTCCGGTGTGCCCGGAAAGAATTCCTTTAAGATGCCGGATCGCAATATTCAGTTCCATGCCTATACCACGGAACCCACTGTTTCCGTATCGGTCAAGAAGGAATGGATCGACGATAACAATGCATTCAATGCACGTCCTGATTGGCTGGAAGTGGAATTGGTTGGCAGTGGCCGGAAGTTTAATCTGACAGCGGCTAATAACTGGACTGTTACGGTTGATGGCCTGAAGGAATATGCGGGCGGTGTGGCTTCTCGATTCACTTTCAGTGAAAAGGATAATGCTTGGCATCCCATCATGCCCTTGGATTCCGGACGCCAGAAGATCGAATACAGCTGGGAGGAAAACCTGACCAAGCAGTCTTACTCGCTGTATAAGACGGAAAAGGGCGTTGACGCACAGGGCAATCCTTTAACAACGTTCTATAATAAGTATAACATTGCAAAAGCGGATATCACTGTAAAGAAGGTTTGGGAAGATAGCGGTAACGAAAGCAATCGGCCCGAAGCTGTTCGGGTTGGTCTGTATCGCAATGGCGAGCTTTACAGCAGATGCACCCTTAATAATGGGAATAACTGGTCTTATACTTGGGAACAGCTTCCCCAGACCAATGACAATTTCGAGTTGCTTGAGTATACGATCAGGGAACTTGAAGTACCGGAAGGCTATAGTGCCGAGGTAACAGGCGATGTTGTTGAAGGCTTTACAGTAACGAATAAATATACCCGTACCACTACGGATGTCACGGTCACGAAGGTATGGGAAGACGAAGAGAATCGTGACGGCATCCGTCCCGGTTTCGTTCAGGTGCAGCTGTATGCCAATAATACGGCTATCGGCCAGCCGGTGACCCTGAATGCCGGTAATAACTGGTCTTATACTTGGGAAGAACTGGATACGAAACTGCAGGGTGTAGCGATTGATTACACTGTGCAGGAAGTTGCTGTGCCCGAAGAGTACACCGTTTCCTACAGCGGCAACAGCGAAGTCGGTTTCACCATCACCAACACCCATACGCATGCCACAGTGAACGTGGTAGTGAATAAGACGTGGGACGACGAAGACAACCAGGATGGCAAGCGTCCTGACAGCATTACGATCCGCCTGGCTGCCAATGGTCAGGCAGTTGCCAGCAAGGCAATCACTGAAGAAAACGGCTGGAGCTGGAAGTTTAATAATCTGGATAAGTATGAGAATGGCCAGTTGATTACTTATACTGTATCCGAAGATAGCGTTGATGGTTACACAACAGTAATTGGCGATGTGCAGTGGAAAGAAGGACATACCGCTGCTCAGGTCACCGTAACCAACAGCTATACGCCTGAAACTACTTTTGTTAAAGGTGAAAAGACTTGGGATGACTTGAACAATAGCAAGAATACTCGTCCCACTTCTATCACTGTGATTCTAAAGAATGGCGAAACGATTGTTGCTACGCAGACTGTAAAGGAAGTTAATGGTAATTGGGAATACAGCTTCGATAACTTGCCCAAGTATGAAAATCAGGGTAAGCTTATTAGCTACACCATTTCCGAAGAAGAAGTTACTGGTTATACCGCAACGATTACCGCAACGATTAATGGTTATAACATTGTTAATAAGGCCTCTCTGCCCGAACTGACCGTTACCAAGGAAGCTGACAAGACGGAAAACCTGAAGGTAGGCGACGTGGTCACCTACACCATCGTTGTGAAGAACACGGGTAACGTGACGCTGAGCAACGTGGTTGTGACCGACGAACTGACCGAAGGCAGCTGGACCATCGGTACGATGGCTCCCGGCGCTGA
>JAZNQO010000015.1:0-37009 GCA_045590215.1 Clostridia bacterium | reverse complement strand
ACCGCCGCCGGCTGCCAGCACCATGGTGATGGCTGCGGTCAGGGTGGTCTTGCCGTGGTCAACGTGACCGATGGTACCAATGTTTACGTGCGGCTTATTGCGTACAAATTTTTCCTTTGCCATTGGGATTCCCTCCTGTTTCTATCTATGAAACTTCAATTAACGTTTACCAACTACTTTTTCAGCCACATTCTTGGGCACTTCTTCGTAGTGGTCGAACTGCATGGTGTACATGCCACGACCCTGCGTACGGCTGCGCAAATCTGTGGCATAACCGAACATTTCGCTGAGCGGAACGAAGGAATGAACGCTTTGTTCGCCCATCCGGGTCTCGATATTATCAATGCGGCCACGGCGGGAATTGATATCGCCCACCACGTCGCCCAGATACTGGTCGGGCACGATGGTCTCGACCTTCATCATGGGCTCCAGCAGCCTTTCTTCGGCCTTGGCCAAAGCTTCCTTGAAAGCCATGGAACCGGCAATCTTGAAGGCCATTTCGGAGGAGTCAACATCGTGGTAAGAACCGTCAACTACGGCTACCTTGAAGTCAACCACCTCGAAGCCGCCCAAGAGGCCTGCGCCTGCAGCTTCCTGAATACCGGCATCGATGGGAGCGATGAATTCCTTGGGAATCACGCCGCCGATGATCTTGTTTTCAAACAGATAACCGGCACCGGGCTCTTGGGGAGCCATTTCGATCACGCAGTGACCATACTGGCCATGGCCGCCCGTCTGACGAACAAAACGGCCTTCTGCACGGACAGCCTTGGTGATGGTTTCACGGTAGGCCACTTGGGGCTTGCCCACGATGGCTTCCACCTTAAACTCACGCATCATGCGGTCCACGATGATTTCCAAGTGCAATTCGCCCATACCGGCGATAATGGTTTGACCCGTTTCCTGATCGGTGTAGGTCTTAAAGGTGGGGTCTTCTTCCGACAGACGCTGCAACGCAAGGCTCATCTTGTCCTGACCGGCTTTGGTCTTGGGCTCGATGGCAACCTGAATCACGGGATCCGGGAATTCCATGCTTTCCAGCACGATCTGTGCCTTTTCATCGCACAGGGTATCGCCGGTGGTGGTTTCTTTCAAACCAACAGCAGCGGCGATTTCGCCGGCGTACACGGTTTCCACATCTTCACGGTGATTAGCGTGCATCATCACGATGCGGCTGAAACGCTCACGCTTTTGCTTGGTAGAGTTATAGACGTAGCTGCCGTTGTTGATGGAGCCGGAATATACCCGGAAGAAGGCCAGCTTGCCCACGAAGGGGTCAGCCGCAATCTTGAAGGCCAGAGCGGAGAAAGGCTCCGTATCGCTGGCTTCACGGGTCACTTCGGTTTCGGGATCCTTGGGCAAGGTTCCCTTCACCGCAGGCACATCAAGGGGAGAGGGCAGATACGCAATGACTGCGTCCAGCAGGGGCTGCACGCCCTTGTTGCGGTAAGAAGTACCGCACAGAACGGGCGTCACGTTGCAGGCCAGGGTGGCAACACGCAGAGCATCGATGATTTCTTCTTCCGTGAGCTCTTCGCCCATCAGGAATTTTTCCATCAGTTCGTCGTTTTGTTCTGCGGCGGCTTCCACCATTTCTTCCCGCAGCATCTGGGCTTCGTCCAACAGATCGGCAGGAATTTCTTCTTCCCTTACATCCTTGCCATCGTCGTCGTAATACACTTCAGCCTTCATCCTGACCAGGTCAACAATACCGCGGAAGGTATTTTCTTTGCCGATGGGCAGCTGGATGGGCACAGCCTTGGTGCCAAGACGGGTACGCATCATATCCACAACACGGTGGAAATCTGCGCCGGTAATGTCCATCTTGTTCACATAGGCGATGCGGGGAACGTGATATTTATTGGCCTGACGCCAGACGGTTTCGCTCTGGGGCTCAACGCCGCCCTTGGCGCAGAAGACGGCAACAGCGCCGTCCAGTACACGCAGAGAACGCTCCACCTCAACGGTGAAGTCCACGTGGCCGGGAGTGTCAATCAGATTAAGACGATGACCCTTCCACTGGCAGGTGGTGGCAGCGGAGGTGATGGTGATACCACGCTCCTGTTCTTCCTCCATCCAGTCCATCGTTGCGGCACCTTCGTGGGTTTCGCCCAGCTTGTGCACACGGCCGGTGTAGAAGAGGATACGCTCGCTGGTAGTGGTCTTGCCGGCATCGATGTGAGCCATGATACCAATGTTGCGAACTTTGTCAAGCGGATGACTTCTCGGCATGAATTGCGTTCTCCTTGTATTTGGTTTAATAGATTCACGGTAGCAGAGGCGTGGAGCAGGCGCACAAAAGCACCGCCCACCGCATGCTTACCAGCGGTAATGGGCGAATGCCTTGTTGGATTCGGCCATACGATGCATTTCTTCCTTGCGCTTGACGGCGTTGCCGGCGTTTTCGGCGGCATCCATCAGTTCGGCGGCCAGGCGTTCAGCCATGGTCTTTTCGCCACGCTTGCGGGAGAAATCCACGATCCAGCGAAGGGCCAGGGTCTGGCGGCGTTCAGGGCGAATTTCCACAGGCACCTGATAGGTAGCACCGCCGACACGGCGAGCCTTGACTTCCAGCTGGGGCATCACGTTGGTGAGAGCCTGCTGGAAAACGTCATTGCCTTCCTTGCCGGTTTTATTCTTGATCATTTCAAAGGCATTATAGCAAACCTGCTGCGCAACGCCGCGCTTGCCGTCGAGCATGATCTGGTTAATGAGCTTGGTGACCACAACGGTCCCATATACGGGATCGGGGAGCACTTCGCGCTTGGGAATAAATCCACGACGGGGCATGATGTTCCCTCCTCAAATAGTTTCCGTTTTCTTCATCGGGCCGTCCACAGCATGTCAGCATCACGCCGTTCCCAGTTTGTATGGTGCGCTGCACCGAAAAGGCTTGGGCCTGCAAACGGGTGTTCCTTCCCGAAGTTTGCGGTTCCCCTTCCTCACGGAGCACAGGCAGCAGCCCATGTGATGAGTGAAACGATCTTACTTCTTGGGGCGCTTGGCGCCGTAGAGCGAGCGGCCCTGGTTGCGCTTTGCAACGCCAGCCGTATCCAGCGCGCCACGAATGATATGATAGCGAACGCCGGGCAAATCGCGCACACGGCCGCCGCGGATAAGCACGACGGAGTGTTCCTGCAGATTGTGGCCAATACCGGGAATGTAGCAAGTACCTTCGATGGAATTGGTCAGGCGGATTCTCGCAATTTTACGCAGAGCGGAGTTCGGCTTCTTGGGCGTGGTCGTCTTCACGCTCAGGCAAACGCCGCGCTTTTGCGGGCAACCCTGCAGGATGGGCGCGGTTGACTTGTTAGCAACCTTTTCTCTTCCCTTGCGGATCAGCTGATTGATCGTAGGCATGGAAGCACCTCCTGTTATTTGTTCGGAGCCGGTCTTTCCGGTCCTCCTCCTATAAAATTCCCGCAACCCTCGGGAATATATAGTCTTTTTCTTATGCGTTCTCTTCCTTCTTAATGGCGGCCACTGCGCATTTCACGTCAATCCTGCACAGCTGTCCCAATTCTTCCATGGAAGAAACCGTTTCCACTTTCAGCCGTCTTTCATTGGCGGCGGAGCGGATTTGCTCCTGCAGCCGGGGCGGCGCATCAAGGGCCAGGAATACCAAGGCAAGATTTCCTGCCTCCATTCCCTTCATCACCTGACGCAACCCTGCAACGCTTCGTTGCTTTCTTTTCAGCTGCTCGTGCATGTTTCCTCCGTTCAAAAGGCGCAAGAACACCGTTGCCGCATAAAGCCGACAACTGTATCATAATAACATTGTTTAAAATGCTTGTCAACAGTTTTTCATAAAAAAAGAACCCATAGAAGCCTTATATTTCCTCACTTTTTGCCAATTTATCCATTTGGGCAAAATGCTGACCGTTTTATACTGTTTTACGTCTGTAACATCCCCCGGCACTTGCAATCCGGATGAAGAAAGCGTATAATAAAATTTGTATTTCTCCATATTAATCTATGAATTTTCATTTACGGAGGCAGGAACGATGAGCCGTATCGGATATGTACTCAAGCGCATCGGCAAAATGGATTTCAAAAAAATGAACGAAACCGCCGATATGCTGCACAAAAAAACGGGCAAAAGCAAGCTCTGGCTGTTTACAGATATGGCCAAATGCGCTGCAAAATACAACGCCGGCTATATGGATTATAAGATTGCCGAAATGTATAAGCTGAACGATGCCCAGAAGCGCACCGTCATCACGCGCGGCCTTTCCAACGAAATCGTGCGCCGGATGAACGACAAGGCCTACTGGCACTTCTTTGACGATAAAACGGAATTCAACCAGACTTTCGCTAAATGGGTGAACCGGGATTGGCTGCGCTGCGATGAGAACCTGACGGAAGACCATCTGGCCGCTTTCCTGAAAGATAAGCCTGCCGTGATGTTCAAGCCCTTGGAGGGCTCCTCCGGCCAGGGAATCGAAAAATATACCCCCGACGCTTGGGAAGATATTGCCGCCTTCTTCCGTTTAATCGGTGAAAAGGGCCCGGCCATTTTGGAAGAAGTGGTGGTGCAGCACAAGGAAATGGCACGTCTTTGCCCCACTTCCGTCAACACTGTCCGCATCGCCACCTTGATTGGCGAAAAGAAAGAGGGCATCGTCTACGCCTTCCTTCGCATCGGCAACGGCAAGGTAATGGATAATGTGGATTGCGGCGGCATGGCGGCAAGGGTGGATCTGGAAAGCGGAAAGCTGCTCACCGTGGGCGCAGATAAGCAGGGCAACACCTTTGAACAGCACCCAATCACCGGCACCGATATCATCGGCTTTGAAGTGCCTTATTTCAAAGAGGCCTGCGACATGTGTCTGGAAGCGATGCAGGTGGTGCCGCAGGTGCGGTTTGTTGCGTGGGATGTAGCCATCACCGAAATGGGCCCCCGGTTCATCGAAGGCAATTCCTTCCCCAGCCATGCCGTGCCCCAGTTCGCCGCCCATTACCCGGACGGCATCGGCATTATGCCCAAATTCCGTGAGTTTTTGAACATCTGATAAGGAGAACCCCATGGATATTTTCAAAGTATTATTGGTCTATATGGCCATGACCGTCACCGGCCCTGCCCAGCAGGCACCAGATCTGACACCGCCGCCCGTAACGCCGCCCCCTGCCATTGTGCAGACGGAAGTGCCCCCTGCCCCCACGGATGCCCCCGTCATCTATGACACCCTGAAAGTGGGCAGCAAAGGGGAAAACGTGCGGAAAATGCAGCAAAAGCTCATTGAGCTGGGCTTCCTTTCCGGCAAAGCGGACGGCGAATACGGCCCCAAAACAAAGGAAGCCGTTGCCGCCTTTCAGCGGCACTGCGGCCTGAAAGTGGATGGCGCAGCAGGCAACGAAACCTTGACCCACCTCTATTCCGAAACGCCTCTGGCCACCCCCACCCCGGCCCCCACGGTGATTCCGGCGGTGATGGTGCCGGTCTACTATATGGATCAGGATACGGGTGCCCAGCTTTTCTCCATGGACATCACCTGCTACGGCTCCACCACCATCTACGCCAACGGCAATCATGTGCCGGACGGCTATCGGCTGCTTTCTCAAAACGCCGTTGAAATAACGCTGGAGGGCAACACCGCCTCCCCTGCTTCCGTTTCTTTCTACTACACCTCCCTGCCGGAAGAAACCAAAGCCCCGGCCGCTGTTACCCCTCACCCCCCGAAAGGTGGCGAACCTTTGGCCGCTGCAACGGAGAAGCCCCAAAATGCCCTCCCTGCTGCCGAAAATACGCCCCTGCCCCAATTGACCCGGCAGGGTGAAACGGTGCTCCTCAACGGCGAAACCGCCGCACTTCCTTGGTTTACCGATGAACAGGGAACGGTGTGGCTGCCGCTTGAGGAAACCGCTAATCTGCTCCAATGGAACGTGAAAGAAAACGAGCCCTGCAACATCTTCAATCAGCAAGTGCTCTTCACCTATACTGCCCAAGGCCTTTACAGTATCAAAGTCAACGACACCCTCTGCACAGAACACGGCCTCCATCTGGAAGGCAAGACCTATATTTCCCTCCCCTTCTTGCAGCTTCTGCAATGCCACACCGAAATGACGGAGAATATCCCCGATATCTCCCTCTCCATTTAATATCCCATATCCTTCACGCACCGCAAAAAAACTTTGCGGTGCTTTACATTTTGCCATAAAATGTGTTATTATGAAAAGGAACACACTAAATATTGTGAGGTGCATCATGGCACAGAATTATGACGCAGGCAGTATAAAGGTTCTGGAAGGGCTGGACGCCGTCCGGATGCGGCCTGGTATGTATATTGGCTCCACGGGCTCCCGTGGGCTACATCACCTGCTTTGGGAAATCGTGGATAATGCCATTGACGAGGCCATGGGCGGCCATGCCACGGAAGTGGCAGTCACCCTGCACAAAGATGGCTCTGCTTCCGTTTGGGATAATGGCCGTGGCATGCCGGTGGACATACACCCAACACTGCAAATCCCCGGCGTGGAAGTGATTTTCACAAGGCTTCACGCAGGCGGCAAATTTGACAATCAGAATTATGCCTATTCCGGCGGCCTCCACGGCGTGGGTGCTTCCGTTGTGAATGCTCTTTCCAAATGGCTGACGGTTGATATTTTCATCAACTGGAGCCATTATGCCATGCGCTTTGAAAACTACTTCGACAAAGAAGAAAAGAAATATATCGCCGGGCATCCCGTGGAAAAGCTGCAAAAGCTGGGCAACACAAGAAAGAGGGGCACCCTCATCCGCTTCCTGCCGGACGATACCGTGTTTGAAGAAACCATCTTCAACGGCGATACTGTGCGCCGCCGCCTTCGGGAGCTGGCTTACCTGAACCGCGGCCTCAAAATCTCCTTCACCGACGAACGCAGCAAAGACCCTGAAAAGTCCAATTGCGAGTTTTGCTTCGCCGGCGGCATTATTGATTATGTGAAATTCCTCAACAAAGATAAAACCCCCATGCACGAAACCCCCATTTTCTTTGAGGGCAAGAAGGACGGCGTCATCTGCTGCGCCGCCATCCAGTATACCGACAGCTTCACCGAATCCGTTTTCTCTTACGTCAACAATATCCCCACCGGCGAAGGCGGCACCCATGAAACAGGCTTCAAGGCCGCCCTCACCAAGGCCATGAACGATTATGCCCGGAAAATCGGCGTTCTGAAAGAAAAGGACAATAACCTTTCCGGCGAAGACTTCCGGGAGGGCATCACCGTGGTGCTCACCACCATGGTGCAAAATCCCCAGTTTGAAGGGCAGACCAAAGGGCGGCTGGGCAACACGGAAGTGCGCCCGGCCGTGGAAACCGTGGTGACGGAAAAGCTGTTTGATTTCTTGGAAGATTTGAAGAATCAGGATCTGGCTCAAAAGATTCTGGAAAAGGCCGTGAAGAGTGCCAAAGTCCGGGAAGCCACAAGAAAAGCCCGGGACGTAGCCCGTGCCAAAAACCAGTTGGAGGCCGCTCCCTTGGTGGGCAAGCTCTCCGCCTGTACCGGGCGCAAGGCCGTGGATAACGAGCTTTTCATCGTGGAAGGCGATTCCGCCGGCGGCTCCGCCAAGCAAGGCCGTGACCGCCGCTTCCAGGCCATCCTGCCCCTTCGAGGCAAGCCCCTGAACGCCGAAAAGAAGCGGCTGGATCAGGTGCTGGCCAATGAAGAATTCCGCTCCATCATCACCGCCCTTGGCACCGGCATTGACGAAGACTTTGACGTTTCTTCCCTGAAATATCACAAAGTCATTATCCTCGCCGACGCTGACCAGGACGGTGCCCATATCCGGGCCATCCTGCTCACCTTCTTCTATCGCTATATGCGTGATCTGGTAGCCGACGGCCATGTGTACATCGGCATGCCGCCCCTCTACGCCGTGAAAAAGAATGGCAATATTCAATACGCCTATGACGACCGGGAGCTGAAAAAGCTCACCCAAGGCCTCCGGGGCTATACCCTGCAACGCTATAAAGGCCTTGGCGAAATGAACCCGGAACAGCTGTGGGAAACCACCATGGATCCGGCACACCGCAAGCTCATGCAGGTTACCGTGGAGGACGCTGCCCAGGCCGATTCCATCATCACCGTCCTCATGGGCGACAAGGTGGAACCTCGCCGGGAATATATCATCGAACACGCCGAGTTCAACAAAGCCGACCACTTCGACGAACACGTGAAAGTGGAAAAGGCGGAAGAGTGACGAAGGGCGAGTGTCTTTTGTGGGAGAACGTTTCTTTTTGAAAATGAAACGCACTCCCGCACCTGCCCAAAGAAAACCACTCCGAACGGGCGTAAACCTTATTCCCTGATTGTGTGCCGGTGGAAAAAAGATTATTCACCGTATCATAAAGTAATCATCATTCCGAATTTTTCAACCTCATTCCTATGGAGGTATTCATATGGCAAAAAAGCCCCCGGAGGTCATCACCCCCGACATCATCCAAACGCCCCTTGAAGAAGTCATGCACCAAAGCATGATGCCCTACGCCGAATATGTTATTTTGGAGCGTGCCATTCCACGGGTAGAGGATGGCTTAAAACCCGTGCAGCGGCGTATTTTGTATACCATGAATGAGTTGGGGCTCACCCCGGACAAGCCCCACCGCAAGTGCGCTCGCATCGTGGGTGATTGCTTGGGTAAATTCCATCCCCATGGGGACAGCAGCGTTTATGACGCCCTGACCCGTCTGGCCCAGCCCTACACCATGCGTGGCATTTTGGTGGACGGACACGGAAACTTCGGCTCCATCGACGGCGACAGTGCCGCCGCCATGCGTTACACCGAAGCCCGGATGGCTCCCCTCGCCATGGAAATGCTGCGTGACATCGAAAAAGACACCGTGCCTTTCCGCCTGAACTTTGACGATACGTTAAAGGAGCCGGATTTGCTGCCGGCCCGGTACCCCAACCTTTTAGTAAACGGCGCATCCGGCATTGCCGTGGGCCTTGCCACCAATATTCCGCCGCACAATTTGAAGGAAGTGGCTGAAGCCGTCTGCCTGCAGATTGACAACCCGGACGTGAGCTTGGACGAACTGATGAAGGCCGTCCCTGCGCCGGACTTCCCCACCGGCGGCGTGCTTTTGAACACCCCGGAAATCCGTGCCGCTTATGAAACCGGCCGTGGCAAGCTGACCCTCCGAGCCAAAGTGGATATCGAGCCCGGCAACGCAGGCCGCACCCTCCTTGTCATCACAGAAGTGCCCTATGGCGTGCCCAAGGCCGCCATGCTGGAAAAAATCCTCAAGCTGAGCGAAGAAAAGAAAGCCGCTCTTGGCTGCATCCACGATATCCGGGATGAGAGCGACCGTACCGGCCTTCGTGCCGTGATTGAACTGAAAAAAGATGCCGACCCGAAAAAGGTGCTGGCCTATCTCTACAAATACAGCGATTTGCAGGTCACTTTCGGCGTAAACATGGTGGCCGTGGCCGAGGGCAAGCCCGTGCAGATGGGTCTCAAAACCGTCATTGGCCATTTCATCCGCCATCAGAAGGAGGTCGTCACACGGCGCACGCAATACGAGCTGGAGCAGGCCAAGGCAAGAGCCCACATCTTGGAAGGCCTCATCGTAGCCGTGGATAATTTAGACGAAGTGATTGCCCTCATCCGTGCCAGCAAAAACGGCAAGGAAGCAAAGGTGCGGCTGATGGAACGCTTCGGCTTTACAGATATTCAGGCGCAGGCCATTCTGGATTTGCGCCTGCAGCGGCTCACCAGCCTTGAAATCGAAGCTCTGCGCAAGGAATATGCCGATATTCTGAAGCTTATCAACACCTTGGAAGGCATCCTGAAGAGCGAAAAGAAGCTGCTTTCCGTGATCAAAAAGGAACTGAACCAAATCGCCGACGAGCACGGCGACGACCGCCGCACTGTGGTCATCACCGAAAAGGCCGAAGATGCCGCCGTGGTCACCGAAGAAGCAGCACCGCCGGAAGAAGCCGTCGTCTTCCTCACCAGAGGCGGCCAGCTGCGCCGCATGGCTCCCCGGTTCTTTGAAAAGATGGAACTGCCGGAAAACGAAAGTGATATGGCTCGCTATCTCTTCCATACCCAGACGGATCATACCCTTCTTTTCTTCACCGACAAGGGTAATTGCTTCCCCCTCAGCGTTGGTGCACTCACCGAAACCAATAAGCCCAAGGAGCGTGGCGGCCTGCTTTCCGGCGTGCTGGCCGGGCTGGAAACCGGCGAAAAGTGCGTCTCCCTCATGCTCATTACCCCCGGCAGCCTCAACGCCATGGGCGATTTCATCTTCTTCACCAAGAACGGCCAAGTGAAGCGCACCGCCGCTTCGGAATATGATATCCGCCGCAGCAAATTCGCCGCCATCAACCTGAAAGGCGACGATCAGCTTTTGTCCGTTTCCGTGGAAGAAGAAGACGCCGATCTGCTGCTGATGACCCGGCTTGGTATGTGCATCCGCTTTACTGCTGCTTCCGTTCCGCAAATGGGCAGGGTCAGTGCCGGGGTGAAAGGCATCAAGATGGATGCTGACGATACGCTGATTTTCGCTACCCCCATCACCAATCAGGATCAGGTTCTGCTATTTACCGAGCGTGGCTATGGCAAGCGATTGATGGGTGCCATGTTTGACGTGCAAGGCCGTGCCGGTAAGGGCGTTAAATGCGTTTCCTTCAATAAATCCGGCTCCACCGGCACGTATGTGGCCGCCCTCACCCGGATCACTGCCTCCCGTGCCTTCACCGTGCTGCAAACGGGCGGCTTGATGACCCCCATGATTAGCGATATGCTGCCCTGCCAGAACCTTGCCGATAAGGGTAAGCCCCTTGTGATGGCCGTGCTGGATGATGTGGTGGAGGATTTGATTCTGTAATCGCTTGGAAAGGGAATGTCGGGGGTTCCACCCCCAAACCCCGGCAAGGGGCATTGCCCCTTGACCCATTCTGCGGATAGGGCTAAATGGGTAAGGCGGAAAATATGCCGTTGATACTGAAACACGCAGAAACCCGATTGAAAAAAATGATGTGCTATTTTGCGAGTCGGCTGCGCCACTGGCGCACGGGCACGGCGGCTTTCAGCCGCCAGCCGGATGCAAAGCATCCGGGAAAACAGAAAAAGGCGTGGCCGGAAACTCGTTTCTGTCCACCCTTTTTTCATGTTTTTTTGTGCCCGTGGCCTCAAAATCCCCGTTTCTCAAGCTCCATGCGGAAGGAATTGCATGGATAATGATTGCGTTTTCGCATACTGGGTGCAGGGTCGATGACCCTGCCGTGGGGTACAGGGGCTGCGTAAGCCCCTGCCTCGTCGTACAGGGGACGAGCAGTCCCCTGCTCGGTAGACCCCTTCTCCGTCTTATAAAATCGTCAGCTTGAATACCAGCGGCAAATCTGTCTTTACGTCTGTTTTCAGAATCAGTTCGTTTTCCGTTCTCGTCCATTCCACTTTGCCCGTGCCCAGCAATTCCGCTTCCGTGATAATCCCATGGAAATGCGCCACATGGGAAGCATCCCTTTCGCCCAAAGCCTGCACCCGATACACCCCATCCTCCGCACAGCCCATGGCAATCACATACAAGCAGCCTGCGCCGGATGTGAAGCGGAAGTCCTTTTCCGTGAAATGCTTTTCGATGGCATCCGTGAACTGGCCGTCCTGAACCTTTGTGGGGCCTTCGCCATACATGCGCCAAGGCTGCGTATCATAAATAGCCTCGCCGTTGATGTCCAGCCATGCACCGATGCCACGCAAAATTTCTTCGTCTTCCTTGGCAATGGTGCCGTCCGGCTTGGGGCCCACATTCAAAAGCATGCCGCCGTTTTTGCTCACGATATCCACCAGATCCCGGATCAAATCCCCATAAGGCCGGAACTGATTGTTCTCCGTATAGCACCACGAATTCAGGGACACAGAGGTGTCCGTCTGCCAGAAATAGGGCTTCATTTCAGCAAACTGCCCTCTTTCCACATCCGGCACCGCCGTGCCGAAGAAAAAGGCGTCATGCTTGTAATTGATAGCCACTTCCGTGCCCCATTCCACCCCACGATTATAATAATACGCAGCCGCTTTCTGCAAATAGGGCTTCATAGCACTGTGCTCGATCCACCAATCGAAATACAAAACCTTGGGCTGATATTTGTCCACCAGCTCGCAGGTGCGCACCAACCAGTCCTCCATAAACTCCTTTGTCGGCACCGGCTCGCTGAACAAATCATAGGCGTTCACGTTTTCCGCCATGGCCGGCCAATACAAATCCCCACGCTGCAAAGGCTCTTTCACATCACTGTCAAACTTCCGCCCATGCCCCATGAAGAACCAATGCTCCACCCGATGGGAGGATGCACCAAGCTGCATACCTCGCTTTTCAATGCTCGCTTTCAGTTCCCCCAGCACATCCCGTTTGGGCCCCATTTCGTAAGCGTTCCAATGGGATATTTCGCTCTTATACATCTGAAATCCGTCATGATGCTCCGCCACCGGCACCACATACCGTGCTCCGGCAGCCTGAAACAATTCAGCCCATTTCTCGGCATCGAAATTTGGAGCCGTAAACATGGGCACAAAATCCTTGTACCCAAATTCCTTATGGGGGCCGTACATTTCCCTGTGGTGCTCAAATTCCTTGGTGCCCTGCATATACATGTTCCGGGGGTACCATTCGTTGCCAAAGGCCGGCACGCTATAAACACCCCAATGAATGAAAATGCCGAATTTCCCTTGCTGATACCATTTGGGCACACGGAAAGCAGATAAAGAAGCCCAGTTCGCCTGATACGGCCCCTGCGCAATCACCCGGTCTATCTTTTCCAGATACGGCTTCATGTCATACATAGGATTTCCTCTTTTCAATTTTCTTTTCTTTATTATAACAAATCCGCTCGCTTCTGTAAACGTGATTTCTTCTTTATATCCATACTGCCCTATAGATAATTGCATAGGAAAAGGCCGCTGTGTTTCCACAGCGGCCCAATCATCTTTTCAGATAACCGGAAACTTCAATTATTTGTTGAAGTCTTCAGCGCGAGCATCGAAGATGGGAGCAACGGTTTCCACCAGAGCGGCGGGATCGTTCCAGTCGATGGCCCACAGCAGGTCGGGACCGAGCACGGTGTTCTTGTCGCCAAGGAACACGTAGCAGTCACGCACGGCGTGTTCGGCTTCACGCATCATAGCGTAGGTTTCATCCACAGCGCGGTCATCGGTCAGGTCGTACTTGTTGAGGATCCAGGATTCGGTGTCATCTTCGTAGCCGGGAGTGGGAGCCCACCAGGTGTTGAGCAGGAAGCCCAAGAGCTTCATGTCTTCTTCGCCGTAGATGGCGGGGATGCACAGGACGTTGTCGTTAACAACAGACACATAGGAGCCAGCTTCAGCCTTGGGACCAGTGGGGAATGCAACGCAGCCCCATTCAAAGTCGTCAGCATTGTTCATTTCCTGATTGCCGTTGTAGCCTTCCCAGGTCTGGCCAAAGCGGAATACGCCGCGGCCCTGAACGAAAGCGTTCTTGTAGTAGTCCCAGGATTCGGTGTTGCCTTCGGCGTCGGTCTTGGCCTTGTCGAAGTAGTTGTCACGGACGGTGCGAATGAACTGGAAGGCTTCCAGCATGTTTTCGCTGTTCAGGCCGCTCACGAGCTTGCCATCAACCATCTTGAAGAAGTAAGCGCCATTGTTAGCAACAGCAGCAATAAAAAGGTCGTCGCCAGAGCCGGTTACGCCATACTGGTCGATAACGCCGTCGCCGTCAATGTCCTTCTGAACCTTGGCAAGCAGATCCAGGAAAGCATCCCAGGTCCAGGTGCCGTTAGCCTGCATGTCATAGATGGAATCGGGATCCACGCCAGCATCCTTCAGCAGCTTCGTGTTGAAGAAGATGCATTCACGGGGTTCGGAAGCGCCAGTCCACAGGCCCAGCACATTGCCGTTCTGGGTCATGAATTCGATGGTGCCCTGGTTCCACTGTTCCAGTTCCAGGTTCACAACATCCTGCAGGGGAGCGATCAGGTTGTTCTTGATAGCGGGGCCGATGAAGTCCTGAGGCATGGTGAAGATAGCCAGCTTGGAGGGGTCAGGATTCATAACGTAGTCAGTCAGGTAGTTGATGGACTGTTCCCAGTCATAAGCATCGCCAACCTGTTCAACTTTCACGTTGTAGGTTTCCTGAATCCAATCCTGATAAGCATACAGGTCTGCTTCTTCAGTGAGGGGTTCATCGTTACGGCCGGTCCAATACCAGTCGTAGATGGTGACGGTACGGCCGCCAAAGTCGATGCCTTCGACAACAGCGGGGTAGCCTTCGGGGGCTTCGGCCAGAGCCACAACGCCGGACAGCATCATGACAGCCAGAAGCAGAGCAACCAATTTCTTCATGTTGGAGTTCCTCCTTTTTATTTTCCATATGAATGCACGAAAATCGTACTGCATTCATATAGTTACAAAGTTAATTTGCAGCAGAACTGCACTTTCTTGGCTTATTATACACCATATCTCACAGGTTTGCAAGATATTTTTGTGTATATTTATTGCTTTTTCTTGCCGAATTATTCCTTGCTGCCCGTCATGGCCAGAGACTTAACGAAAGTCTTCTGGGTGAAGCAGTAGAGAATAATCAGGGGCACGGAGCAGATCACCACTGCAATGGAAATGAACTGCTGGGAACGGGCGGCAGGCACAACGATGTTGGTGCCCACCTGATCGGAGAAGTAACGAGCCATGGAAGATACCATGTTGGCCATCTTGGTGGACAGCATGGTATAGCCGGAGAGGAAGTTACGGGTGTAGAACAGGTCCGTCCACTGCCAAACAACACCGAACAGGAAGCAGCTCATGATGATCGGCACAGCATCGGGCAGCATGATCTTGGTGAAAGTATGCATGGTGCCGCAGCCGTCGATATAGGCCGCTTCTTCCAGGCTCTTGGGCACGCCCCGGAAATACTGACGCAGCATGAAGATGTAAAGACCGTTTTTCAAGCCCATGCAGGTCAGGCTCATGAGGCAATAGGGCAAAATGGAACCTTTCAGGTTCAACGTCTTGCCGCCGTTGAGGGCTTTCACAATGCCGAAAATATCGAAATTGGCGAAGCTGGTGACAAGGGACGTGGCAATGGTCTGCGGAGGGATGATAATCAGAGCCACCGTGCAGCCAAACCAGAATTTTTTCAGCGGGAACTCATACCGGGCAAAGCCATAGGCCACGATGGTGCAAGAAATGACCTGCAAAGTGGCCAGCAGGACGGAAGTCCACGCTGTGTTCAGAATGGAGGTAGGAATAGCCAGCAGGTTGAAAGCATCCTTGAAGTTCTGCGTTGTCACGTTCCGGGGCAGCAGGATGATGGTGGAATCGTACAGGTCCTTTTCCTCCATGATGCTGGTGCAGAAACGAGTAAGAATGGGCTGGATAATCATGAAGCACAGGCCGAACAACAGCAAACCACGGATGATGGACACCGCCATTTTCCGGGCACGGATCTTTGCATAACTGCCATTGGAGCGCTTATTACGCATGGAAAAGCTCTGCTTATGTTGAGCAGCATTAGTCTTCATAATAATGCACCCCCTTGGAAATGATGAAGGAGCAAATGGCGATGAACAAAACCGCAACGCCGAAGTAAATCCAACTCATGGCAGAGCTGAGACCATAATTCAGGCGAGACTGGATGCCGTTGATATGCTCCATCACCTTGTTATCGTTCTTCATGAAGAAGTCAACGATGGTGTAAATGCAGTTCACCAGCAGCAGCGGGCTGACCATGGGGAATGTGATCTTCCAGAAGGATTCCCAAGCGGAGCAGCCTTCTACATCCGCTGCTTCATACAGGGAGGGAGAAATGGACTGCAAGCCCGTCAGGAACACGATGATCTGGATACCGGATGCCATCACGATATCGTAGATGGAGTCAATCATGGTGAAAATCACATCGAACACACCGGCACCCACGCCGGAAACAGACAGCAGCTGCTGCAGTGCGGCAGAAAGGTTCACGCCGGCAGCGTCCTGCATTTCAGTGCTGATGGTCTGCATCATGTTGTAAAATTCGTTCTGGGATTCCAAGCCGGGCAGAACGCCGGAGGACAGGATAACCGGCAGGAAGAAGATGGCACGGCAGAGCGTGCGGCCCTTGAATTCCTGATTCAGTATCACTGCCACAAGGAAGCTCACAACCAGCGTGGCAATGGTGTTGATGGCCATGCGGCCGATTTCTTCCAGCAGAAGCTGGTTAAAGTTCGGATCCACACCAAAGGCATTGGCATACTGGCGGAAGCCCCAGAAATCAGCCTGATACCCCTGACCGGGGATGATAGTGATATCGCACAGGCTCATGTAGAACGATTCAATCAGAGGACGAACCATGAAAACCAAGAAACCCAGAATAAACGGAAGCACGAACAGGGTGCCGGTGCGGGCATTACGGGCAGGCATGGTGCGATAGATTTCATTGCCGGGCACATAGATTTTGAATGTGTTGACAATGCCATCATACCAACGGCTGTTCAGACTTTTATCTTTCGCCATGGATCATTCCCCCCTTTCCACGGCATAGCTGCGTGCTGCCACAGAAATACCGTTCTTTTCGTATGCTTCATCGCTGTAGTTCACGTAGACCTTGGTGCCGTCTTCGTATTCAGTGGCGGAAACGGTATCGCTCAGCTTTTCGTAACCCACGATGCGCTGCTGATTGAGGCCTTCCATATCCTTCTGATACTGGCCGATCAGCGTGAGAACTTCTTCCTTCCAGGAATCGTAATGAGAGCCATAGAGCGTGGAGTGGAAAGAATCCTGCAGGATCTTGGCATCTTCCTGCATGAAGGTGAAGTTCAGGCCGGCACCGTATTCGGCGCAGCGCAGCATTTCCGTTGCGAAGTCGCCTGCAATGTTCAGCGGTTCGCCGGTATAATCCTTCATGCCGTGCAGGGCAATCTGATAGAAGGGAATGGTTTCATCCAGAATGGAATACTTGGTGCCAAGCAGGTCCATATCGGTGATGAGATCGGCGTAGGGAACGGCATAGTCGTTACCGTTGCGGATCAGCACCTTCTGGCCGGCAGCCGTTGCTTCCTTCATGGATTCGATATTCATCGCAACCACTTGCTGACGGGTGACGGTATCCTTGGGGTTATAGTCGCCGCTGACCAGATAACCAATATCACGGAAAGCAATACCGGCAGCCTTCTGTTCAGCCAGTGCCTGAATGAGGTTTGTGGTGTTCTGCTTGGCATAGCGGGGCTTCACCAGATAGAATTCATCCCGCCATTCCGCATCGCCCAGATAGATGATGGGGTCATAGGGATAGATGAGAGCCTGTTCACGGGTGGTGAACTTGGCCGCATCCCGGAAAGGAATGAACCCTTGCAGCAAGCCGCTGTCATAGGCAAAGCAAGTAATACCGTCGAAGTAAAGGTTCACATCGTTCTTGGCAGCGGTATCAATCAGCCGGCTCATGGCCTCTTTGCCGCCCAATTCCTTGAGCACCTTCACCTTGGTCAGCACCTTCTGGGTGATGCCGCCATTAGCCCAGCCGCTCATGCGGACGTTCAGGTTGTTAATGCCCGCATCCTTCATTTCCAGCAGCATCTTTTCTGCATCGGCGAAGGTGGTGGTGGGCACGACGGAATCCACAGGAAGGCCAAACTTCACCATGGTCTTGTCAATGGCGCCAACCAGTTCCACGGAAACGGGCACATCTTTGGAAGCCGTGTCTCCGGCATATTCTTCCTTGCCACGCAGATAATCGCCATAAGTCGTTGCCATATCCACATAGCTGTTGCTGTCCAGGAAGCGATAGCGATGGATGACGGTATCGGCGGGAATGGCCTTTTCATACATGAACACAAGGTTAGATGTTTTGGCGGAAACGTTATACTGGTCAAAGTGCAGCACGCTGTGCTTGGCACGCACCCAGTTATAGGTGTTCAGGCGCATGCTGACGTCTGCCTGAATGCTGGCATAGGAAGTGGCACCTTCTATGATGCAGATGAAGGAACCGGTTTCATTGGTCATGCCAAAGACAGGGAAGCTGCTGCGGGTTTCGTTGACCAATTCGTTACGGTAGGTGCTGTAATTCCAGCCGTACAAGTTGGAATAGTAGGGGTTCTGCGCCAGCTTGCCGTTGTTATAACGGATCAGCGCACCGCCGCCTTCAGGCAGCAGGATGAAGCCTTCATGCGCATTATCCACGGCACCGAACATGGGCAGCACTGCCACAGAGGTGATGGGATAATCGCCACGGCAGCGGATTTCTTCGTAGGGCACTTCCACCACAAGGTCGTTGCCTTCCAGCCGGTAAATATACGTCACATTGAACACCGGGCCGCCGGTTTCACGGGATGCTGCCACCCACTGCAAATCCAGCTCGTAATCTTCTCTGGTGTATCCGGCTTCGGCAAAATAGCCTTCCAGCTTTTCCTTGTTGCTGGCCTTAACATCAGAATTGAGGATATACATGGCCTGCTCTGCAATGGCAGGATACAGAGCCATGGTCTCTTCAAGGTTCTTTTTCTTGCTCAGCTTATCCGGTTCATAGAGGGAATAGCTGCTCTTGATTTTTTTCTGGGTAGATTTCTTTACGCTGTCCAGGAAGGCTTCATAGCGTTCCTTGGGAATGGCACTGGGGATCTGATATTCACGTTCAATTCTGCCGATGGCGTATTTCACATGAATTTCAGTGTCCGACACTTGTTCGATATTGTAATTCCGGTTGACGATGGAAAGGGTATAGTTTTCCAGATCAATGGAACCGCTGGAGTTGGTGTAGGTCACAATAGCCGTAGACCGCATCAAATCCTTATTGGCAGCAATGGCAATCGGATCTTTATCGGCATTTTCCGGATTGGATTTCCACACAAGATTGGTGGATTTATCCGTTACCGTGAAATGAGATGTTGCAGGATCCAATTCAAAAGTCAGGTTTTCATTTTCCATCACAAAGGGCTCTTCCTGACCTTCGTAGAAGTAGATTTCCGGTTCTTCATAGAGGATTTCCTCTTCCTGAGAATAAATCGGAATACCCACGAAAATCACCAGAGCTGCAATCAATCCCAGCCCGATAATCCAGGGAAGCAGTCGCAAAATTACTTTTTTCATTCTTCTTCCCTCCTTATGTCAATCTGAATGCACATTCACGATAGAGGGATACAAAGAACGCAACCGCATCACCCAGCAAGCTGAAGAACACAAGCAGCAGGAAGATGATGATAGCCGCCCCCAGAATCGTGAAAATCAGGAAGATAACCGTCTTCCCGGGAGAATAGTCATGCACTTCCATCAGGCCCACAAACACAAGCCCCACAGACCATACAATGGACAGCCCCATCAGCACCGTATAGAATGCTGCTTCGTCAAAAGCAATGATATTGCTGATGAAAACCAGGGGCAGCTGAATGAAAATGTAGGGAACCAGTGCATAGCACATAGCGATGTAAATATCGCTGAACCGGCCTTTACCGTCAAAGAGCGTGGTGAAGCTCCAGTTGGCAAGGCAGAGAATCAGGAAGGGCAGCAGGAGAGAACCGGCCTGCTCAAACACGTTCACATACTGCAAAGGTGCGGCGATGAACTGGAAGTTGGTGTACATCAGCTTCAGCACATGCGTTACCAGGAACAATACCAGGAACGTGGTGGCAACGGCCAGAGAGCCCTTCTTTTCATGGGCCAGATCCCAGAAACCGTCAAAGGGATGGAAGATGACATACTTGGCATATTTCAAGGATTCCACATAGCGATGCCATTTTTCCTTGAAGCCGCCGGCAGGCTTACTTTGCAACCTGATTTCGCTCATATGCTTCCACCTCCATCTTTCTCTTTTTGATTTGCTTGAGTACCAACGGCACAATCACAATCACCGCAAGCAAAGCGGCCATCCAGCCGATGTTTTCTTCCACCCAGATTTTGCGATACAGGCGGAAGGCACGGCCGTAATTATCACGGTCCATCGCCATCTTGAAATAATCCATGGCTTCGGTGAATTGCTCGCTGCGCATCAGCGCACGGCCGATCCCGATGAAGGCCAGATTATAGTTGGCGTTGTGCTTGAGCACTTCTTCCCACAACTTGGCAGATCCGTCATAATTGCCGTTCAGGTAAGCATCGCTGGCGTCATAGATCAGATTGCCGTATTCCGTGGGAACGAAGGAAGTGATGCTGCATTCCGTTTCGTCCAATACGAACAGGTCTTTGCCCATATGTTCCACGGAAATGGCATTATTGAAAGTGCCTTCGCTGCTGCCCGTGTTGCCAAAGGCCCACAGCAAAATGCCCTGACTGTCATAGCCAAACAGACGGCCACGGGTCTTATCCACTGCCACATAGATATCGTTTTCCAGCACCGTGATATCGTGGAACTTGGAAGGACCGTAGTGGTTGTTCTGCTCCACCCAATACAATTCGCCGATGGGGGGATAGCGGTCATTCTTGATCAGAATGTCGTTCCCGATGCCGTTCAGGCGGCGGATGGGCTGGGCCACGTCGTAAAGCAGGTCATATTCACTGAACACCACGTTGGTGGCATAGATGAAGGAATCTTCGTCCATGTAGATGTTGCAGTATTCGGTGGGCACGAAGTTAGCCTGCTGTTCACGCTGTTCTTTGGTGGAGAACCAGGTTTTCCAGATGTATTCGTAGAGGCTGTAAGAAACCTTGTTGGCACCCACATAACCGGTGAAGGTGGTATCGGCTTCAAACTTCACGATACCCTTGTTCACGTTGGTGGCCAAAGTGAACACACGGCCGGAAACGTCCACCACCAGCTTATTGGGCAGGAAGGACAGGGACTGGTCAAAGGTGGAGTCGTTGGGCTTGGTGAACTGCTTGATGAAGTTCAGGTCCTTATCCACCATCACCACGCGCTGGTTATTGGTATCGGCAATGTAGATATTGCCATCCTTGTCCACGTTCACGTCGCTGGGGCTGTTTAAGTTCGTCACATCGCAACCCTGAATCTTATCGATGATACGGGTCAGGGTGTATTCGTTGCCTTCACGGGTCACCTGCAGGATGCGGTTGTTGCCCGTATCCACGATATACAGGTCTTTCCCCTGCACGAACAGGGCCTGGGGCTTTTTCATGGCCACTTCCAGCCCCAAATCTTTGCTGTAAATGACCTTTTCCACACGGTAGGCGTCCGGGGATTCCCGGATATCGCTCCAGTAGTCGTAGTTGTAGGTATATGTGCTGGCGTAGCCATCGTCTGCCGCCAAGGCAGTGCCAAACGATGTGGTCAGAATCAAAACGGCCAGAAGCAACGCCAGAATCCTATGTTTTGCTTTCACAATCGTTCCCCCTTCTCAAATGAATGGAATGATGAAACCGCTTAGTCCTTAATACCGGACGAAGCCATGGTTTCAAGGATCTGGCTCTGGCTCAGAATGAAGATAAGAATGGGCACGGACATAACCACAACCGTTACGGCCGCAGCCTGACCAGTACGGGCAATACCGCCGGCCTGAATCTGCTGGAAGGCGTAAACCAGGGTCTTCTTCGCTTCGGAATAGATGACCGTGGCAGCCGAGTTGTTCCACAGGCTCTGCACGCTGAAGATGATAACGGTCAGCCAGGCAGGCTTGACGTTGGGCATCACAATGTTCCAGAAGATGCGGAATTCACCTGCGCCGTCAATATGAGCGGCTTCGATCAGGGCCGTGGGCAGGCTTTCCATGAACTGCTTCATCATGAACAGACCAATGGGAGCTGCAAAAGCGGGCAAAAGCAGTGCCCAGTAGGTGTCGATCATGCCCAGCTTGCTCATGATTACATAGTTGGGAATACCCGTTACATAACCGGAGAACATCAGGCAGGTAACAACCACGTTAAAGAAAGTGCGTCCGCCGGGGAAATCATACTTGGCCAGCACGAAAGCCGCCATAGAGGCGATGATCAGATGGCCGAAAGTACCAACGCCGGTGATGAACACCGTGTTCACCAGATACCGGCTGAAGGGAACCCAGCTCTGCCCCATGGTGACAATCAGGTCCGCAAAGTTATCAAAGGTGGGATGCTGCGGGAACACCGTGGGGGGGAAGCGGAAAAGTTCATCCAAAGGCTTCAATGCAGAGCCGATGGCGAAAATCAGCGGGAACGCCATGGCCAGAGCCACAACGCACAGCATCAGATAGATGCCAATATCGCCGCCAATGGAGCGGTTGGGGTGACGGCGTTTGATGAGATGCTTCTTGGGCTTCACAATCTTTTCGCCCCGAAGCTCTGCCAGCCGGTGCAGTTCATCCGCACGGCTCTTCTGGGTGGGCTTACCGGGCCAATTGGCGTAGACGTGATTGAAAATCTTCACGCCGGTATTCAGCTCCATCACATATTCACGCTCGTCGGAAGTCTTCAGCGTGATGGTGGAGCTCATGCCGCCATTGCGCACATTTTTCAGGGCACGAATGTGGGAAAACTCAAATTCCAATGCAGGCTGGCCCTTCTTATCCTTGAAAACGGCACTGGACTGCTGGCAAACCAGTTCGCCTGCGGCAATCTTTTTGCCCTGCTCATACAAGGTACCTTTGGATTGAATCAACAAATTTTCACTCATATCAGGTACCTACCTTTTCCAATGCAGCAGAAACGAGTTTCTTGCTGATAATCATCACGAGGAACAGCAACGTAGCAATTGCGGAAGCGTAACCCATTTCAAAGCGGCTGAAGCCGTAGTCAAACAAGTGGGTTACGACGGTGCGGGCGGCATAGTCCGTGGAGGGATAGCCGGCCAAGGCACGGGGCACGTCGCACACGTTGAAAGCGGAGGTGATGGCCATAACGGCACCGAACAGCAGCATGGGCTTCATGCTGGGCAGGGTGATGTGATACAGTTCCTGCCAGCGGTTGCGAACGCCGTCCACATAGCCTGCTTCGTACATGCTGCGGTCAACGCCCTGGAAGCCGGCCACGAAGGAAAGGAAGCCGGTGCCCATGCTCATCCACAGGATAACAACGATCAATACAGGCATGATGTACTGGGGATTGGTCAGCCACAGGATGGGCGCATCGATGAAGCCAAAGTCCAGCAGGATGGAGTTCAGATAGCCGTAAGCGTCACCACGGAAGATGATGGAGAAAATGGTGTATGCGTTACCGGCAATGCTGGGGGCATAGAAGATCACCACGGCGATGGCACGCAGCCATTTGGGCAATTCGTTGATGAACCATGCAAACATGAAGGACATGATATAGCCCACAGGGCCGGTAATCACGGCGATCACGAAGGTGTTCTTCACAGCCGTCAGGAAGACCTCATCCTGCAGAACCAGGTTGATGTAGTTCTGCACGCCGATGAAACGGGCAGGCTCCAGGATGTTATAGTAGGTAAAGCTGTAGTAGATGGAAGTACAGATGGGGAGAATGAAGAAAGTAAAGAACAAGATGGCGTACGGTGCCAGAAAGAGGTAGCATACCTTGGAGCGTTTCGCTTTTTCCAGCCCATAGCGGAACTTGTTCGCCTTCATGTTGAAATACCGATGGCTAAAGGACCCAAGCTGTGTATTGCTCATTGCTTTCCCTCCTCTCAGTCAACCGGCAGGCCGAATTCCCGCCGCTTGATCTTAATTTCTTCATTAATAGTGCGTGTGTAGGTCAGCAAGGCTTCACGGGGATCGTCCTTTTCGTTGATGACCTTACGAATGGCGTTGGTCATATGACGGGTGGTGGAGTAACCACCGGCGATTTCGGGGAAGCCACGGGTCCATGCCTGCTGCGCCTGCAGCACATCCAGCTGATCAGCACTCCAGGCCAGCTGGGGCAGGGCGTCCACATTGGCCGTGGCGTAACGGGCGGAAGCACCCAGCACGCTTTCCATTTCACGGCCGAAGCGAACCTGCGCATCAGCGGAGACCCACCACTTCATGAATTCCCATGCGTTCTGCTTCACCTTTTCGTTATCCGTGGCCACCATCAGGCAGCAGGCACCGTTGGAATGCACGGTACGGTCGATGGTGCCGTCTTCCTTCAAAGTGCCGGGGTAGAGGGTGAAGTCCCACAAACCACGAATTTCGGGAGCGGATACAGCCAAGGTGTTGTACAGGGCGTACTGACCCACGGCCACCGGCATTTCGCCGGAACGGAAACGGCTGACGAAGTCGTACACCGTGGGGAGGCCATAGTCGTTATAGAAACTGGTGTACAGCTTGAAGGCGGCCACGCCTGCTTCGCTGTCAATCAGCGTGCGCTGGGCGTCATCGTCATAGATCGTACCGCCATACTGATAAATGAGAGAGTTAAAGCCGGACATATCAACCGTGGAAATATCCGGGAAGGGAATGCCCACGGACATGTTGTTGCCCTGAATGGTGGGCAGGATAGCAATGAGGTCCTGCCAGGTCTGGGGCACTTCCACGCCCAGCTCTTCCAGCACGTCTTCGCGATAGAACAGCACGCTCCACAGCTGGGTTTCGGGCAAACCGAAGACGCCCTTGTGGCTGCCGTTGTTATAGGTGAGCGGATCCAGCGCACTCTGCATGAAGGGCTTCACCACTTCGTCAAAGTCTTCAAACTGGGTCAAGTCTTCCACGGCATTACGCATAGCGTAGTTCACCGCAAACCAGCCGTCCACCGTCAGCACCACGTCCGGGCCGTTGCCGGCAACCACAGCGGTCAGGATGGCGTCCGCCTGCACCAGCTTCACGTTTACCTTGATGCCCGTCTTGGGGGTGAAGGTATCGTCCACCATGGTCTTCAAAACAGTGGACTGGTCACGGCCGGTAACGATCCAGACTTCGATCATGTCTTCGTCGTTTTCGTCATACACGTCGCCCAGATTGTTGTAATCCACAAAGTAGGAAGCGACGCAGGCCTTGATTTCGTGAATGGCACGGGTGAGGAAATTATCGTTGGTGCTAGGCAGCTTGGCCTTTTCACCGTAGATGAAAATCTGGTCCACATCCAGCTTGGTTTCGGACATATTCTGCTGTGCGGTACCGAAGCTGGTGATGTTATCTTTGAAGTTGGAGAAGGACTGGGTGATGCGTTCGTTGCGCTCCACAAACTGTTCCAGCTGAACAGCCAGCGTCTGCGCCACAGCCACACGATCGTTCTTCTGGCCGGTGAGCTCAACGGTGTCGTCCACCAGCTTATACAAACGCTTGGCTTCCAGCTCCATGGCTTCGATCACTTCGGGATAAACATCCTTCAGGTTATAGTCACGGAAGCGGTCAGGGTTCACGCCGGTCAAAACCAGCAGCTTACGGTAAATCTGGTTGAGGCGATAGATGCTGTTTTCCATTTCACGCAGCACGCCACCCATATCGCCCAGCGTTGCTTCCAGACGCACGGCATGCTCACCCTTTTCCAGATAGAAGCGATAAGGCGTGCCATTATCATCCGCCAGGGTGTGCATATCCCAAGCGGTATCATAATAGAAGGAAATGGAAGCCATATCTTCAAAGGGAATTTCGCCGTCCAGATAGAAGGAGCGGCAGGAAATAGAGCCGCGGGAATACATCTGTCGGGCTTTAACGGTGATGTTGTAATAGCCGTCTTCGGGCACATTGAACTGCCATTCGATCCACTGACCGGCGTTGTTCCAAGGATCGCCGCCGATATAGTTCATCACGGTGTGAGAAACATCATTGGGCACCGTAGCAGGGGAAGAACGGTCATACCGGGCATACAAAGAGGGCGAAGAACGCACATCGGCTTTTTCGCCTTCCAGAATCAGCATCCATTCCTTGGCGGTATCGGTCATTTCCACCTGGGGCTGATTGGCCTGATATTCTTCATAAGTCATGAAACCGGTTACAGGAAGCAGCTTCACATTGCGCAGAATGATGGGCTCATTCACCGCTTCAAAGGACAGGGTGTTTTCCCCAGCCTTGAAATAGAAGCGATAGGGTTCCGTTTCGTAGCCCATATCATCCCGGCAATAAGCCGTCTGGTAATCATAAATTTCCTTCTGGGAAGGACGGATATCATTGCCCTGATTGTCCTTTTTCACAGGGCTGGCATCCACCCACAGGCGAGAAAACCGCAGGGTATCTGCGCCGTTGAAGGGCAATTCATCGTTGATGTAGATGGCTCTTTCCACATCCACGCCACGGGATTCCACCGTCAGATAATCCAATTGAATGGTATACATGCCATCTTCCGGCACATTCACCTTCCAAGTGGTATAATCGCCGTCTTTGGTGTACACCAAAGGAGCACCTTCAGCATCCTGCTGGAGCTGGCCGTCCCCTTCAAAAGCAGCGATATCAAGGACGATTTCTTCCTTGCCCGCACCAACATCCGCATATTTGGTGAGATAGTTGGTGTAGGTATCGTCACGGCCGATACCCGTTACGTCGTGGGTCAGGTCAACCCCGTCGTACTTGTGATGGAAATCCTGCGCACCGCGGGTCAGCAAAACAATCGCAACAATAACAATTGCTGCGATCAGAATGCCGATCAGGGTACGCCACACATTTTTCCGCATAGCTCGCCTCTCCTGTTGCATTGACATTTCTGCCAATTTAATTGACCGATTTTACATAAACCAAGGATAACGCCCATTTGAAACAAACGGGCGCATCTTTGGTAAGTGTACAATTATTATAGGTAAATTCACCATATTTGTCAACAAGTTCTCCCTTTTTTTATCAATATTGTACACAAATCGTAATGTATTTATCTGTTTCGGTGTCATTTTCAGCCAAATCATAGACAAATCATACATATTTTTCATAAAACATGCAATTTCTTTTGAAAATGGATGGCCTTTTCCTTGCCATTTTATGCAAAAAAGACAATTTCAGAACACAAAAAAGACAAAAAAAGAAGCAGGGCATTATTTTTGCCCTGCCCTATAGCTATTTACAGCTTATCCTCTGCATACACGATCACATCATTGGGCGTTTCCCCGTAAGGGTGCTGCATGCAGGTGGCCTGCCCGTCAAAATATGTATAGGTACTGTCTTTTTCGGTTTTGCCCGCCATCAGCTGTTCGCAGCCCAGCATCAGCCTTTCCAGAATGCTCTTGTCCAGATAGCCTTCACCCCTTGCATGGCCATAGAGAATCCGGTCATACTGGTCATAGAACTTTTCCTTTACATTTTTCAGCGTTTCATGCAAAACGGCGATGGGCTGGCTCTCTTCCAGCTGCATCCAGATATGGGGGTTCATGCCGTCCCCGGTGAACATCAGCCGCTTTTCCCGGCACAAAAGCCCCACAGAGCCGGGGGTGTGCCCGGCCAGCGAAACCACTTCCAGCGTCAGGCCGCCCAAATCAAACACCTGGCCAATCTGCAAATACTGGAAGGGGCAGGGCTTTTTGCCGAAGGGACGATGCACTTCTTCCAGATACTTGAAATGCTCCCATGCCAGTGCTTCATCCGCCGGATGAATCCACGCTTCCTCAAAGAAGATATTGCAGCCGATGTGATCCACATGGCCGTGGGTGTTGATGACGATCAGGGGCAGATCCATCAGCCCTCTTGCAATCTCGTTCAAATCTTCCACACCGTTGAGGGTGTCAATCAAGGCTGCCTTTTCCTTGCCGCACAGAAGATAGCAGGTGCTCTCCCCCACATCGTCAATCAAAAACAGGCCTTCTTCCAATTTGCGGATATCTGCACGCATATTTCATTCCTCCTCTAAAATAAAGCGAAAAGCAGAAGTTTCATCTCCTTTTCGCTTTCTGTGTAGACTCATTCAGGCTGGGTTTCCAGCACCTGCTGGATTTTTCCCGAATCCAGCAGCATTTTCAGCGTTTTTGCCACCAGCGGATCAAACAACTGATCCTGCTTTACAATCTCCGCCACCGCCTCTTCCAGCGTCATCACTTTATTGTATCCCCGGTCTGTAATCATGGCGTCAAAGGAATCCGCCACCATCAATATCCGGGCTTCCAAAGGAATTTCATCCCCCTTGAGCCCTTGGGGATAGCCGCTGCCATCCATGCGTTCGTGGTGCATGAGGGCAATGGAGGCGATGCGCTCGCCATACATGGGTTTTAAGATGATAGAGCTGTCCCTCGGATGCAGCTTCACAAGGTCATATTCTTCGGTGGTCAGCCGCTCCCTCTTGCGCAGGATTTCCCCCGGCACATTGCATTTGCCTACATCATGGAACAACGCTGCTACCACAAATTCTTCTAACTGAATATCTTTCAGCCTCTCTTCCAACGCCTCATACAAAAGCACCGCATACTGCATCACGGCTTGACTGTGGCGTTTGGTATTATGGTCATTGGCATCCACCCGGCGCAGCAGGGATTGCAATTCCCGCTGCCAATAATACTGCTCGTCAAAGGCAGGGCAGGTGGACACATAAAGCAGCAAAGCATCTTCCATGCAGCGCATCAGCACATTCTGCTGTAAGCCTTGGGTATAAAAGGAATCTCCGGGGCCCAGCTGACGCACATCCTGATCGGACAGCACAATTTCCATTTTCCCTGTATGGATAAAGAAAAACTCCAGATCGTTTTCATTTTCTGCCGGATACAGCCACACGGCGGCACCCCGCACCACCCGCTGGGTCATCACCTCGAAATTACCCTTTTTCGCAAGCAAAGAAAGCCACTCTTCTTTACGTTCTTGGTCGATATGCTTTTCTTCCTGGGCAAGTTGTAAATACAGCCCATTCATTTGCTTGTGCTCCCCTCGCTTGAAAAATTGCGCCACAGCTGAAAGCCGGGCGCATGAGGCTGATGATACAGCCGCCAGTTCTGTTTTTTGTTATTTGGTGATGTTGATGACCCGCAGCGGATCCACATCCACATACTGACCGTCGATGAAATAGGTTGTGTATGTGCATTCCACCTGCGCCCCGATGGAGGCGGCATAGGCAAACACAGGAGCAGTCACTTTAGCCACTTCGCTCTGCAGCCATGCAATATCGTCATAAGGGGTCTTCTGGGCAGTGCGCACCAGCTTTTCAATCTCCCGATTGGCCTTATCCACCATCTTTTGCAGGTTCTTCAGCTCTTTATCATTCTTGACGGGCTTTTCTTTGATATTTTCTTCTACTTTTACTTTATGGGGTTCGGGCTTGCCAGGCTTCTTGGGGCCCTTTTCAGCCAGTGCAGACGCAGACACAACGGACAACATCAGCACAACCGCCAGCAGCATGCTTACAAACTTCTTCATGATAAGACCTCCATTTCCCTCGAACGAAAAGCTCTCGCTCTTCTGTCAACAGATTCCTCTTCTGTTAGCCCAATCAAACCGGTATGTTTAATCAAAGGCTATCTGGTTTTTGTTGGGTTAATCATATACCTTTTCAGCCCGTTTGTCAACTATGTAATTTCAACATTATGGTTACATTATGTTTCTCTTTTGCAACCTTTTTCGTAAATATTCCATATTTTTACCATTATTTACATCATATTGCATCTTTTCTCTGGTTTATAAAAAAGACCGTGTAATTGTTATATTACCATTTGGCAATTACGGGGAAACAATATCCGGATTGCTGAAAAATTTACCGGGCAGGTAAATGGTGCCGGCCAGGGATTCGGGCTGGCTGCCGTCCACCAGAAGCTGCACCTGCTTCACCCCCTGCAATTCGCAGAGGCTGTTGACAATGGCATAAATCATCCGGCGTTCCCTGTCTGCATCCATTCCCTCGCAAAGGGTTTTCAGGTTGCCGGAAAAATTGAGAATCAGCGTCTGCTCCGCAAAAGCCACGCCAATCAAATCCGCATCCCGCAGGCCCTCCGGCAGCACAGCCCCCAGCTTTTCCACGCTATCATTGGGCTGGGAGGAGAGCATCAGCTGGTTAATCACCGTGCGCACATTGCGGCTTTCGTGGAAGGGCACCATGCGGTATACCTTCTGAAGCTTTCCCTCTCCATTGGCAAAATACAGCACACAATCAGAAAGCAGGAAGCCGGAAAAATCGCTGCGCTTCATCCAGCCGTTTTCAAAGGCGATGGTTTCCCCGGCCCCAGTGAAGGTTGCGGAAGGGGTGAGGGACATAATGGTTTCTTCCCCGATATGGATTTCCACCGCCTGCACGCCGGGCATGAAGGTGGTGATGGTGTACACCAAAGACGCCACCATCACAGAGCGGGTGATGCCGTTTTCAATGATTGCGGCGTTCAAGGCCGTATCGAAATACAAAACCGCCCGTTTGGTTCCACTATCGTCTATCACGGCAGGTTCTTTCACAATAAACTCGGAAAAATCCGGGTATCTGGGCAGTCCCTGCAGGGAATGCGGCCCTTCGTAAAGGGCGGAAAGCAGCGTGCGCAGCACTTGTGCTTCTTCCAACCCGTCAAAGGACAAGGCTCTGGCTTCGCTCACCACACCTCTGGCTCCGGCCGCAGGATAATAAAGGGCGGCGGTGATGGTATGCCGGGAGGCCGTCTTTCCGGCTGCCGCCCGGTTCCACAGGGTGTTCAAATCATCCCTTGTGTTTTCCTGAAAGCATCCGGCTGGCAGCTTCGCCGCCACGTCCAGCCCCGGCTGCACACCGTTAATCAGCACATTCACATACTGCACATCGCCAAACTGGCACAGGGTATTGGCAATGGCCTGACAGACTGTGAACAATTCTTCGTGAGACAACCGCAGGGCGGAAGCGGCCAAACTCACCGTGGCTACATGCCCGGAAACCTCCACCGGCTGGGTGCCACTGAGCTGCACATCCGCCCCCAGGGGCGACACCTGCTCATTGCCCGGATGGGCAAACAGAAGCTGGCACAGGCTTTCTGCGCTGTGACGGGAAATGGACAGATGGGCTGTTTCCGGCACAGCGGCCAGCCGAAGGCCGTCACGGGAAGGCAAATAAAGCAAAACCGTCTGTTCGGCGGTTTGCTGGGTATCATTTTGCGGCACAACCGCTGCCGCTTCCGGCGGCGGCAGAGTGCTATGCGCCGCCACGCCCTTGCCGCTCTGGCAGCCCGTCAGCAGCATTGCAGCACAAGCCAGTGCCGCCAGCAGCCTCTTTCTGCTCTGCTTCATTTGTTCTTTCCTCATTCCTCTGCCATCATGCCTTGCAGCGTTTCAAAGGTAATCCGCCATACGCCCATCTCCTGCTGCAAACGGATGGGATAGCCCTTTTTGCTCAGTTCACTTTCGTTATGGTGCATGGAAAGATCGCACACCAGGATGGCTTCCCGGCCGTTTGCGGAAACAGACCCGTGGGATAAAACCGCTCCCGTCAAGACCGGGCTGTTTTCAAAGGCCTCTGCCATGGCCTGCTCCGAAGGCCGCCCCTGCACGCTCAGGCAGCCCATAAGCGCATCAAAATCCCTTGTCATCCAAACCCCCAGCATATAACTGGCTGCGTTATAGGGGGTGTAGAGGGTTTCTTCCCGACGGCTGATGGCAGAAAGGGGCAGGGCACTGCCGTTCTGATAGAGATAATCTTCCTCCAGCCGCAGGGAATTGTTTTTCACCTGCTGGCGATGCACCAGCACCTGCACCTTGGTGCAAAAACCGGCTTCCGTTAAGGTAGCCGCCAAGGCGTCCAAGCACAACTGCCGCTCCAGCATCACCTGCTGCTGCTTTTCTTCTGCAGGCAAATCCCTGCGTTCTGCCGGATAGCCGCTCAAAAAAGCCTCATTCAGCGTAACGTATAATAAACTCCCCTGCTTGGACGTGGCCAGCACCTGCGTATCCTGAGGGAACACGGGCTGTAATTCCGTCTGGGTGGCGGAAGGGCCGTCAATCAACGCCCGAACCAGTGCCAGTTCTGGGGTTTCATCCCGGTTGACGGTAATCTTCCTTTCTTCCGGGGAAAGATAGGGCAAATCCCCCAGACGGAAATAAAGGGCATATTGCCCTTCCTCGCCCGGCAAGGCTGATGCGTCCGCATCAATTAAAAATAAACCGGCTGACGTTTCTTTCTCCGCAGGCTTTGCGGCACAGGCACACAAAAGCAGGCAGCAGAGAACCAGCATCATCCAAAGACCCATCTTCTTTTTCATTTCGGGTTCGGCTCCTCACCAATGCACCAGGAGCGCAGCTTGGTCACCGTTCTTTCCAAGGCATCCCGGCTGTCGCCCCAAGGCTTATCCGCATTGCGGTAATCGAATTTCAGCGTAAAGCCTTCCAGATCCCCTTCCAGCTTTTCCAGGCTCTTTTTTGTGGCTTGAGTCAAATCCGCCACAAAATCCAGCAGCATCTGGCCGCTCATTTCCTGTGCCGCCATTTCCATAAGCAGGGCGGCATCCTGCAGACAAAGCCCCTTTGATGCGGCAAAGGCTTTCCGGAAAGCGGTATCGTGCTGATACAGATGCAGCAAAGTATAGGCATAGCGCAGCATATTTTCTTCAATGCTGTCGCACAGGATGCAGCTATCGTTCAGGGCACGCAGTTTCTGCGCCGCTTTCAGAATTTCTTCCTTGCCCCCGGCCTTGCCCATCATGCGCTTGAGGGCGGGTGCGCCTGCTTCCTTCTTTGCGCCGTTTAAGGCCGCATCAAAGGCCGCATCCGTCTTTTTCATGGTGGTTTTGAGATAGGTGTGCATCATCAGGGCATGGCCCAGCTTGTTGCGCTGCTGCGTCAAAAGCTTTTGATGCTTCTGGCAAAAGCCCTTTTCGTTCACCCGAATCCGGGTATCCGGCTCCATCACAGAACCGCCCAGATACCGCTCCACATCCGTCAGCTCCACCTTGCGGCGCAAAGCGCACATCAGACATTCGCCGTTCAGTTTCATGGCGTCCCATACCGGGATGGTATCAATATGATAGCGCATGGGTCAAAACTCCTTCTCTGTCATTTTTGCGTCGGCGCAGCGCATACACTGTTCCCGAAAGGAAGGGATGCCTGTGCGCAGCGGAAAAATTAAAATCAAGCGTTATCGAACCGGAAGAAACAAAATCGGGCTGCTCCTTCTGATTTTGCTTTTGAGCATTACCCTTTTGTGGTTTTTCCTGCAAAAGAAGCCTGACCTGAAGCTGCCCTCTTTCCTGACCCCTTCCCTGACACGGGAAGATATGGCAGCGGACAGCCGGGTGATTACCCTGCCGGGCAGCCGCTTTTTTGCCTTGCAGCTGGGTGCCTTTTCGGATGTAGAAAGCGCAAAGGCACTTGCCGCCAGCTACCAAAACCGGGGAGCCGCCGGGTACATTTACGAAAAAGACAGCTTCCGTGTACTGGCCGCCGCCTATGATTCAAGGGAAAGCGCGCAGGCCGTGCAGCAGCAGCTGTCCCAAAACCACGGGGTAGACGCTTATCTTTTCCCCATCGACCGCACGGAAATCACCCTGCGGCTCAGCGGCCAGAAAGCCCAGCTGAACGCCCTTTCAGACGCCTTTGATTTATGCAGCCAATTGACGATAAGCCTTTCCCAAATCTCCCAATCGCTGGATCAGGGCACCATGGCCATGGAGGAAGCCCTGACCGCCCTTTCCTCCCAGCAGGAAACCATTCGTGCCTTGAACGCCCGGCTGCTTTCCCTCTTTAAAAAGGAAAAACATGAGGCGGTGACACGGCTTTCATCGTTGCTTCAGGAAACAGATCAGTGCCTCGCCCAGGCGGCCAAAGCCAGCAGCAGCACAAAGCTTGGCAGTGCCATCAAATACAGCCAGTTATCGCTGATCTGCGGCTTGGAAAGCTATGTGCTTTCCCTGACCCCCTGACATCAGTTTCTGGGCGGTGCGCCGCAGGTGGGGCAGAACATGAGATTGGCAAATTTCTGGGTGTTCAAATCGCTGAAATAGAACGCCGTCAGCGGCCAATACTGCTCGCTCACATCGGGGCAGATGGGGTTGATATGATAATATTTGCCGCCGTCGGGATTATAATAGAGCTTGATGGAATCCTGTGCATTGGGCTGCGGCGTGGGCGTAGCAGGGGCTTTGGTGGAAGCGATGCGGTTTGTTCCCTCCTGGGCTTTGGCCAGTTCCGCCGCTTCATCCACCACCGTGCCGTTCAGGGACTGGGGATCCACATACCAAACCTCATTTACCCGGAACATAAGCACGTGCATCCGCATGATAACGGTTTCCCCGGTGCCGGTATTGACAAAGGTGATTTTCACGGTTATGGTACGGCTGGTATCCGCCTCGCTGCCCGATACATTTTCCACCTGATAGCTGACTGGGTTTCTGTTGAGAATCAGATTCCACAATTCCCCTTCCGGCGAGCTTTGCTGGGACACCCAGGAAGACGTGCACAAGGCCAGCATGCCGGGAATATCGGAGGAAGACCAGCGGGTTAAAAAGGTTTCCAGCTGCTTCTGGGCAGAGGAAATGGCCGTATCTTCAATCACGTAGGCTGCCGGGGTGGGGGTAGCCGCATTGCTCTGCAAAAACTCGCTGAGGGCATCCCGGCTCACTTCTTTGGTAAAGCGGCTATTGAGCTCTTCCATATTCTGATTGACGGAAGTTTTCTGGCTTTCCGGGGCTTGCATGTTCAAAACAAGAGCCAGCACAATCACCACCATCAGCGCAATATAGGCTACCGTCAAAGTGCTTCTGGCACTTCTTGCAAACACATTCATCACCCACATGGCCATCACGCCGATGGCAGCAGCAGCCAGAAACACCAGCCGCAAAATAGGGTTATTGATCAAAAGAGCCAGCAGAAACAAAACAGGCAGCACCGCCGTCATCACGATGGTTAAGATATTGCTGCGGCGCACAGGGGCTTCCTGCTTTTCCATTTGCCCATAGGCTGCCGGACTTGCCGCCTGAACAGCCTTTTTATTTTTCATATTATTCAGCGGTGCAGAGGCGTAATGACCGCGGTTTCCATTCATCTGGAAGCACTCCTTTCCGGCTTGGAAAACATAAGGTGTACATAAAAGTATAACACATCTTTAACAGAATTGTAAACACCATTGCATCATTTTGTCGATATTTCCAATGTAAAAAATAAAACGAATTGACGCCTGCTTTTCTTCCCTTCACTTTTGAATGCGGCAAAAGCAGGGCACTGGGAGAAAATCCCCCTCTCCCCTGTTGACGAAATGTTTTTTTTCGCCTATAATGTTAAACGTTTAAGTATTTTTTCGGAAAGGAGCAGGTCATGAAAGCATGGGAAGTGGCCGGTGCGCTGCATCGGCTGGAGCTTTTGCGGAAAATCAGGATTCGGCAAATGATGAACCGGCGGGGCATCCATCCCGGCCAGCCCCGGATGATGCACTATATTGACGCCCATCCCGGCTGCACGCAAAAGGAAGTGGCACAGGCGTTGGATATCACCCAGGCCTCTGCCGCCGCCAGCCTCAAGCGGCTGGAAAAAAACGGCCTCATTCGCCGCAGGCAGGATGCGCAGGATGCCCGGCGAAACTGCCTCTTCCTCACCGACGACGGAAAGCAGCATATGCTGGCCGGCCAGCAGGACATGGAAGGGCTGGACAGGGAAATGCTTTCCGGCATTGCGGAAAACGAATTGCAGCTTTTCAAAGTCCTGTGCGACAGGATGTTTGATAATCTGGCCGACGAAACCACAAGGCATCTGAGCATCTGCAAGCTGCATAAGCAGGCAGATGAATAAATAAAAGGAGGAAACAGAACACCGTGCAATTTTTTCGTTTATTGAAATACGCAGGGAAATACAAAAAATATCTGATTCTCTGCCCCCTGGTGATGATCGGCGAAGTGGTGATGGAAATGCTGCTGCCCATGCTCACCGCCCGGCTGATTGACGATGTGATTCCCTACAGTGCCCAGACAGGCAGTTTATCCCGTGTGCTGCTCTACGGCGGATTGATGCTTTTGATGAGCATGATTTCCATGGGCTTTGGCATGGCTGGCAGCCGCCTCTCCGCCCTTGGCGGTATGGGCTATTCCAAGAACCTGCGCCAAGCCATCTTTGAAAAGGTGCAGCACTATTCCTTTAAGAATATTGATAAGTTCTCCACCGCCTCTTTGGTCACCCGTCTTACCACCGACGTAAACCAAACCCAGAACCTGGTGATGATGCTGGTGCGCATGGCCATCCGCAGCCCTTTGATGATGGTGATGGCCGTGTTTATGGCGTATCGGATGAACCCCTCCCTGATGCCCATTTTGCTGGTGGCGGCTCCCATTTTGCTGGTGTGCATTGTGGTGATCATGAGCAAAGCTTTCCCTCGTTTCCAGATCATGATGAAGAAATACGATGCCCTGAACGCTTCCGTGCAGGAAAACCTGATCGGCATCCGGGTGGTGAAGGCCTTTGTGCGTGCCAGCTATGAAAAGGAAAAGTTTGAAGCCTCTGCCGACGACGTGACCGCCACCCAGCGCGCTGCAGAAAAAATCGTCATCTGGAACGGCCCCATCATGTCCATCCTGATGAACGCCTGCGTGATTGCAGCCCTTTGGCTGGGCGGCAATCAGATTATCGGCGGCCATATGCAGCTGGGTGCTCTCTCTTCCTTCATTACTTATATGATGCAGATTCTCATGAGCCTGATGATGCTTTCTTTCATGTTTGTTTCCTTTGTGATTGCCCGTGCCTCCATCACCCGTATCTGCGAAGTGCTGGATGAAGAGCCGGAAATCAAAAACCCCGAAAATGCCGAAACAGAAGTGGCAGACGGCAGCATCATCTTTGAAAACGTAGGCTTTTCCTATGCCGGAGATATAAATAATCTGGTTCTGGAAAACGTGAACCTGCATATCAAGTCCGGCGAAACCATCGGCATCATCGGCGGCACGGGCTCTGCCAAATCCACGCTTGTGTCCCTGATCCCCCGGCTGTATGACGTGACCTGCGGCCGGGTACTGGTTGGCGGCAAGGACGTCCGGGCATACGATATGCACGCCCTTCGCAATCAGGTGGCCATGGTGCTGCAAAAGAACGTATTGTTCTCCGGTTCCATCAAGGAAAACCTGCGCTGGGGCGACGAAAACGCAACGGACGAAGAAATCATCGCCGCCTGCGAAGCGGCTGCCGCCAACGACTTCATCCAGTCCTTCCCTGAACAATATGAAATGGATCTGGGTCAGGGCGGCGTGAACGTCTCCGGCGGCCAGAAACAGCGGCTTTGTATTGCCCGCGCTATGCTGCGCGCACCTGCCATTTTGATTTTGGATGACTCTACTTCGGCTGTGGATACCGCAACCGAGGCAAAGATCCGTACCTCTTTCAAGGAAAATCTGGCAGGCACCACCGTCATTATCATTGCGCAGCGAATCAGTTCTGTGGAGCATGCCGATAAGATTGTTATTTTGGATGATGATCATATTGCCGGCATTGGAACCCACGAAGAACTGCTGGCAAACAATGAAATTTATCA
>JAZNQO010000014.1:0-48693 GCA_045590215.1 Clostridia bacterium | reverse complement strand
ATCCGCTACCGGGTCAAGGGTGAATGAGGCGACCGGCCCTCCAGTGGAGGGAGCGGCTGAAAGCCGCAGGAAGCCGAATGAATCAACCGAAACAAGCATTGGGAGCGGCAGCGACCAAGGCGTAGATTGAGGTTGCGGAATGAAATCCCTTGTGGGGCGTGGGGTGAAACCCCACAAAAACCCCGCTTTTGGAAGGGGTGGTGGAGCCCCGCATGATTCCCTGCGTTAGCACAGCAAATTCAGGTTTATCAGTCTGTTGTCGTATTTTGCCGAACGTTTTTGTTTTCTTTTTTATCATAATTTAGCCATACTTTTCATATATTATAGACTGCGGAAAGTGATACCCGGCACCGCTTCTATTTCCCTTTTCTGCTGCATAGAGTGAAGCAGAAGGAGGGCAAAATACATGCTCAAACAGGTTGAAACCACAAAACCGCACGCTGAAAAACCCAAAAAAGGAAACTGGAGCGCATGGGGAGCCTTGATCCTGCTGCTATCCCTGTCCCTTTTCTATGCTTCAGGAAGCGACAGTATTCGGGTGGCCGCCGGAAAAAGAGAGTTGCCCATTTACTGCGTAGACAGAAACGACGGGAAAATATCCATCAGCTTTGATGCCGCATGGGGCGGAGACCAGACAAAGGAAATTCTGAACATCCTGGATGCATACGGGGTGAAAACCACTTTCTTTCTGGTGGATATCTGGTCGGAAAGATTTCCGGAATTGGTCAGGGAAATTAACGAAAGAGGCCACGAAATCGGCAATCATTCCACCTCCCATCCCCATATGACCAAGCTGAACGCCAATCAAATCACCCATGAACTTTCCGCCATGGATGACAGGCTGGAAAGCCTGATCGGCAAGCGGTCAACACTGTTTCGCCCCCCTTACGGCGATTATAACAATTTAGTGGTGCAAACAGCCAGAGCCAATGGATATGAAGTGATCCAATGGAGCGTGGATTCGCTGGACTGGAAAAATAGGGGCGTGGATGACCTTGTACAAAAGGCCACGAAAAATGTGAAAAGCGGCGATATTCTGCTTTTCCATAACGATTCCAAATATATTTTGCAGGCACTGCCCACAGTGCTGAAAAATTTGCAGAATCAGGGCTTTGAAATCGTACCCATATCGGAACTCATCCTCCCCGGCGAAACCACCATCGACACACAAGGCCGGCAAAAAGCCGCCCCCACAACTGTACCGGAGGTAGAATAATCATGATGGAAACCGAAAATAACCTGCTGCGCCTTTGCGGCGTGATTGAAGATACACCCGTGGTAGACCACGAAGTATTCGGCGAGCAATTTTACCGGATGGAATTGAAAGTTCCCCGCCTTTCCGGGGCGGCGGATCTTCTGCCCGTCACCGTCAGCGAACGGCTGATGAACGGCGAAGTGGCCCCCGGCATCCGCATCAATATCACGGGGCAATTGCGCTCCTATAATAAGGTGATCGGCGGCTCCGGCAGGCTGCTGCTGACAGCTTTTGCCCAGCAATTGGATGCGCCGGACGATAACGAAAACCCAAACATCGTGCAATTAACCGGGGCTATCTGCAAGCCGCCGTCCTTCCGCACAACGCCCTTTGGCCGGGAAATTGCAGATCTGATGCTGGCGGTGAACCGCTCCTTTGGCAAAAGCGATTATATTCCCTGCATCGCATGGGGGCGCACCGCCCGGTATGCCGCCTCGCTGCAGGTGGGGGATAAGCTGAAAATTCAGGGTCGCTTCCAAAGCCGGGAATATCAGAAACAGCAGCCCGACGGCACCATCATCAACCGCATCGCTTATGAGGTTTCCATCAGCCGTCTCTCCTGCATCAAGGAAGAAATGCCCCTGGCGGATAGCCTGCCGGAAAGCGATATGCTGCCACAGAATCCTCTGGCGTGAAAAAGGGGGCTTTCCGGGGCTCTGCCCCGTACCCCGCAAGGGGATTATATTCCGCAGCCTCAATCTACGCCGTGGTCGCTGCCGCTGGCAATGCTTGTTTCGGTTGATTCATTCGGCTTCCTGCGGCTTTCAGCCGCTCCCTCCACTGGAGGGCCGGTAGCGGAAACAGTAAATTTTCTAGACAAACAATGTGCCGCTGATGCTATACCATTCGGACGCTTTGCATCCGAAGAAAATAAAAAAGACAGCACGATGGAAAATTCATTCTCCTCGTGCTGCTTTTTTCATTGCGCCCGGAAAAGCACAGATAAACCGTCCCTCAAGTTACAGGCGCAGATTGCTCGAAAACCCTCCGCACCTTGTTCGCCAACCGGGTGTCCAGAGGGCACGACCTTCTGGTATGGGGTTTGGGGCTGTAGAAGCCCCAAAAAGCATCATTTCTTCTTCCCTTGCGGCTTGATCGGATGAATCCCTTCCAGCTGCGAAAGGTTTTCCGCCTCATCCTCCGTATACACCATGGTGGGCATCAGCCCGGTACATTCAGTGCCGCTGGCTACTTCTTCCACATCGAAGAAGGTGTCCTTTTCGCCGGTATGACGCAGCGGCTTTTTGCTCATTTGCAATGATAGCTCTGGCACATGCTTTCATCCGCAGGATCGCCGGAATAGGCCATGGGCGTAGGGGCAATCTGCACGCTTTCCAGACCGCACAGACCCTGATCCTGCTTGAGATGGCGGCAGGACTTCACGGAGCAATGGATACACTGATGCTGTTTGTCAGGCATGGTTATTTCTCTCCTTTCGCCGGGCATTTTGCCCGTACTCATAGGATGCGCATTATTTGCGCTGGCATACATTGAAAAAAACGGCTGCGGAAAAGCTTTCCGAAGCCGTCAAATTTTTCTGTTATCCCAATATAAACATCCGGCTCACCCTGTCCCGCCATGCGATATCCAGCGTGATATCCTCGTTCACCGCAATGCCCTTTTCGCTGAGTCTTTCTACTGCTGTGGAAAGAGCCAGCTCCGGGGTGTTGTTTTCTGCGCTCAAATGCCCCAGCAGCACATGGCGCACCCCGGTTTCATAGAGCGCAAGCAGGCTGTTTGCACTTTCCTCATTGGAAAGATGGCCGTGGGTGCCCCGGATGCGCTGCTTGAGGAAGGCGGAATAATGCTCGTTCTGCATGAGCAGGGTAGGGTCATAATTGCTTTCCAGTACCATCACCTGCGTGCCTGAAAGGGTTTTGAGGATGTTCTTGGTCATGTGGCCGATGTCTGTCGCCACCGCCACGCTGCCGCCGCCGGAAAAAATGCGATAGCCCACCGGCTCCGCCGCATCATGGGGAATGGGAAAGGGAAGCAGTGCTAAATCGTTGATGTAAAAATCTTCCCCGGTTTCAAAATACCGCCTGTCCCATTTGGGGATTTCCCCCACGGTTTTGGCCATGGCTTCAAAAGTGCGCTCGTTGGCATAGATGGGAATATGATATTTGCGGCTTATGATGCCAACGCCCTTGGTATGGTCAGAATGCTCATGGGTAACGGCAATGGCGGTCAGCGTTTCCGGCAGCACGTTAATGGAGCGCAGGGCGTTTTCAATGGCCTTTCCCGGCATCCCGGCATCAATGAGAATCCGGGTGTCTCCGGCACTGACAAAAATGGCATTGCCGCTGGAGCCGCTGAATAAGGGGCAAAAGGTAAGCTTCATGTGTGTTCCTCTTCTTAATGCCGGGCGTATACCCCGGTCATCACTTCCTGGGCAAATAAATCGCCTTTCACCAGCCCCTGCTTTTCCGCTTCCAGTGCATCACGGGCTGCCTGCTCGTTGTCATAGGGGATGGTAATGAGCGTCACGTCAAAGGGTGCGTTGGGGTCATGTTCGTCCCCCTGCAAGATGGTGTACTGCACCCGGTTCAGGTTCAGCCCGTTGCCAACGCTGCCGCAGTTAATCACCATCTTGCCGCCGGTCATCAGCCGCATGCCGATTTTATGGGCATCGGCATAAACCAGCACATCATGGTTTTCCATCAGCGGCTGAAAATGGCTTTCCTCCCGGTGCACGCCCACACATTCCTTCAGAAACGGCCGGCCGTGAATCAGCCGGATGCGCCGGCCAGACAGGGTGAAGCTGTGCTCCATGGGAAGTTTGGACAGCATAGCCATGTATTCTTCCCCCAGCTGCTCATAATAAAACTCATCCTTGGGATATAGCTTCAGGCCAATGCCCTCTTCCCAATTGCCCTGCAAAATCAGCTGGCAGTGTTCAAGGCACCATTGCATCGTTTCTTTGGAAGACGGCCCTTTGCCGATCATATCCCCCAGACAATAGATGGTTTCAATGCCTCTTTTTTTCAAATCCTCTGCCAGCACCTTTGTTGCCGGCCAATTGCCGTGCATATCCGCAACCAATGCGATTTTTATCATGCGTTCCCCTTTACCGCCGCCATAAAAGCGGCAAATATTTTTCCGGCATCCTGATAGCCGTTTCGCAGCATGGTTTCCGGGTGCCATTGCACCCCCACAAAAAATGGATGCCCGTTTAGTTCAATGCCCTCAATGAGCCCATCCGGGGCATAGGCCGTGGCTTTCAGGCCTTCACCCAGCCTTTGAATGCCCTGATGATGGCGGCTGTTCACCCCGGTTTCCGTTTTGCCAAGCACCCGATAGAGCCAGCTCTCCTTCTCAACGGAAACCGTATGTACCGCATCGCCGGGCAAATCCATGCGGTCATGGCTGAAAGCATCGTCCTGTATATGCTGATGCAGCGTGCCTTGCAAGGCGCAGTTCATCACCTGCAAGCCCCGGCAAATGCCCAGCACCGGCAGCCCTTCTTCCATCGCCATCCGGCAAAGGGAAAGCTCCATCTTATCCCGGATGGTATTGCTTTCGCCGCAAAGAGCCGCCCTTTCCTCTCCGTAAAAAGAGGGATCCACGTCGCCGCCGCCGGACAGCAGCAGGCCGTCCGCCTCCTTTACATATTGCCGCAAAATTGCTTCATCTTCCGTTTGCGGTATAGCAAAAGAAAGGCCGCCGAATTTCAACACGGCGTTCATATAATCGCTGTGCAGGCAAAACCTGCCTCTGTCTTCATAAGGGGTCATCAGGATTTTCAGCATATCTTCATCCTCCTTTTTCAGCATACCGCCCAAAGCGTCTATTGTCAAGAACAGCCGCTTCATAAAGAAATATTTTCATTTCCCCATTGACATATAATACTATGCGTCGTATAATATTATTCGCAAGGAGGAGTTTTATGGATGCGCAAATGAAACGAGGGCTGATGGAAGCCTGTGTGCTGTCCCTTCTGTTAAAGGGAGATTCCTATGGCTATCTTCTCATTCAGGAAGTATCGGCCATGATACCCATTTCGGAATCCACGCTGTATCCGGTATTGCGGCGGCTGGAAAGTGCCGGATACCTGACGGTATATTCCAGAGAGCATAACGGCCGTCTTCGGAAATACTACGCCATTACAGACGAAGGAAAAAAGCAAATTCACCTATTCCTCAAGGAATGGGAACAAGTCAATAAAGTATATGCCTATATCCTATCTGCCACCACAAAGGAGGATCTCCATGAATAAAGAAATGTACCTGAACGAATTGAAAAAAGCCCTGTCCGGCTTAAATGAACAGGAAAAAGAGGCCGCCCTTGCCTTTTGCACCGAAATGATTGACGATCGTGTGGAAGCAGGGCTCACAGAAGAGGCCGCCGTAAACGCCATGGACGCCCCTGCCCAGATGGCAGAAAAGTTGGCCGTGGATTTCAAGCAGCCTCCGCAAGCTGCCGCTTCCTTCGCCCCGCCCCAAAGCAATGAATGGCAGAAGATGGTGCTGCGCTGCGCCCCGGAAGGCATCAATCATATTAACCTGCAAACCACCAATATGGGCATCAAAGCTATCCCATCCAAAGACGGCCAAATCACCCTCACCTATTTCACCAGGGCGCAAAACATCCACGAAGCCAAGGTGGAAGGGGATACACTTATCCTTCAGGAAATCAAAAGCGTTTCCAGCCGGAATTTCTTTTCCTTCTTTTCCGGCCCCGGCTGCCGGGAGGGCGTAACGCTGGAATTGCCTGCCGATATGATGGTGAACCTGAAAATGCAGTCCAAAAACGGTGGTCTCTCCCTGTCCGATATGCAGATGCTGATGCACGTGGATATGCACACCACCAACGGCGGCTTGAGCGTCAGCCGGGTCAACTGCATTTCCTTGGATATCAAAACCACCAACGGCGGTCTGGCTCTTTCGGAAACAAAGGCTAAAACCTTCTTTGACGCAGGCACCACCAACGGCGGTCTGGCCGTCAAGGATTGCTTCTGCCCTTTAGACCTTTCCCTGCACACCACCAACGGAGGCGTAGCCGTTGCCAACTGCGTTTCCCAGAAGCATCTGTCCATCCGCTCTTCCAATGGCGGCATGAAGGTTCATAACCTGAACGGTGCTTCTCTTGCCCTGCACACCTCCAATGCCCCCATTACCGGCACCCTGCCCGGCCCCCAATCCCTCTGGCAGATTGAGAGCCACACCACCAACGGCAGAAACAACCTGCCTGCCTCCCAGCCCGGCGAAAAGCCCCTTTCCGTGCATACCTCCAACGGCTCCATCCATATCATTTTTGAATAAAGTATAACGGCTTTCATGAAAAGGAGATCATGTTCCATGGAAAAAACGAAGAGGAACCACAAAAAACTTTGGCTGATTATCGGCATTGTGCTTGCTATTTTTGTGGCCGCTTTGCTGATTGTGCCCAATCAACTGGCCATGGCGGTGTACCGAGATAATTTTGACAAACGCTTCACCACCTATGAACCCCTCACATGGCAGCCGGAAGACTTTGATGGCCTGCTTCGGGAAAAGCATGTTTTCCCCACCCTGCAAGGGCATCAGCTCACAGGCTATCGCTATTTCAGGGAGGGCGAGGAAGCCGCCGGCGTGGTGGTGCTCGCCCACGGTTTTGGCGGCGGCGGCCATCGCAGCTATATGAACATTGCGGATTTCTTCACCAAAAACGGCTACACCGTCTTTGCCTATGATGCCACCGGCAATGACGAAAGCGAAGGCGAAGCCGTAGGCGGCCTGCCCCAAGGCGTGATTGATCTGGATTATGCGCTGCGCTATGTGAAGGAAAGCCCGGCGTTCTCCGGCCTGCCCATCATGCTGTGGGGGCACAGCTGGGGCGGCTATTCCGCAGGCTCCGTGCTGAAATTGCACCCGGATGTGAAAGCCGCTGTTCTGGTGTCCGGCTTCAATGAATCGCTGGATATGCTGGAAACGGAGGGCCGAAACATCGCAGGCGACGCCATCAGCTTTGTGCTGCCCTTTTTTGAAAAGCACGAGCAGAAAACCTTCGGCGATTATGCTGCCATGAGCGTGCTGGATGGCCTTGCCGCGACGGATGCCAAAGTGATGATTATCCACAGCGAAGACGACAATATGATTCCCATTGAAATCAGCTTCGACCGCTATTTTGAAAAGTTTGAAAGCGACGACCGCTTCACCTTTGTCCGCTTCGAGGATAGGGGCCACAACCGTGTTTTCAGCTCTGCCGCAAGCTTTGCCTATATAGACGAATATAATGCGGATGCCAATGCGTGGCAGGAAAAGGTTGGAGAAATCACCGAAGAAATGCGTGCCCAATATTACGAAACCCATTTCGACAAGCATCGGGGCTATGAATTGAACGCCGAACTGATGGCACAGATGCTTGCGGTGTTCAAAAGCGGAAAATAATCATAAATCAATTTTAGCTGCGTCATAATACCTGACGCAGCTTTTTATATAAAAATACAAGAAAACGAGCAAGCATTTCTGGCCAAAGACGTTTATCGTAGGGGCGATCATCGATCGCCTGTCTTCATCATGGATCGCCATTCGGCCGATTGATAATCGCCCCTGCTGCGGTGTGCATCTGCTGCGTGCAAATCAGCACGCATTTTTGTGATTATCAAACACGGTTCGTCTATCCTGTCCTATGAACCTTTCCTACACGTTAATTCAATGCGGCTTGGCCGCCTTTCATTCCTTTTCCAGCCGCAGCTGCACCTGAACCTGCACCTGTGCCTGTTCGTAACGCTCCCGGAAATTGTAATTTTCCCAATCCTTCACCGTCCGAAACCGGCGGATCAATTTGCCTCCGAAGCCCAGCCCGTCGCAGCGCATTTTTTGCAGTTTCCGGATGGTGTTTTCAATATCCTGCTGCAATTGCCGGCGGATTTTTTCTTCTTCCGGGGGATAGCCGGAGGTGTAATGCACCTCGCAGAGCAAATTCACCCCCAGCTGCAGTTTTTCCCCTTCCCGGATGGTCAATGTGGCCGGCGTGCGCACATAAAGCGGCAGCGGAAAGCCCCTATCATCCGTCAGGCTCAAGGACTGGGCGTTGCCCCGGATGAGATTGATCAAAGCCATTTCATAGCCGGACAGCGTTCCGCTCACCTTTTCCCCATCAGTGGCCGCTGCACCAAAGAGCTTCACGGCATTGATACTGGTGGAATGCAATTCTCCAGCATCCACGTCCAATACATTTTCCACGGACGGCGGTCCTTCCTTTTCTTCCGGCGTAGCTCCCAAAATAAGCAGCGGATCCAGCCAGCCAAAGCCCATTTCCTGTACGGCTTGAGCCAGCGTGGTGGTGGGCACAAAGCCTTTGCTTGCATAATTTATGATACTCACTTCAATATATCGGCTCAGCCGCAGCCCCACATAGGGCTTTTGCTCTTCCACAAAGCCTTTCGCCTCTCCTTCGCAAACCACAACCACCGCCTTGGTGTGCATCCTCGGCAGGGCATAAAGCTGTTGCAAAAGGGTGGAAAAGCCCTCCTTTTGCGCCACTTCCTTGCCCACCACAATTTCACGCACCTGGCTGAAATTCAATGACCGGGGCGTGGTGGCCAGCAATAGTTCCAGCGTATCGGCGAACTGATGCCCCGTGGCCGAAAGCATCAGATAGCCCATCTGATTGCCGCCCTTGGACGCCTCTCCGGAAGAGGATGCGCCCTCTTCCCCGGCGGTATTGCTGGGCACTTTCACGGTGAGGGTCATATCCCCCTCTTTTGTCTGATCCACGCCCAACACAATCACCAGCAGCTGCTCCTCCACATGGGCACTCATACACCCTCCAAGCAAAAGGGGGCAAAGACACAGCATCAAAAAAAGCAATCGCTTCATGCGGTTTTCCCTTCCTTTCTGCCTTTTCCTGCAAAGGCCAGCAAAAGCAAGGCTGCCGCCATGCAGAAAATGCGCACGGGAGCCCAATGCGCCACAATCTGCAGCGCAATATCCGTAGAAAGGGCAGGCAACGGCACCAGCAAAAAGGCCGCCCAGATGCTGATGGGCTTTTGAATGACGTGGGAAAGGATGTGCCGCCCCCGGCTAAGGGCAGAGGCTAAACTAACCAATAATAACAGCATCATCAGGCACACCATCACAGACCAGGAGGATAGCGTGGGATATACTTTCAGCGGCAATAGCAGCTGGGCTCCCATGGTGTCCGGCCGTGCCAGAAAATAAAAAGGCAGCATATAGGCAGCCCAAAACGCCGTGACGCATCCAAATAAAAGCGAAGAAAGCAGGGCGAAAAAGCCCCTTTTCTTTTGCTGCAAGGTAAGCGGCGGCGTTTTGATATACAGCGGCGTCAACGCTGCGCTCAGCGTCGAGCACATCCAGAAAGCCCCGGTGAAAATCCGCCTTTCTCCCATGCCAAAAAGGGGAAAAAGATGGCTCATGCTGCCCCTTCTGGCCGCTGTCAGCATGCAAAAACCAATCCCCACAATCAGCGGAATTTTCAGCAGCCGCCCAAGGGTTGGAAGCGCATGGGCGTTCTGCTTTTTCAAAGAGGGCAGCACGCACAAAAGCGTCACCAGCGCAATCACCGCACTGTTGTAATCCGGCAGCATTTCCCGCACAATCTCCGTAAAGGCATAAAGGCTCATCTGCGCATCGGAAAACAGGCACAAAAACAGCAACACATCCGCCGCCTTTCCTAGCGGCCTTTCCATAATCCCTTCCCTTTGGCTCAGCCTGCAGCTGATGGCATACAAAAGCACCAGCGGTACAATTAGTAAAGCGAGGCTCATATATCCCGGCGTGCTCACATGGCGATAGAGTACAAGTGCCATGCCAATCACTAATTGGGCATATAAATGCACAGCAGAGAGGGTGAAATGATCCCGGATGGCTTCCCCTTGCCGCTGAGCCATGGCCGCATCCGTTGAATGTACGGCGGTGCTTGTTTGCCCTTTTGCAAATACGCTCATTTTTCCCCCTTATCCCAAGCTCGCATGGGGCCTGTGGTGCGATTCATTTGAAATGCGTTGGCCATGAAGCCCCGGATGCGCTGCCGCCAGATGGGCATGCGCAAAACGGCATCCGGGTTGGAAGACCGTTTGGGGGCAATGGGAGCCAGATAGGGATAGCGCAGGCTGGTCAGGCCGCAGATGCGCACCAGTATCAAAAAAGTGCCCATGATGATGCCGGGATATCCGGCCAGCCCTGCCAATACCACCAGCATCAACTGGGCAATGCGGATGGCAATCGTAAGCGGATAGGACGGCACAGCATAAGTGCCAAGGCCGGAAATGGCCACCACCACGATCAGCAAAGGACTGAACATATTGGCTTCCACCACTGCCTGCCCCAGAATGATACCGCTGACGATAGACAGGCTGCTGCCCATCACCCCCGGCACCCTTGCACCGGCCTCGTTTATCAGCCCAAAGGCCAGCAGCATCAACAGCATAGAAGGAAACAGCGTCAGCGGCACCTTGGACTGATTTTCAATCACGCTGGTAATCATAGAAAGGCTCATCCCTTCCGGGTGAAACACCGTCAAGGCCACATACACCGCCGGCAAAAAAAGCGCAATCAGCATCCCGGCCATCCGAAGCAGCCGAATAAACGTGCCGTATTGCCAGCGCATGGCCGTATCGTCCGGGGCATGATAATGCTGCAAAAGCCCGGTGGGCATCACCAGTGCCGCCGGGGCGTTTTCCATCAGGATCACCACCTGCCCTTCGGAAAGGAAGCTCACCGCCCTGTCCGGCCGCTCGGTGGTCATGGTCTGGGGCATGAGGGAATAGGGGTTGTCCTCCAACAGCTGCTCCAGCATGCCAAGGGAGGATACATAATCCACCCGGCAGCCTGCAATGCGCCGCTTGATTTCGTCCACCGTTTCCATGGGCGCAACGCCGTCCAGATACAAAAGGCATATCCGCATTTCTGCCTGATCGCCAATGGTAACGGCCTCGCTGATGAGGTTGGGCGTGCGCATCAGCCGGCGAATCAATACCACGTTATCTCGCATGGTTTCGCAAAAGCCCTCATGAGGACCCAAAATAACCGTTTCGTTCACGGGTTGATGGATGCCCCGGCGGCTGTAGCCCTTCACTTCGCCAATCAGTGCGCCGGGCATGCCGTCCAGAATCAATGCGCCGTCCCCTTGGCAAATACGCATAAGCACATTTTGCAAGCTATCCGTCTTTTCCACGGAAGCCAGTTGCACCACCTGCTCCGCCACAAAATCCATCAGCTCATCGTCCGGCGGCAGCTGCTTCACTTCCATGCAGGGAGCCATCACAAACAGCTGTACCCGGCTCAAATCCACCATGCCGTCAATATACACAAAGGCCGCCTTCCGCCCGGCCATGGTAAACTCCCGGATTTTCATATCTTCATTTTTGGATACCGATATGCTTTCGGCAATCTGCCGTTTGTTGTCCGCATAGCTGCTGCCAAGCTGCTGTTTTTGCATCTTCATTCCGCCTTTCTGTGCCTAAAACAGTTTGCCCCAAAGCCGGAAAAATATTTGCCATGCCAAAGCCACAGCCCGTCCATTGACATTTCTTTCGTTTCCCTGTATCATAAATTCCATCAATCACCCGGAGGACAGGCATGGGTATCTTTGCAAGAGCGGAACTTTTATTGGGAAAAGAGGCCATGGAAAAGCTGCAAAAGGCGCATGTGGCCGTCTTTGGCGTGGGCGGCGTGGGGGCAGCCTGCTGCGAGGCCTTGTGCCGGGGCGGCGTGGGTAGCCTTTCCTTTTTCGACCCCGATGAAGTATCTGAAACCAATATCAACCGCCAGCTGGTAGCCCTTCATTCCACCATCGGAAAAAATAAGGCAGCGGTGATGAAAGAAAGAGCGTTGGATATTAACCCTGACGCCCGTATCACCGTGCATCCCGTTTTTTACAGCGCAGAAAACGCCAAAGATTATCCCCTGTCCGCTTATGATTTTATCGTGGACTGCATTGACACGGTCTCTTCCAAATTGCTGCTGATCGAAACGGCACACAAGGAACAGGTGCCCATCATCAGTGCCCTTGGCGCAGGCAACAAAATGGACCCTACCGCCTTCAAAGTGGCGGATATTTATAATACGAAAGTGTGCCCCTTGGCCCGTGCTCTACGTAGCAAATTAAAGAAAATGGGAATACCACAACATCTGGTGGTCTATTCCGAGGAGCCGCCGCTTGCGCCCTTTGAAATTTTGGAAGAAAATGGGCGTCATTTGCCCGGCAGCCTGTCCTTCGTGCCGCCTGTCATGGGCATGATTCTGGCAGGAGAAGCCATCAAACGCATCCTTTCGACCCCGTAAAATATACAAATTCGTTTTCTTCGTTTACAAATGTTACAAATTTCGTACATTCTTGGAAAACCCTTGAATTTGTAGGCCTCTTTTGTTACAATGTACCATATGTTGTGGAAAGGGGTTCATGCCATGAATGGATGGGTCTTGTTTGCCTGTGCCCTTGCGTTGATGGGCGCATGTATTTTGTTCGTGGCAGATCAGCGCACCCGCCAGAAAGAGGCCCTGCGCATGGAGCGCATGAAAAACAGCGCACTGTACTGGCAGCTGGTGCCTATGGTGGAATTTGCCAAACGCCACGATATAGACTGCATCCGTGTGGAAAGAGATTTGATTGCCTTCTTTAGTGTATGCCCCCCCGGCAAAATGGGCGAATTTATCCCCAGCCAATACGGCTACGCCCCCCTTTCCGAAGGGAAAACGCTGGCTTTGGCACAGCTGCTTTCGGAGGAGCTGCCCCAGCTGCAGTCCGCCGCCAAATATCGCTTCCGCCGCTATCAGGTAATGCGCCCCAACGGCATGCGGGATAGTGCCTATCAATACACCATCCGCAGCAGCTATAAAACCTCTCTGATGTATGAACGCAAACGGGTCAATCTGTGGTGACCCATTTCATAAAAAAGGAGCCGCCTTCAGCCGAGGCGGCTCCTATTTATTATTTGTGAAAGCAAACTCCTTTATTCTTTGGTGTAAACATACTTCACAATGGCTTTGTTTTCCCCCTGATATTCTCCCATGCCGTCAAATTCCAGCAGGAAGCCCAGCTTTTCCATCACTTTTCTGGAAGCTGTGTTTTCCGCAACGCAGATGCCATATACCTTATCCAGCTGTTTTTTCTGCATCATTTCCCCAAGGAAGGCTTTCATGGCCTCTGTGGCATAGCCCTTGTTGGTATAATCCTTGGCGATGTGATACCCCACCTCAAACAGTGCGTTCTCCATGGGCACCAGCTGCACATGGCCGATATGCACTCCATTCTTCAACAGCACCGGATATACCAGCGGCCCATCTTCCGTCTTATATACGTTCATCAGAAACGCAATGGTTTCTTTTGCTTCCTCTACCGTTTCAAATACTTCATCCGGCAAAAAGCGGCGGTTATCCTCGTCCAGCGAATTTTTGTGTGTGCTTTCCGCCATGGATTCCTCAAATTCCGCAATCATTATCCGTTCCGTTTCGATTCTCATAATCGTCCCTCTTTATTCTTCGTACTGCAAAAGAGCCAAAGCAGGTTGCTGTTCCAGATCGCCCTTGGTGATGCGGATAAGCGGCATGGGCTTTGCATCCGCTTGCCCCATCAAGCGCAAAAATTCCTTTTCATCCGCAATAGGCCAATCCTGATTGACCTTCGTCTTATAGTGCATGGGAATCACCACAAAGGGATCCAGCTTATCCACAATGCGCCGTGCCATAGCGGCATCGATGGTGTAAAAGCCGCCCACGGGAATCATCAGGATATCCACCCGGCCCAGCTTTTCCACCTGCTCGTCCGTCAAATCATCCCCCTGATCCCCCAGATGCACCAGCGTCAGCCCTTCCGCTTCCAGCTTCATGATCAAGTTTTTGCCCCGTTTTGCGCCAGCCGCATCATCATGCACCGAAGGGATGGCCGTCACTTTCACACCCTGCTTTAGCAGCCAATGGCCTGCCTGGTCTATTTTGGCATATGCTCCCTTCAGCTTATCCGTAAAGGCATGATCCCCGTGGCCGTGGGAAATCAATGCCGCATCGCAGGTATATTCCTTCATTTCGTAGCCCACATGGCCGTCAAAAGGATCGGTCATCAGGGTATAGCCATCCGCCAGTTCAATGGAAAATTCCGCATGACCGTGATAAGTAATCAGCATCCTTTATTCCTCCTGTTTTTCATTCACATATTGCAAAAGCACCTTCCCGGCCAAAGGAGAAAGGGGGGCTTTTTTTCTTTTTTGCAGGGCAATCAGGAGCGGCAGCTTCAAAAGCCCCTTTTCATCGCCCAAGGCCGTGCATCGCAGCACATAGCCTGCAAGGGCAAAATTTTCTTCTTTCCCTTGCATGAGCAGCCGGGCAAGAAACAAAAGGTGCTTATTTCCCTTCCCTTCCGGTGCAGCAAAAGAAGGCATTTTTCTGGCCGCCTGTTCGTATTTTTCCCTTCCTGCGTCCAGATACGCCATGCCCTTTTGCACTGTCACGGAAAACCCGGCCTTTGCCAGCTTTTCATGCACTTCTTTCGCCTTTTCCATCCGCAAAGGATAATCGCTGACAAACAAAAAGCCTGCTTCCCGGCTGATTTTCAAAAAGCCGCAGGGAAGCAAGCCTCTGATTTCCTGCCGCCACAAATTAACGATATTCATGCCTTTTGCGAAGGGCAGAAGCGGATGCAAAGCTCATGCAGGGCGGCAAACTGCCCCTGCAAGTCCAATTGATATTGCAGGTTCACTTCCCCTGTTTTCTGCTCGTCCACAGTGTATTTCACCTGCGTGGAGAAAATGCCCATATCCAGTGCGCCATAGGGCGTATGATAGCAGCCCTCAAACCGGCGGCCTTTTTCAAAGACCATGCTGGTCGCATAATCCCCATGCCGCTCCATGGTGACAACGCCCTTTTGCATCTTCACCACCACATCATGCGCCTTTTCCTCGCCGGGATGGGTTTCCGTATAGTCCAGCCGCCAAGCGTCCAAAGAACCCGTCAGCGTGCCGCAGGTAAGCAACCGCACGGGATCCGGTTTTTCTTCGCCTTGAGGCTGGCTCCAGCCGCTGACTGATAATAAAACGGGTGTTTTTTCCATGCTGCGCTCCCTCCCTGCTTGAAATTACCCAGAGTATACCATATTTTCTGCCGCCCTGCAAGGTATTTGCCCATTTACAGAAAGGGGTGATTGCAGTATAATTAAGGTAGGAAAGTATGTATTAACAGGAGGACAAAAGTATGGAACGTCTTTCTTCTAAAAGGGTAGATTCCCAAAACCGTCCTGAAAAAATCCGGGTGCTGCAATTTGGCGAAGGCAATTTCCTGCGTGCCTTTGTGGACGAAATGATTGATAACCTGAATAACGCCCAGGATGCAAACGTGGGTGTCTGCATCGCCCAGCCTTTGGAAAGAGGCATGGTGGATATGCTGCGGGATCAGGACCATCTCTACACCGTGATGCTCCGGGGCCGGGAAGAAAATGGCGATGTAAAAAAGACCCGCATCGTCAAAAGCGTTATCGACTCCGTGAAAATCTATCAGGAATTTGATAAATACTTGGCCTTGGCGCAAAATGACGACCTGCGCTTCATCGTCTCCAATACCACCGAAGCCGGTATCGTCTATACCGGCAAAGACAGCTATGACGATAAGCCTCAAGCCTCCTTCCCCGGCAAATTGACAAGGCTTCTGCACGAGCGTTTCCTGCTGGGCAAGAAGGGCTTCATCCTGCTCCCCTGCGAGCTCATTGACGATAACGGCTATTTCCTGAAGGATGCCGTTTTGAAAACCGCCGCCCAGTGGCATTTAGGCGATGATTTCATCCGCTGGATCGAAGAAGAAAACATCTTCTGCTCCACGCTGGTGGATCGCATTGTGACCGGCTTCCCCCGCAGCGAAGTGCCCGGCATTTTCGACGAAATCGGCTATGAAGACCAGCAGCTGGTGACGGCTGAACCCTTCAGCCTGTGGGTCATCGAAGGGCCGGAGCAGGTGAAAAAGGAACTGCCTTTGGATCAAATGAACCCCGTCATTTTCACCAATAATGTAAAGCCCTATAAGCTGCGCAAAGTGCGCATGCTCAACGGTGCGCACACCACCATGGTGCTGGCCGCTTATATGGCAGGCCTTGATACCGTGGGCGAATGTATGGCGGATGAAGATGTGCGCTCTTTCCTCGGCCATGCGCTTCTCGATGAAATCATGCCCAACGTGCCCCTGCCCAAGGAAGAAGTGGAAAGCTTTGCTGTGGCCGTGTGCCAGCGGTTTGAAAACCCCTTCAACCGTCACGAGCTGCTTTCCATCGCCCTCAACAGCGTGTCCAAATGGGTGGCACGGGTGCTGCCCACGCTGAAAGACTATATCGAAAAGAAGGGCGAAGTGCCCCCTTGCCTGTGCTTTGGCCTTTCCGCCCTGATTATGTTCTATGCAGGAGCCAAGCGCAATGCGGAAGGTACTTATAAAGCCCTCCGGGACGGCAAGCCCTACCCCGTCCGGGATGACGAATATGTGCTCTCTGCCTTTGCCAAGCTCTCCTGCGATATGCCGCCGGAAACGCTTTCTTACGCCGCCCTTTCCGATCAGGAATTGTGGGGACAGGATCTGCGGAATGTCTGCGGCTTAGAAGAAATGGTCACTGAACAATTGCGGGATATGCAGCTGATGGGGCTGCGTGCCGCTATGAAAAAAACATGGGAGAAATAACAATGCAGGATTATTTGCAGCTGCACCCCTTGGATAACGTGGGCGTACTGTTTGAAAAGCGGGGCGACATCAACCCCGGCCATAAAATTGCCCTTCGGGATATTGCCAAAGGGGAAAAAATCATCAAGTATGGCAACCCCATCGGCGTTGCCACCTGCGATATTCAAAAAGACGCATGGGTGCACAGCCATAACCTGAAGACGGCTCTTGGCGGCGAAATGGCGTATACCTATACCCCTCACGCCCCCTATACTGCCGTCCCCTTTGAAGGCACTTTCATGGGCTATCTGCGTAAAGACGGCAAGGCAGGCATCCGCAACGAAATCTGGGTGCTGCCCTTGGTTGGCTGCGTGAACCGCACCGCCACCCGCATTGCCGAAGCCGCCAGCAAGCTGCCCGGCTCTCCCGTCTATGCCTTCACGCATCCATATGGCTGCAGCCAGCTGGGGGAAGACCATGACCGCACCAAACAGCTTTTGCTTGCCCTCTGCCACCATCCCAACGCAGGCGGCGTGCTGGTGCTGGGGCTTGGCTGTGAAAACAACACCATGGCTGCTTTCCGGGAAGCTTTGGGCGAAGTGGACGAAAGCCGCATCAAATTCCTCGTCTGTCAGGACGTGGAAGACGAAGAAGCGGCGGCTATGGACATCATCCGGGAGCTGAAAGAAGTGACCGCACAGGATGAGCGCACTTCCCTGCCCGTCAGCAAGCTGGTCATCGGCCTCAAATGCGGCGGCAGCGACGGCTTCTCCGGCATCACAGCCAATCCTCTCCTTGGCGTCATCAGCGATAGGCTGTGCGCCGCAGGCGGCACGGCTCTCCTCACCGAAGTGCCGGAAATGTTCGGGGCGGAACATCTGCTCATGGCTCGCTGCCGGGACGAAAAGGTGTTTAGGATGACCTGCGATCTGGTGAACGGCTTCAAGGCCTATTATGAGAAAAACGGCATGCCCGTTTACGAAAACCCCTCCCCCGGCAATAAGGCCGGCGGCATCACAACTTTAGAAGAAAAAAGCCTTGGCTGCACCCAGAAGGGCGGCCTTGCCACGGTGGAGCATGTGCTGCCTTACGCAACGCCCGAAGCCAAGCCCGGCCTGAATCTGGTCTGGGGGCCCGGCAACGATATCTGCGCCGTCACCGCTCTCACCGCCGCCGGTGCCCAATTGATTCTTTTCACCACCGGCCGGGGCACGCCCCTTGGCGGCCCTGCCCCCACCATGAAAGTGGCCACCAACACCGCCCTGTCCGAAAAGAAGAAGGACTGGATTGATTTCAACGCCGGTGTTCTGCTTTCCGGCACTGATATGCAGACGGCGGCCAATCAGCTGTTCCAGAAAATCCTCTCCGTGGCAAACGGCGAAGAAACCACCGCCGAAAAACGGGGCTACCGGGAAATCGCCATTTTCAAAAGCGGCGTAACGCTATAAAAAAGGAATATAATCATCATGTATATCGTTTTATATCAGCCGGAGATTCCCCAAAACACCGGCAATATCGCCAGAACCTGCGCCGCCACGGGAGCACACCTGATCCTGATCGAGCCGCTGGGCTTTGAAATCTCCGATAAATATCTGAAAAGAGCCGGGCTGGATTATTTTCATCTGGTGGATATGCAGGTGCTGCCAAGCTTTGATGCGCTGATGGAAAAATATCCGGAGGCCAAGTTCCATTTTGCCAGCACCAAGGCTCCAAGGGCTTACCACGAGGCAGCTTACGCAAAGGACGACTTCATCGTTTTCGGCTGCGAAACAAAGGGGCTGCCGGAAAGCCTGCTTTCCCGTGTGTATGACCGTTGCATCCGCATCCCCATGCGAAAGGAAGCAAGGTCGCTCAACCTATCCAATTCCGTGGCTATCGTTTTGTATGAAGCCCTGCGCCAGCAAGGCTTTCCGGAGCTGCTCTCCGAAGGCAGCCTCACAGGGCGGCAGGACGAAACAGCCCCGTGGATGGATTATGTGTAAAACAAGGAGGGAACATCATGTATCATGATAACCTGCCCTATCATCTGCGAAAAAAATGGGAAAAGGAAGATAAGCAAGACCGCTATAAGGTAGCCGCTGGCGTGATGGAGTTTTTAGGCGTGGTGGTTGGTGCGGTGTGCATTCTTTTGCTGGTGGCTCTTCTGATGAGCCTGCTTTCCTGGCTGAACCGGGATATTTCCTCCACCTTTGCTACTTTACGCACCCATTTCCAATAAAAGGAGTGTTTGATAATGTCTGAAGCAAAAGAGAATCCTCGTTTTTGGGGCCAATGCACCTTCAATAAAGCCACCTTCACCGAAGCCACATGGGCGACCCTTCGTGGCGCACGGACGTGGGTCAGGGTGTGTTTAGCCCTTTTCTTTCTGGCCTTTAGCATCTATTATCTGACCCTCTCTATTCGCTGGGGATTAAGCCCCGTTTACGCCATCCTGATGTTCTTCATCACCCTTGTTTACAGCCTTTTGCTGCCGCTGAATGTGCATCTCATCGTTCGCAGGCAATTAAAGCGCATGGAAGAAATGGGCAAAGCCGATACCCGGATGGATTTTGCTTTCCATGATGATTGTCTGCTGATTCGGGCCAGCACCGAAGAAAAGGAAGAAAATACTGCCTACGACCGCATTATCCGGGTGCAGGAAACGAAAAATCTCTTGCTCATCTGGCGGCGGCAGCGGCTGTATTACTTCATTGAAAAGGCCACCCTTTCCGGCGGCACGGAAAAAGAGCTGATTGCTTTCCTGAAAGAAAAGAACCCGGAAATAAAAACACGCTGAACCTTTTTGATTTTTGTGGATAAGGAGGTATCTTATGCAGATTTCCTGGGATTTGATGAATGAACAAATCGCCCAATGCGAAAAATGTAATCTGTGCCGCAATATCCACAACAAAGTGCCGGGGCAGGGCAATGCCAACGCCACGCTCATGCTCATCGGCGAAGGGCCGGGGGCGGATGAAGATTTGCAGGGGCTAGCCTTTGTGGGCCGTGCCGGGCAGCTTTTGACCAAGATGCTGGCGGCCATCGACATAAAACGGGAGGACGTTTACATCTGTAATATTGTCAAATGCCGTCCGCCGCAAAACCGCGCTCCCCTGCCCGATGAAGCCGCCGCCTGCATGCCGTACTTAAGGTGCCAGGTGGCCATGGTGAAGCCGAAAATCATTGTGCTATTGGGAGCCACCGCCGCTAAATATATCCTGGGCGATCATATCCGCATCACAAGGGACAGGGGCATCTGGGTGGAAAAGAAGGGCGTTTTCTTCATGCCCACCTATCACCCGGCCGCCCTGCTGCGGGACGAAAGCAAAAAGAAGGACGCCTGGCACGATTTGCAGGCCGTGCGCACGAAACTGAACGAGCTGGCATAAGCCCACATCATTCCCATGCCAAGGAGGTTTTTTATGCCGTCTGTATCCCATCTGTATCAGGAAATGCAGGCCTTTTTCGCCCCTCTTTGGCCGGGGGAAGATAAGCCGCTGGTCTTTGGCGAAGGCAATGCCGCCAATCCGCCCCTTATGCTCATCGGGGAAGCTCCCGGGGAAACGGAGGTTATCAAACGCCGTCCCTTCGTGGGCAAAGCCGGAAAGAATCTGGACGAGTTTCTGACCCTGATGGACATGAAACGGGAAGAAATTTATATATCCAATGTGGTCAAAATCCGCCCCACGGAAGTAGGCCCCACAGGCCGAACCCGGAACCGGGCTCCCAGCAAGGAAGAACTGGCCCTGTTCACACCTTTTTTGCTGCGTGAAATTGCGCTGGTGAAGCCGAAGGTGCTGGTTACGCTGGGCAACGTACCCCTGAAAGCCCTGATAAACAAAAAAATCACCATCGGCGATTGCCACGGCACGCTCATGGAAACCCTCTCCGGCGTTCCCCTCTTTGCCCTGTATCATCCGGCCTCCATCATCTATCGAAGAGCCCTTCTGCCCGTGTACGAAGGGGATGTGCTGACGCTGAAAGAGCTGATGCAAAAGGGGAAACTGACATTTGAACCCCGATAATGATGTTTTGGAACAAAACCTATTTCCCAATTTCTTTTTGTGTGTTATATTACCCTTGTCAAATCCCGGAAAGGAGAAAAATGAACATGCAAAACGTACTTTCTTTTATTCTGACCAACCTGCCGCTGATTATCTGCCTGATTGCAGGGGTGGCACTGATGGTTATTGAGGTTTTTGTTCCGGGCTTTGGGCTGCCGGGCATTTCCGGGCTGCTGCTGCTGGTTGTGGGTGTGGTGCTCACATGGAACACCTACGGCATGGCCGCCGGGCTGTCCGTTTCGCTGATTGCGCTGGCACTGGCAGGCATCGCCATCTCCATGTCCATCAAATCCGCTGCCCACGGCAAGATCAGCCAGTCCGCCCTGATCCTGCACGACGAAACCCCGGCCGCCGATAATGAGGAGCTGAACGCCCTGCTGGGTCAGGAAGGCATCACCACCTCCGTGTTGAACCCTGTTGGCACGGCGGAGTTTGACGGCGTGCGGCTGAATGTATTGTCCGAATGTGCGTATCTGGATAAAAACGTGCCCGTGAAAGTACACCGTATTGAAGGCAACCGCATCATCGTGCGGGAGCTGAAAGCATAAACTGTCATAAAAAAGAGGGAGGAACTTACAAATGGGAAACTTCACAATTCTTTGGTTCGTTCTGGTTGCTGTGGCCATCGTCATGATTGCCGTCTTCTTCCGCTATGTGCCCCTTGGCCTGTGGATTAACGCCCGTGCTTCCGGCGCACCGGTTAAGATCATCAGCCTCATCGGTATGCGCTTCCGCCGCATTTCCCCCCAGAAGGTGGTCAACTCCTATATCAAGGCCCGCAAGGCCGGCCTGGATATCACCACCGATATGCTGGAAACCCACCTGCTGGCCGGCGGTAACATTGAACGGGTCATCAACGCCCTCATTTCCGCCAAGCAGGCATCCATCAGCCTGTCCTTCACCACCGCCTGCGCTATCGACCTGGCCGGCCGTGACGTGTTCCAGGCTGTGCAGATGAGCGTTCTGCCCAAGGTTATCGAAACACCCCCTGTGGCCGCTATCGCCCAGAACGGTATTGAGCTGCGTGCCAAAGCCCGCATCACCGTGCGCACCAACATTGAACGCCTGGTCGGCGGTGCCGGGGAAGAAACCATCATCGCCCGTGTCGGTGAAGGTATTGTTACCACCATCGGTTCTTCCATCACCCATAAGGCCGTGCTGGAAAACCCGGACCTTATCAGCCAGACCGTTTTGAACAAAGGCCTCGATAAGGGCACAGCTTACGAAATTCTTTCCATTGATATTGCCGACGTGGACGTTGGCCGTAACATCGGCGCCCAGCTGCAGATGGATCAGGCTGAAGCCGATCGCCGCATCGCTCAGGCCAAGGCTGAAGAACGCCGTGCCATGGCCGTTGCCCATGAACAGGAAATGAAAGCCGCCGTGCAGGAAATGCGTGCCAAGGTTGTGGAAGCCGAAGCTCAGGTGCCGCTGGCTATGGCCGCTGCCCTCAAGGAAGGCAAGCTGGGCGTGATGGACTACTACCAGATGCAGAACACCGTGGCCGATACCGAAATGCGCAACGGCATTGCCAAGGCCGCCGCTCCCACTGCGGAAGCTGCCAAGCCCATCGAACAGAAGAAATAAGGCATAACAGGGGCGGCAGCACTCCCTGCCGTCCCCTTCACCAAAACGCTGTCCGAAAGGAGGCCGATCATGGAAGATTTCCCGATTATACTCATTGCCATTATCCTTGGCATTGTCTCCTCTGTGAGCAAAAATAAAAAGAAGCAGGCAGAGGCCGCAAAACGCCAGCTGTCCGCCGAAAAAGGCGCAGGCGATGCGTGGAAGACGGCCCCCCAGCAAGGAAAAGTGACCGTTGCGCCCACCCCCAAGCCCGTTGCTAAAAAGCCTGTTGTTGTCGCAAAGCCCGTCATACAGGAAGTGCCAAGAGTGCAGGAAGTGTTTTCCCCTGCTGCGCCCAAGATGGGCGTAGAGGGCGAAGATGCCTGCCATGATTATATGCTGCCGGAAAAGAAAAAACAGCCGGTACGCAAAACGCTGGAAAACCATGCCCCTGCCGCTCCCGTTATGGGAACGGAAGGGAAAGACGTTTGCCACCAATATATGCTGGATGAGCCTGCCAAAATACAGACGGAAAATCTGGACGCCGGCGGCATGACCCAAGCAGAAGCAAAGGCACTGGTTCAGGGCATCATTTTCAGCGAAATCATGGCAAGGCCTAATCAGCGTTTCGCAGGGAGAAAAAGATGACGGAACAGAATTTCACCGTGCTCATCGCAGATGATGAGCCGGGCATGCGCCTGATACTGCGCAAGAAGATTGAAAAAACGGAAGGCTTCACCCTCGTTGGGGAAGCTACCAACGGCGAAGAGGCCCTTTCCATGTTTCAGCAGCTGCATCCGCAGGTGGTGTTTCTGGATGTGGATATGCCGCTGAAAAACGGCATTGACTGCGCCCACGCCATTCAGGATATGAACCCGGCAGCCATCATCATTTTCGCCACCGCCCATGAGGAATACCGGGGCGAGGCCTTTGAAGTGTACGCCTTTGATTATCTGGTAAAGCCCTTTAACATGGAACGGCTGGAGCAAACGCTGGAGCGCATCCAGAAAACCCGCAAACCCATGGAAAATAAGCAGCTTCCTCGGCCTGCCGCTGCCAAGCAAGTGGAAGGGCGGCTGATGCTGAAGCATAAAGACGGCATATCCTTTATTGATATGCAGGATATCCTGCTGGTGCAGCGTGAAGAACGCTCCACCGTCCTGTATCTGGACGGGGGCGAAAGGTATGTGCTGTCCGAAACCCTCAGCGAAACGGAAGAGCGGCTGGATAAAGACACCTTCTTCCGATGCCATAAGAGCTACATCATCAATCTGCGCCGTATCCGCAATATCACCCCCTATGGCCGCTGGACCTTTGTGGTGCAATTAGAGGGCACGGATCACGACGCCCTGATTACCTATCAAAAATACGAAGAACTGGAACAGCTTTTCAGCTGAACCAAAATTCCTTCAGGCTGCGGCTGCTTTCCCTGCCGCAGCTTTTTCCATTGAATGCACGGAGAAATGCCATGAATAACGTGAACAAAACCCTCTATATCCCTTTGTACGGCAAAGCCTTGGTCAGCCAAAAAGGCGTCATTTTGCAGGATAAAAAAGCGGAAGAAATCTGGGAAAAGGAAGGCTTTCCCCTGAAAGGAAAATCCAAGTCCAAGTGGCTGGCTTATTTCATGGCCATGCGTGCCAAGGTGTATGACACATGGATTTTAGAAAAAATCAAGGAAAATCCATCTTCCATCGTGCTGCACATCGGCTGTGGTCTGGACAGCCGCATCAGCCGAGTTTCTGCAAAAAACACCCCTTGGTATGATATTGATTTTCCGTCCGTCATAGACGAAAGAAGGAAATATTTCCCGGAAACAGCTCATTATCATCTCCTGTCCGCCGATATGCGAAAGGATGATTGGCAAGCGGAAGTTCCGGGGCAGCAGCCGGCACTTATCGTCATGGAAGGGGTCAGCATGTATTTTGCGCCGGAGGAATTGACCCGTCTGCTTTCTGCCCTGCGGCAGCACTTTTCCTCCCTTCAATTGCTGATGGATTGCTATTCCCTGCGTGCGGCGAAACTGTCCAAATATAAAAACCCTATCAACGATGTGGGCGTGACCGCCGTTTACGGCTATGAGGATCCTTTTTCTCTGGCGCAGCTCTCCGGCCTTGCCTTTGAACAGGAATATTGCATCACGCCAAACGACCTGATCCTCTCCCTGCCGGGCACGGAGCAAAAGATTTTCCGGCATCTTTTCGCCGGAAAATTCGCCCGTTCCCTGTACCGGATGTATGCTTTCAAAACCCCGTAAAAGGAGGCCTTTTATGCGCATTAATCCTTTGAAATATGATTTCACCGTCTGCAAAGTGGCAGATATTGCCCAAATAAGCCTGCAAAATGATTTCACTTTCATCGGCAAAACGGCGGATGAAATTTCTCTGGTGTGCAAAACAGAAGACGTGCCGCCGCAAACCCTTGCAAGGGAAGGGGGCTGGAAGGGCTTTTACATCGAAGGCACGCTGGATTTTTCGCTGGTGGGCATCCTTGCGCAAATCGCTTCCATCCTGGCCGAAAACGGCATCAGCCTTTTCACCCTGTCCACCTTCAATACCGATTATGTGCTGGTGAAGAAGGAAAACTTTGACAAAGCCCTGCACCTTTTACAGCAAAGCGGCTATACCATTTCCTGACATCCATGCGCCCCTTCAGGGGCGTTTTTGATTGTGCCTGAAAAAGCTGACAAGGCACCAGCCAAGCGTTATCATATGCCCCGTCATATTGGCATACCCTGCGCCGTAAATGCCCATAGAGCTTGCCGTCCAAAGATAGGTCAATAGCAGCGTCGTCAGTGCGCCGCCCAGCGATGCAAAAAAAGCCTTCCTTTGCAAGCCCTCCCCCATCATAATGCCCCCCAGCACCTGCTGCACCGAAAGCAGCATTGCCATAGGGCTCATGACACGCAAAAGATCGCCCACTTCGGGCAGGCCATAGATTTTACCGCCAATCAGCGGAGCCACCGCAAACAAAAGCCCCCAGCAGCCGCCCCCCACCATCGCCGCTGTCAAAAGCAACCGCAGAGTGAGCCGCTGCTTTTCCCCCTTTTCCCGTTGCTTTGCCACTGCCGGAATGCTCACCGTGCCAAGAGCCCCCGTAAACATCCCCGGCAAGAATATCATGGGCATCACCATGCCGTTTAACATCCCCATCCTGCTGATTGCCTCCGCATGGGAAAGCCCCCTTGCGCACAGCCGCAGGGGAATCAGCACGCTGCAGCAGGTGCGAAGCAGCGTATGGCTCAGCCGGTTCATGGTCACGGGCAGCGCAATACGAAACAGCTCCTTTTCCGCCTGCGCCCGCTTTTTTCCTGCCCTTGGCTTAAGCCACACCGCAATCAGCATCAGCCCGGCCCCTTCCCCCATCACCGTGGCAAACGCAGGCACTGCCGCACGCCATGCCACCGTCAGCCTTGGCAGCAGCCCAGCCAGCACCCCCACCAGCACCAGCCGAACCACCTGTTCCGCCATTTCGCAAAAGGCAGGCGGCCACGCATTCCCAAGCCCCATGCTGTATCCCCGGTACACCCCCGAAAGCCCGATCATCATTACGCATGGTGAAAACAAAACAAGCGACGGCAATACCCGCTCATCCCCCAATACCTCGGCAATCCACGGCGATAAAACCAGCAACGCCGCCCCCATCACGCACCCCATCCGCATCGCCATCCGCCGTGCCGTCAGCAGTATCCCTTCCCTGTCCTCTCGCTGCGCTGTCAGGCGGCTCACTGCGCCCGGCAACCCTGCCGCCGCCGGGGTCAATGCAAGCATATGCGCCTGCCCGGCCAGCTCCATCACACCCAACGCCTCCGCCCCCAGCAGCCGGGAAGTAATCAGCCGCAAAATAAACCCCAGCCCCCGTATCAATATATTGCAGCTTGTCATCACTGCTGTCTGCTTTTTCAGGCTCTGCCCCTTCATCCGCATCCCTCCCGGCTTCATCCTATGCCGGGATTGGTTGGCGCATGATTGTAAGAATCGCCCCTATCACCCCACAAGGGATTTCATTCCTTGACCCTTCCTGCGGAAAGGGGAATATTTTTTCATTCAAGCTGCTTTCCACTGTAGCAACAGGAACGGACACATCCGCTTTTCCGGTTCTGGCGGTTTTGCCGCCCAGCCGGATGCCGTGGCATCCTGTGAAAACAGAAAAAAGCATGGGGAGAATTCATTCTCTTCCATGCCTTTTTCATGTTTTCATTTGACCTGGGAAATAAATAACTTGTTCTCCTTCAAGTTACAGGCGCACATGGTTTTTACTCCCCTGCTTCCTGTTCGCCAATCGGAGTCCAGAGGCACGGCCTCTGGTGCAGGGGTTCGGGGGCTGCATAAGCCCCTGATATCAGCCAATCTCCGAACCGGCCGGCATGATAGGATCAGCCGAAATGAGGCGCAGGGTTTCGGTACCGTCTTCGTTTTCATGGATAGCGGAGAGCAGCATGCCCTGACTTTCGATGCCCATAATCTTCCGAGGAGCCAGATTGGCAAGGAGGATCAGGTTCCGTCCCACGAGTTCTTCGGGGTTATGGAACTTGGCGATGCCGGAAAGCACGGTGCGGTGTTCGGTGCCGATGTCAAGATCGAATTTCAGCAGCTTTTCGCTCTTTTCCACTTTTTCGCAGGCGCAGACCTTGGCGACCACCATCTTCACCTTTTCAAAATCGCCGAATGCGATGCAGCCTTCGGGGATTTCCTGCTTCTTTTCTTTCTTTTCCTGCTTCTGTTCCTTTTTCTGTTCCTTCTTTTCAGCCTTCTGCTCTTTCTTTTCTTCCTTCTTTTCTTCGGGATTCAGGGCTTCCAGTTCCTTCTTGATATCAATGCGAGGGAAGAGAGCCTCGCCTTTTTCCACCTTGGTGCCCTGGGGCAGCTTGCCAAATTCAGAAAGGGAATCCCATGTTTTAAGGGCATCATCGGAAACGCCCAGCTGGGTGAAAATGCGTTCCGGCGTGGTAGGCATGAAGGGATAGATGAGCACAGCCACAAAGCGCACGCACTCTGCCAAGGTAAGCAGCACGTTCGCCAAGCGATCCTTCTTTGCTTCATCCTTGCCCAGCACCCAAGGCTGGGTCAGGTCGATATACTTATTGCACTCGCCGATCACTTTCCAGATTTCAGCCAGAGCTTGGCTGTACTGCAGCTTATCCATCTGCGCTTCCACCAGCTGGGGCAGGGCCTTGCAATGGGCATGCAGGGGCGCATCCACGGTTTCATCCACAGCGTCCGTCCATGCAGGCAGCACGCCGCCAAAATACTTTTCAATCATGGCCACCGTACGGCTGACCAGATTGCCAAGGTCGTTGGCCAAATCCGCATTCATCCGGGTGAGGAACGCTTCGTTGGTATAATTGCCGTCGGCACCAAAGGGCATTTCGCGCAGCAGATAATAGCGCAAAGCATCGCAGCCATAGCGAGCCACGATGGGCTGGGCATACTGCACATTGCCTTTAGACTTGCTCATTTTATCATTGCCAAAAAGCAGCCAGCCGTGGGCAAACACCTGCTTGGGCAGCTCCAACCCCAGCGCATGCAGCATAATGGGCCAATAGATGGTGTGGAAACGCACGATTTCCTTGCCCACCAGATGCACATTGGCCGGCCAGTATTTCTGCATCAGCTGGTCGTTTTCGGTGCCGTAGCCCATGGCGGTGATATAGTTGGAAAGGGCATCAATCCACACATACACCACATGCTTGGGGTCAAAGTCCACCGGCACGCCCCAAGAAAAGCTGGTACGGGAAACGCACAGATCCTGCAGGCCGGGCTTGAGGAAATTGTTAATCATTTCATTGGCACGGCTAGCCGGCTGAATGAAATCGGGGTGCGTTTCGATATAGTCAATCAGCCAATCCTGATACTTGCTCATGCGGAAGAAATAGCTTTCTTCGGTGACCAGTTCCGTGGGCCGTCCGCAGTCCGGGCACACCTTCACGCCGTCTTTCTCCACCAGCTGGCTGGCCGTCCAGAAAGATTCACAGGGGGTGCAATACTGGCCTTCATAAGAAGCCTTGTAAATATCGCCCTGCTCGTAAAACTGGCGGAAAATTTTCTGCACGATTTTTTCGTGGCGTTCGTCGGTGGTGCGGATGAAATCGTCGTACTGGATGTTCATCAGCTTCCACAGTTCCTTGGTGTTGGCCACAATCTTGTCCACATATTCCTTGGGCGTTACTCCGGCTTCGGCGGCCTTCTGCTCAATCTTCTGGCCGTGCTCGTCCGTGCCCGTGAGGAAATAGGCGTCATAGCCCGTCAGCTTCTTGAACCGGGTCATGGCATCGGCGGCCACAGTGGTGTAGGTGTGGCCGATGTGCATGTTACCGGAAGGATAGTAAATGGGCGTGGTGATGTAATAGGGCTTCTTGCATTTTTCACACATGGGGAGAACCTCCTATCTGATTTACGGGGGAGGGACTTTTGCGTCAAAAGTCCCTCCCCCGTACCCCACCGAAAACCGATTTGGGATGGGACTAATGACATAAAACCAATGAATTTCCCCACGCAGCTGGGGAAAACGTGATGCGCAGGGTAAAAAGAAAACCCCCGCATCCCTTGGGATGCAGGGGCGTAAAAATTTTTTTACGCGGTACCACCCTGTTTTGTACCTTCATTGGGCTTTTATCGGTGCCTGCCGGGGAAGGCTGAACGTGCTTGCCCTCCCATGCTCCGGAGCCATGTTCCCGCATGTGCCGCCGCTGCCTTTCACCTTCCGCAGCTCTCTTTCAGACGACAGGGATGCAGTACTCTTTCCTTCTTCGCATCTGCGGTTAATCATACGATTTTTTTTGAAAAATGTCAACACCTTATTTGGCCTTTACATAACGCCCAAATGCACCAGCAGGATTTTGAGCCCCAGCAGAATCAAAATCACGCCGCCCAGCACCTGCGCCTTTTTCTCATACTTATTGCCAAACACGCTGCCAACCTTCACGCCGCCCACGGAGAAAAGGAATGTAATAACGCCAATCACAGCCACTGTCAAAAGGATGTGGATATACACGCCTTCCAAGGCAAATGTCACGCCAACCGCCATGGCGTCAATGGACGTGGCAACGGCCATCACCAGCATGGTTTTGAACCCCAATGCGGCATCCGATTCCTCTTCCTCGCCGCAATAAGCTTCTCTGATCATATTACTGCCGATCAGCACCAGCAGCACAAAGGCAATCCAGCCGCTGACGGAAGAAACTACCCCGGCAAACAAACTGCCCACAAGATAGCCAATCAACGGCATCAATGCCTGAAAGCCGCCGAACCAAAGCCCCACAATGCTCGCCTGTTTCGCCGTGATTTTTTTCAGTGCCAGCCCTTTGCAAATGGACACGGCAAAGGCGTCCATGCTCAAGCCCACCGCCAACAGCAAAAGTTCCACTAAAGCCATCTTTTTCTCCTCCGTTCATAAGAAAAACCTGCAAAACAGCCTTTCTTTGGCTGTCTTGCAGGTCTTGCCGTTTCAGATGCTACCGGATGGAAACCATCAGTATGTCGATAGCATCGCTGTGCTTTTGGCACCGCCGGCTACTCCCCCACAGGGATATATGCTGTATGAATGAAAATTAGGCCAGAATTTCGCCGTCGTTTTCCACGGACACTTCTTCCACCTGACGGATGGCCCAACGAGTGACCACCATTTCCGTGCGCTGGGAGCCGATGGCCAGGGTGATGGTATCGTCCTTGATGGACATAATGGTGCCGTAGATGCCGCCGATGGTGGTCACACGATCGCCGGCCTTGAGGGCGGCCAGCATTTCCTTTACTTTCTTGTCCTTCTTGCGCTGGGGACGAATGAGGAAGAAATAGAAAATAACGCCCATCAGAATCAGCGGAAGGAACATCTGCAGCATAGCAGCCACGGGAGACATGGGAATTTCTTCGCCAGCCTGCACAGCAGCATCGGCAACAGCAGCAGCATCGGTTCCGGTGGCTTCCGCCACAGCGTTGGTAATACCAAAGATCCAGTCAAACATGAGAATAACCGCCTTTCAAACCATTTGTTTCATTATTATACAATGGAAATGATGTTCTGTAAAGCCTGTTTTTTCAAGGCGTTCAGCCCAAAAAGATGGAAATAAACGTGGACAGCACCAAAATGACGGCCAGACCGGCACAAATCACCCTGATCCAGAATTTTCTGCGTTCCTGCTGCTTTTTCGTAGACATAGCCATGGCCTTTTCCTTCCTTTCTGCGCTTTATGCCTGCTGGCTCAAATAGGTTTCGATGGCGCGGGACAATTGATCCGGGCAAGAGGTATTGCCCCGGCAAATCACGCCCCGCAGAATCTGCTGCACATCCTCTGCCTTCCGGCCGATCACCATCCGGGCCAGCCCCTGGGTGTTGCCCCGGCAGCCGTTATGGAATTGGCAATGGGTAATCACGCCGTTTTCGATTTCCAGATCAATCTGGGTGGAACAGGTGCCTTTGGTTTTGTAAGTAAACATTGCGTATTTCTCCTTTATTTCAATTGCTTTTTATTGTGTTTTCAAGGCCTTTCGGCGCAGCCAGTCCTGATGCAAAAGGGCATACATGGCAACGTCCCGCAGCCTTCCTTTGTTCATCACCCTCTGGCGCATAACCCCTTCATATTGCATGCCGCAATGGGCCATCACCTTGCCGGAGGCAGGATTTTCCGTATCGTGCTGCGCCTCGATGCGGTTCAACTTCATTTCTTCAAACCCAAACCGCAAAACCGCTTCCAACGCTTCCGTCATCAGGCCTTTGTTCCACCAATCCCGGCTCATGCTATAGCCCACTTCTGCGCTTTTGTAGTCCGTATTCACCCACATGAACCCAATGGTGCCGATCATGCGGCCGCTTTCTTTCAGCTCCATAGCGAAGGAAGAAGGCACGCCCTTTCGATACTGCATTCTGGCATAATATAAAAACTTCCGGCTCTCCCAGATGCTTTTGTGGGCATCCCATAAAACATAGCGGCTCACTTCCGGATCCCTGGCATAGGCGAACAAGTCCTTTGCATCCCGCATCTGCAAGGGCCGCAGAATCAGCCTGTCCGTTTCTATCCGGGGCAAACAGGCGAATATGGCGTTATATGGCTGCATAAAATCCCCCGTTTATATGGCCTGCGTCCTGCCGGGAATCAGCCAGTTTTCCCCCAGCACAAGTGCCGAAATCAGCATCAGAACCCCCAGCACCAACAGCACAATGAACCCGGCCAAAACCCAGCGATATACGGGATGCTTTTCTTTTTTCATGCTAAACGCCTCCCTAAAATATTATTTTACCGGATGGGATAAAACAGCGCAGGTATTGCGTTGTATAGATGCAGCATCCGTTGCAAAGGGCGATGCGGAAATGCCCAAAATCTGCCCGGCCATCAAAAGGCCAATCACCGTTTTGCTGTCCCGCAGTTCCCCTTTCAGGCACAGTTCCACTGCTTCCTGCAAGGGAATCTTGGTGATGTGCAAAAACTCATCCTCATCGGGATGGGTGTTATGCTGGGAAAGCCCGGTTGCCAAGTACAGGGCAATCCGCTCCGTGCAAAAGCCGGGCGTGGTATCAATCCGGGAAAGCAGCCGCCAGTTTTCGGCACGCAAGCCTGTTTCTTCTTCCAATTCACGCTTTGCAGCGGAGAAGGGATCTTCGTCCGGAGTGTCCAGCTTTCCGGCCGGAATTTCCCATGTGAACCTGCCGGCCACCACCCGATGCTGCCGCACAAGGGTCACATACCCTGCATCGTCCACAGGCACAATGGCCGCTGCGCCGTTATGGCGCACCACTTCCCGAAGAGCCTGCTTGCCATTTGGCAGCGAAACCTGCCAATGCTCCACATTGATGATCTTGCCGTGAAATTTGTCTTCACTGCTCAAAAAAGTTTCACGCAAGGAATCGTCCGTCATTTCTTTTCGCCTCCCGGTACATCCATAGATGTGTAGTATTCCACACGGAAATGCAAAATCCTGCCGGAAGGGAAAGGAAACCTTGTAAATAATAAGGAAACAGCAGGTGAAACAATTGACAATGTAGAAGAAATGTAATAAAATTGAAACAAACATTCATCATTTTTCACGGATCATGAAGGAGGCAAAAGACCATGACGTGTACACATAAAAAATGGATGCTTATTCTTATGGCGGCTCTCTTCCTTTTTAGCCTTTCCGCTCCCTGCATAGCGGCGGAGGAAGACCCCATCCAGATTTCTGCCCAATGGACGGATGCAATGGGGCTGCCCATGGTGACCCCGGCAGAGCCCATCCCCTATGAAGGCTATGAAAACAGTTATTGGCTGCAATTGCCCCAAGGGGTTTCTTTGGGGCAGGCTTCTTTGTTTGTGCAGGATATCTCCGGCACTTACCCTGCCTTTTCCTTCCCCAACGGCACCATGCTGGATACCATCTGCATTGACGCCGGGGCGGATTTGACCACCGCTTTCCCTCTGGAACTGACGGGCTTTACCGCTGACGGGATGCCCGGCATTGTGCTGCGGCTTTATGTTTCCACCTCTTCCCCCCTGCCCCAGCTGCCCAGTGCTCCTGCCGTGATGCCCACCGCCGATATTACCGTATATTATCTGGACGTGGACAACAACACCCCCGTCGCTTCCCCCACCATGAAGACCGTGTCTGAATACGACACCACGGTTACTCCTGCTCCCTTCGACCTGCAACCCAATTATGAACTCACTGGCGAAGCGTCTTATAACATCGATCTCACCTACGACGGCGCAGACCGCAGCGAAGTGACCTTCTATTACAAGAAGGCTTCCATGCCCACCGCTGATATTACCGTATATTATCTGGATGTGGACAGCAACAATCCCGTTGCTTCCCCCACCATGAAGACCGTGTCTGAATACGACACCACGGTTATTCCTGCCCCCTTCGACCTGCAACCCAATTATGAACTCACTGGAGAGGCTTCTTATAACATCAATCTCACCTATGACGGCGCAGACCGCAGCGAAGTGACTTTCTATTACAAGAAGGCTTCCATGCCCACCGCCGATATTACCGTATATTATCTGGATGTGGACACCAACACCCCCGTCGCTTCCCCCAACATGAAGACCGTGTCTGAATACGACACCACGGTTACTCCTGCTCCCTTCGACCTGCAACTCAATTATGAACTCACCGGCGAAACTTCTTATAACATCAATCTCACCTACGACGGCGCAGACCGCAGCGAAGTGACCTTCTTCTATCAGGCCATCATCGTTCCCACGGAAGAACCCGTTGTGCAGCCGGTGACGATTCCCGTGTTGTATCTGGATTTGGAAAGCGGCCTGCCGGTGGCTTCCGATTCCTCCGTCACCATCCAGCCCGGCACTTCCGTGGACGTATATGCTGCGCCCAATGACCTGCTGGCCGATTACACCCTTTCTTCTCAAAGCGATCCCATGCAGACGGTGGCCGTGAATGCGGACGGCAGCACGGATGTATACGAAGTGGTGTTCTATTACGTCTACACCCCGGCTACCCCCGAACCCATTCTGCCCCAGGAAATCGTGATTTCCTATTATTCCGTGGATATGGTGCAAATCGCCGATGCTACCACAGCCCTGTGCCAGCCCGGCGAAAACATCATCACCCCCAATCAGCCTGCCATCGGTTCCGAATGGGAACTGGAAGGGGAAAACAGCGTCACCGTCCTTCTGGACGATAATGGCCTCACCCCTGCCACAGTCACCTTCTACTACAAGCAAAAACAGCCTGCCGCCACCATGGCTCCCATGCCCGTTTCCGTGCGCTATGTGGATAAAAACGGCAATAATCTGCGTTCGGAAGATAAGATTTATCTGCCCGCAGGCGATCATCCCATCACAGCCCCCGGTACGCTGGACGAAACCTACATTCTGGACGGCGAAAACACGGTGCTGGTACATGTGGATGAATTCGGTGCGAATCCCAGCATTGTCACATTCACCTATCGTGAAAGCACGGTGGCTCCCAAGGTGGCCTTGGTTACGGTAAAATATGTGGAAGTCACCTCTGGCTCCACCTTCTTCAGCACCTCCCAAGTGTGCACCAGTGAAAATGAAAACCTAATCGGCGTGGATATGGAAGCCCTGCGTCAGGCCGGCGCAGAAAACTATATCCTGCAAAGCCCGGCTGTCATTTCCATCACCGTGGATGAAAACGGCGTGGCGACCCCCGGCGAAGCAGTGTTCCAGTTCTTAAAGCCCGCCGATCCCACCCAAACCCCTGTGCCCACCGAAACCCCTGCCCCCACGCCGGAATTGCAGGTCAATGTGCGGGTGTATTTCCGCACGGCAGAAGGCATTGACGTGGCTCCCTATCAGGAAGTTCCCTGCTTTGTGGGCAATAATACCATCGAAGCTGCCCCTGTGAACCTGCTGCCCAATTATGTGCTGGCAGGCGAAAGCTATCAAACCGTGACCCTCTCCGAAACCGGCGTGCTGGCTCCTGAAATGGTGGTGTTCACCTATGTATCCACCATCACGCCCGTGCCGCCCACGGCGTCCCCCTTCCCCTATGAAATAACAGAAGTGAGCCTGTGGGGCTATCCCACCGGCGACGGTATCAATTTCCGCTCTGAGCCCTATACCACCTCCCGTGATACCATCATCCGCACCCTCAAGCGCAGCGAACTTTGCCATATCATCGGCGAAATGCGCAACGGTGACGGCGAAGAATGGTATCTGGTGGATGTGGACGGCACGGTGGGCTTCCTGAAAAAGACGGTGGTGCGCCAGCTGAACGAAAAAGAAATTGCCGCTCTCTTTGGCTATACCCCCGTGCCTGCCACGCCTTCCCCCACCCCCATCCCTGAAAATACCCCCATTGACCGTTGGGGCAAAACCAATAACAAAGTATTCTTCCGCTCCTCCATGGAAAAGCTGAATAACAACAAGCTGGGCGAACTGAAATCCGGCACAGAAGTCTGGGTTCAGCATCTGGACAGCATGGAAGGCGAACAGTGGTACGCCGTGCATGTGAACGGCCAGGCCGGCTTTGTGATGGCAGAATTTGTGGACCTGCTCTCCAAGGAAGAAAGCGACAGGCTGCAAGCTGCCCTGGCATCCCCTGCCCCCACCGCCACCCCTGAAGCCACGCCCATCGTGGCCACCCCCGTTCCCACGCCCATTCCAACGCCCACCGTTGTACCCACCCCCGTGCCCACCGCCACCCCCGTGCCCTATACCGGCTATGCCCTGACCATGTATCAGGTGCCGCTGCGCACCGGAGCCACGGACGACGCCATTTTGGAATGGCTGCCTGCGGATAGTCTGGTCTATGTGAATAACCAGACCTATGTGGCCGGAACCAGCTGGTCCTATGTGGGCAATATGAACAGCCAGAATTACGGCTTCATCCTGACGGATGCGCTGATGCCCATCTCCAACGAAGCCGCCCAGTATTATCTGGGTCTCATCGCCCAGTCCAAGATCACTCCCTCCCCCGTGCCCATGCAGCAAACCGGCTATGCCATGACCATCGGTGACGGCGTGCCGCTGCGTTCCTTTGCCGATACCAACGGTGAAATTCAGCAGCTGATGCCTTACATGGCTGTCGGCATGGTGAGAGGGCAGGAATATCACGACAATACCACATGGCATCTGGTGCATTACAATGGCATGTGGGGCTATGTCCGGGCTGACCAGATGCGCATGATGAGCCAGCAGGAAGTAGACGCTTATCTCCTTTCCTTGGAAAAGAGCACGCCCTTGCCCACGCAGGCTCCCTCCACCCCTGCCCCCATCACGCAGGAAAGCCTGTCCAGCTATGGCCATGTGATTTCCTCCAGCGGCAAAGTGAACCTGCGCACCGAACCTTCCACCGATTCCACCCGCCTGCGGCTACTGGACAACTACGCCTTTGCGCTGGTCATGGGCACGGAAAGGGGCAAGGACGGCAAAACGTGGTATCATGTGAGCCAGGCCGGAACGGAAGGCTACATTCAGGGCGATTACTTCAAAGTGCTCACCCTGAGCGAACTGACCCGTTTCCTGCAAAGCAACGAATATAAGGCTGCCAATACCCAAACATCCCAGTCCGGCAACAATACCTCCGGCCAGCTGCAGCCCGTGGAAGACTATAACCAGAACGTGTGGCAGAACCCGGCACTGACCCATACCTACGCTCCCTTCGTGCCGCCCACCGCCACTCCAGACCCCGAACGGCTGCCCACTTCTACCCCCATTCCTACCCCCATCCCCACCTCTGTGATTGCGCCTGCGGCCACGGCCACGGCTTCCTTTGCCCCCATCACTGGCGGCTTCACCCCGACCCCCGAAACCACCAAGGACGGCGGCTCTGCCCTGCCCTGGATTCTGCTGGGGCTTGGCATTGCAGGAGGCGGCGGTGTCATCTATGCCTATTCTCTGCACAAGCAGAATGAACGCCGCCGGCAGGCTGTGAGAGCCCAGCAGGCCCGTCAGGCTGCTGCCCGTGCCCAGGCACAGGCCGGCCAGCCCCAGACCCGGATGGCTTCCAATCAGGTGTCCCAGGGCACAAGGGCGTATAACACCCAGGCTGCGCCCTTCATGCCAAATGGCAGCGGTGCCCCCACCGCCCAGCAAACAACGGCTTATAAGCCCGTCTCCCAGCAGACCGGCTCTTTCAAGCCCGTGCAGCCTGTCTCCCAGCAGACCGGATCCTTCCAGCCCATCGCAGAACAGCAGACCACGGCTTATAAGCCCAGAACGCAATCTGCTCCCGTCTCCCAAGGCACCCAGACCTTCACCCCTGCCTCCCAGCAGACGGTAAAGGCACCGGAAGGAAATCACGCCCCCGAAATGACGGAATTTTCCTCCCAGACGGCGCAGAATACCCCCAGACGGCGCAGGTCCGATAAATACGATTCCTGATAACCATTAAAAGGAGTTGCCCTGCTTTCCGTGGTAAAAAATCCCCGGAAAGGGGGCGGCTCCTGTTCCCATTTTATCCCATAGGAGGCTGCATATGCGCACCTTATCCTTTCTGCTTGTGATGATGATGCTGTTTTCCTGCTGCATGGCAGAAGAAACTGCCAAAGAACCGCTTTCCGATTATGGCTTTGTGAAAAGCAATCTGGGGCAGGTGAACCTGCGTGCCAAGGCGTCCTCATCTTCAGAACGGCTGCGGCTTTTGAACAATTACGATCAGGCCATGATTTTAGGCAGCGTTCAGGGCGATGACGGTAAAACCTGGTATCATGTGGATTACAACGGCCAGCAGGGCTATATCCACGGCGATTATTTCGAAGTGATGACTGTCCGGGAATGGGCGCTGACCCAAGGGGGCGACCAGAGCTTTCTGAGCCCCGGAGAAAACTATTTCACCTATGACGAAGAAAACGTGCTGCCCCCTGCCTATGAAGTGCCGGGGTATGTGAACCAGCTGCTGTTCATTGCCGAAAAAGAGCTGGGCTATCAGGAAGAAGCAAACGGCGTAACCAAATACGGCATCTGGAGTGGCGACAGCAAGGCAGAATGGTGCGCCGAATACCTGTGCTGGTGTGTGTATCAAACGGATAAGCTCTACGCATCCAAGCTCTTCAACACCGTCTATCCCAACTATTCCGGTAATAATACCGGCCGGGACTGGTTTTTGCAAAAAGGGCGTTATGTGGCCCGGCGGGGTTTAGTGCCCGGCTGGGGCTCCCAGTGGTATAAGGGAGAGAGCACTGTCATGCCCGAAAACAGCTATATCCCCCAGCCCGGAGATTGGCTTTTCCTCTCCACCGCCTCCACCGGGGACACCATCCATGTGGCCATGGTGACCCACTGCACCAAGGACGATGCAGGCCAGGTGCTTGTGCATGTATTGGAAGGGAATAATCCCTCTAAAGTGCAGCGCAACGCCTATCCGCTCAATTACTGGGCGATCCTCGGCTACGGCACGGTGCATGACGTGGCGGATATCACCCTGAAAGAAGGCCATAAGGGCGAAAAGGTGAAGGTCTTGCAGGAAATGCTCTGCCTTGCCGGCTTCACCCAAAGCCAATATATCACCGGCACTTACGGCGATATCACCATCGAGGCGGTAAAGAATTTCCAGCGCACCATGGGGCTCAATATCACCGGCCTTGCCAATCAGGAAACCCAGCTGAAATTGCAGGCCTATGTGGAAAAAATGCAAAATCAGCCCTGACAAGGCTCCCCTTTCTGCCAAAAGCAGGAATTGACCAAGTTTCGTCGAAAATAGAAAGGTTCAGCTTTCCATTATCAGAAAAGCAAAGAGGTGAAGGGCATGCGGGATATGTTGCTGGTTTTGAATTTTGATAACGCCGCCAGCCGGACCATTACCCGAAAACTGCGTTCCGAGCGGATTATGTGCAAAATTGTTCCGGGGGATATTTCACTGGACGAAGTCGAAAGCCAGTCTCCCCTTGGGCTTGTTTTGGCCGGCAGCAAGCAGCTGCCCGACTGCCAGCCGGACGGCCGTCTGTTCGTGTGCGGCTTGCCCATTTTGGCCGTCGGTGCCGCCTCCGGGCTTTTGCTTTCCGCTATCGGCGGCCAGATGGGGGAAGAAACGCTGGAAAGCGGCCTTTTCACCCTGCAATACCGCCATCCCGTCCTGTTCAAGGGCATGGAAGACGGGGATCGGATGATCCGCAATCTGCGCAGCATGATGCTGCCCGGCACTGCCAATGCCATTTGCACCTGCGAAGGCAAGGCCATCGGCTTTGCCCATAACCAAAAGCCCCTGTTCGGCTTCCAGACGGAAGTGGAGCAGAGCGATACGGAGCTTTCCCAGATACTGCACAATTTCGCCGTGGATATCTGCGGCTGCACCACATGGTGGGACGACGACGCCTTTGTGACCCGTGCCATTGAAGAAATCCGCCGCATCACCGGCGACGGCACAGCCATTTGCGCCATGACCGGCGGCTTGGACAGCGGCGTGAGTGCGCTGCTTGGCTTCCGTGCCCTTGGCGAAAGAATGAAATGTATCTTTGTGGATACCGGCCTTTTGCGGAAAGACGAAGTTTCTTCTTTCCTCGCCTTTTATAGGGAACAGCTGGGTATGGATATCCTGTGTGTGCAGGCGCAGGAACGCTTTTTGCAGGCCTTGCAGGGCGTGTCCGACCCCAAAGAAAAACGCTATCTCATCGGCACCACCATGCAGCAGGTGCTGAACGAAGAAAAGAGCCGCCTCGGCCCCTGTCAGGCCATTATCGGCGGCACCAGCTTTAACGATATCATGTTCGGCAAGGGCGATAAGCGGCCGCTACTTTCCGGCGATGTGCCGCTGATGGAGCCGGTTCGGGAGCTTTTCAAGGACGAAATCCGCCGCATCGGCAATTATCTGGGTATCCCCGGAGATGTTTTGTCCCGGCAGCCCTTCCCCGGCAGCGGTTTGGCCCTGCGCATTATGGGCGAAGTGACCAAAGAACGGCTGGAAACCCTGCGCACGGCGGATCATATCTTCCGGGAAGAAATCAACGAAGCGCATGCGGAAAGAAAGCTGTGGCAGTATTTTGCCGTGCTCAGCACGCTGCCCGGCGACGAAAACCGGGGCGTTATCTGCCTTCGTGCCGTGCATGCCAGCGATCAGAGTCTGGCCTATGCCGCAAGGCTTCCCTATGACGTGATGGAAAACACCACCAAGCGCATTCTGGAAGCCCTGCCCCACATCCGCCGGGTGGTATATGATTTAACCCCCAGCACCAATTACGCCGGCATCGAATGGCAATAAAAAACACACAAGTCTGAAACGTAAGAAGGAATAAAAAGTATGCGAATTTCTCATCCCCAGGCCGCTTATCAGGGCGTTGCCCCAGAGAATGTTTTCTTTGTTGCCAACGATAATCAGGTGCAGATGGGCACGGGCTATGTGGTTCCCTTTATGCAGGGGGAAATGTATCCGGAAAGGCCTTTGCACTTGTATATGCAGATTGATGCCCAGCCCTCTGCACGGGCGTTGCTTTACGGGGCTTTGCTGGCAAGGGCGGAACAATTGCGCACCCAAACCCCCGGCCTGCCCGTGCGGCTTTACAGCCTGGTAAGCCCTGAAAATTTAGACATGATGCACTTTTACGAAAGCTGCGGCTTCAAAAACGATGACGGGGAGGATTTGTTCCGGTTCCCGCTGCCCCAGGTCTACCCCCGAACCCCCATGGGCATGCAGTTTGCCTCCGTGCCCTTGCAGGATGATGCTTCCCAGAACGCTTTTTTGAACCGCATGAACGCCCATCGCATCCAGCCCTTTACACGGGATAATTTGACCCTCTGGATGCAGCAGCAGCATTTTATGGCTCTGGGCTTTTACAAAAACGGCCTGCCCGTTTCCGAATGTATCATCACAGGCACGGGGCAGAACGTGACGCTACTTATGATCTACACCAAAGCAGAATACCGTCATCAGGGCATGGCCACGCAGCTGATGGAATCCGCTTTCAACCTGCTGCGTGAAAGAGGCGTCACCACCGTCTATACCCACATTTTTCGCCGCCATGTGCCCCAAACGAAGATGATGCAGCATTTCGGTGCTTCCTTCCTGCGCACGGTCACGGCCCTGCCGGGGATTGATTTGTAAGGGAATGAGGAATGTGGAATTAAGAATTCAGAATGAAGAATTCAGAATTGTGGTTTGTCAGCCATTCATCTGCAACCAAATATCACAGGGGCGGCCATTGGCCGTCCTTTTTGTTGCGCTCTGTTTGTTATACCCTGCTTGTTCTTTCCCTCCATGGCAAAATCACACACAAAAAAGGAAGCCCGGCAAGACTTCCTCTTTGCATATTTATGTTTGGCTATATCTTGTCCGGCTCAATCGTTCAGCCAGTCCAGGGAATCGGGGTAGGTGTAGTTCATGCCGTTTTCCTTGCACCACTGGGCAGCATAAGAATCCCGCACCACGGTGAACTGCATATTTTTCGGGCAATCGGCAAAAGCATTTTTGCCGATGCTTTCCAGACTCTCCGGCAGTGTGATGGCGGTGAGGCTGCTGCACCTGAAAAATGCACGATCCCCGATGCTGGTAACGCCTTCCGGCAGTGTGATGGCGGTGAGGCTGCTGCAATCGGAGAACGCATAATTCCCGATGCTGGTAATACCTTCCGGCAGCGTGATAGCGGTGAGGTTGCTGCAATCGGAGAACGCCTCATCCCCGATGCTGGTTAGCCCTTCCGGCAGTGTGATGGCAGCGAGGCTACTGCACCCGAAAAATGCAGCATCCCCGATGCTGGTTAGCCCTTCCGGCAGTGTGATGGCAGCGAGGCTACTGCACCCGAAAAATGCAGCATCCCCGATGCTGGTTAGACCTTCCGGCAGCATGATGCCGGTGAGGCTCATGCAAGAGTAGAACGCATAATCCCCGATGCTGGTGAGCCCTTCCGGCAGCGTGATGGCGGTGAGGCTGCTGCAACCGGAGAACGCACCCTCCCCGATGCTGGTTAGCCCTTCCGGCAGTGTGATGGCGGTGAGGCTGCTGCAAGAAGAGAACGCCTCATCCCCGATGCTGCGAATGCCCTTGGGCACCTGATATTCCGTTGCGGTAAAACCGCCGGGATAGCAAACCAGTTTCTTTTCCGTTTTATTGAACAATACCCCGTCTATGGTGGCAAACACGGGGTGATCCGGCGAAACCTGGATGTTTGTCAGCTGTTCGCAATACGCAAAGGGATTGGCTCCCATTTCCGTTATGCTGTCCGGCAGCGTGATGGCGGTGAGTCTGCTGCAATCGGCGAACGCCTTATCCCCGATGCTGGTGAGCCCTTCCGGCAGCGTGATGGCGGTGAGTCTGCTGCAACAGAAAAATGCAGAATCCCCGATGCTGGTGAGCCCTTCCGGCAGTGTGATGGCGGTGAGTCTGCTGCAAAAGGAAAATGCACTATCCCCGATGCTGGTAATACCTTCCGGCAGTGTGATGGCAGTAAGGCTGCTGCATTCGTAGAACGCCGCATCCCCGATGCTGCGGATGCCCTTTGGCACCTGATATTCTGTTACGGTAAAACCGCCGGGATAGCAAACCAGTTTCTTTTCCGTTTTATTGAACAATACCCCGTCTATGGTGGCAAACACGGAGTGATCCGGCGAAACCTGGATGTTTGTCAGCTGTTCGCAATACGCAAAGGGATTGATGCCCATTTCCGTTACACTATCCGGCATCGTGATGGCGGTGAGGCTTCTGCAACCGTAGAACGCAAAATCTCCGATGCTGGTAACGCTTTCCGGAAGCGTGATAGCGGTGAGGCTGCTGCACATATAAAACGCAGAATCCCCGATGCTGGTTAGCCCTTCCGGCAGCATGATGCCGGTGAGGCTGTATCTACCGGCGAACGCATAATCCCCGATGCTACTTACCGAATACCCGTCCAGTACATCCGGCACGGTCGGTTCTGCAATGCCGGAATAATCTATGATCTGTGCCGTGCCATCCGCAAGGAGGATATATTTATAATCCCCGCTTTTGTATACCGTGGGTTCCGCTTCCTCTGCGTTGGCAGCAAAGCACAGCCCCAGGGCCAGCAGCAATACAAACAAAAAGATACAGTATTTTCTCATATACGTTTCCTCCCCACGGGATATACAATTTACTTCCAATGAAATCATATCATTTTCTCCCTCTGAATGCAAGAAAATATCCCACGCATCCATCTTCCATCATGGAACGGAAATTTTTGTGCATAATATAACTGTATTCTTTCTGTATGCCGCCGGGAATTATTGCAAAAAACGGGGAATTATGGTATGCTAACGTGTATACGTTTATTAGGGGAGGAACACCTGTTATGGACACGAAAAAGCAGATTGCAGCCTTGGTAAAGGAAATGCTGGACGCCGCTTATCCCAGCGCAGAAGGGCTGCCGGAAGATATTGCCGCCTTGTTGGAAGTGCCGCCGGAAGCGCACATGGGCGATTATGCCTTCCCCTGCTTCCGCCTGTCCAAAGCCCTGCGCATGGGTCCGCCCATGATTGCGAAAAAGCTTTCCGAAGCTGTACAAAAGCCGGAAATCGCACGGGTGGAGTGCGTGGGCGGCTATTTGAACTTTTTTCTGAACCGTGAAAACTTTGCCAAAGACCTGATGCAGGCCATCATGGCGGCCCCCGAAAAATGGGGCAGCAGCGAAGAAGGCAAGGGTAAAACGGTTTGCCTGGATTATTCCTCCATCAATATCGCCAAACGGTTCCATATCGGCCATTTGTCCACCACCGTGCTTGGCCATTCTCTCAAGCGCATTTATGATTTCCTCGGCTGGAAAACCGTTGGCATCAATCACCTGGGCGATTGGGGCACCCAGTTCGGCAAGATGATCTGCGCCTACAAAAAATGGGGCGTAAAGGAAAAGATTGAGCAAGACGGCGTGGAAGAAATGACCCGGCTGTACGTTCGCTTCCATGACGAATCGGAAAAAGACCCGGCTTTGGAAGACGAAGGCCGCGCATGGTTCAAGAAAATCGAAGCAGGCGACGAAGAAGCCCTTGCCATTTTCCGCTGGTTCAAGGAAGTAACCCTCAAAGACGCCATGAAGGTGTATGACATGCTGGGCGTCTCCTTTGACAGCTATGCCGGCGAAAGCTTCTATGTGGATAAGACGGATCGGGTAGTCAACGAGCTGAAAGAAAAGAACCTGCTGGAAGAATCCGAAGGTGCGTTGATTGTAAATCTTGAAGAAGATAAAATGCCCCCCTGCCTTATCATCAAAAGGGACGGCACCACCATCTACGCCACCCGTGACCTGGCCGCCATCTTCTATCGCAAGGATACCTATAATTTCGATAAGTGCCTGTATGTGGTGGCTTATCAGCAAGATCTGCACTTCCGCCAGATTTTCAAAGTGGTGGAAAAGATGGGCTATGACTGGGCCAAGGAAGGTCTCATTCACGTTGCCTTCGGCATGGTTTCCTATGAAGGACAAACCCTGGCCACCAGAAGCGGCCATGTGGTGCATCTGGAAGATCTGCTCAACCGTGCCCAGGAAAAGGCCCTGCAAATCATGCAGGAAAAGAGCCCCAATCTGGAAAACAAGGAAGAAGCCGCCCGTCAGGTGGGCGTTGGTGCGGTTGTGTATGCCACGCTGCAAAATAACCGCATCAAGGATATTGATTTCTGGTGGGATCGTGCCCTGAACTTTGACGGCGAAACGGGTCCCTATGTGCAGTACACCCACGCAAGATGCGCTTCCGTTCTGCGCAAAGCTCCGGAAAACCTGCCGGCTCCCGATTATGCCAACCTTGTGGACGACGAAGCACAGGCTCTTCTGCGGCTGCTCTCCCGGTTCCCCGAGGCCGTCAGCGAAGCCTGCCTGCGCAACGAACCCTCCATCATCACCCGTGCCACTACGGAAATTGCCAAGGCTTACAATAAATACTATTACGAACACCGCATTCTGGACGATGACGCCGCTGCCACCGCCGCCCGGCTTAACCTCACCAAGGCCTGCAAGCAGGTCATCAAAACGGGTCTTTACCTGATCGGCGTGGAAGCCCCCGAAAGAATGTAAAGAAAACACCTACCCTCTCCCCACTGCATATTCTGCTATTATCATCAGCCAAGGAGGAGCCTCTATGCGTTTTACCAAAATGCACGGTATTGGTAACGATTATCTGTTCGTCAACTGCTTTGAAGAAATTGTCCGGGAGCCAGAGAGCATGGCATTGGTCATGTCCCGTCCTCATTTCGGTGCACAGGCCGATGGTCTGGTACTGATTGAGCCTTCCGACCATGCGGATTTCGCCATGCGCATTTTCAATAACGATGGCAGCGAAGCCGAAATGTGCGGCAATGCCACCCGTTGCATCGGCAAATACGTCTATGAACGGGGGCTCACCAATAAAACCGAGCTAACGCTGGAAACCAAGGGCGGCCTGAAGCAGCTGTGGCTGGATGTGGAAAACAATAAGGTCAGCCGGGTGAAGGTGGATATGGGCACGCCGGAACTCAACCCCCGGAATATCCCGGTGGATTTGCCCGGCGAAATGGTGCTCAAACACCGGCTGCAAATCATGGGGCAGACCTGGTTCATCACCTGCGTCAATATGGGCAATCCCCACGCCGTTTTGTTCGTCCGGGATCCGGAAGTGATTGACCTGCCCACCATCGGCCCCATGATTGAGCATCATCCCCTGTTCCCCCGGCGCACCAATGTGGAATTTGTTCGGGTGATTGACCGGGGCATCCTGCAGATGCGTGTCTGGGAAAGAGGCACGGGCGAAACGCTGGCCTGCGGAACGGGTGCCTGCGCTGCGCTGGTGGCCGCCGTTATTTCCGGCCAGAGCGACCGCAGCGTGCAAATGAAGCTCTCCGGCGGCAACCTGCAATTGCAGTGGAACGCCGAAGATAATCACGTTTACCAAACCGGCCCTGCCGCCTTCGTCTATGACGGCGAATGGTTGGGGGACTGATAACATACAGGAGGTTCTATGAAGCTCAATACATCCATTGCTGCCCTGCCTGCCGGGTATCTGTTTGCGGAAGTTGCCAAGCGGGTGAATACCTTCATCGCCAATAACCCCGATAAGCCTGTGCTGCGCCTTGGCATCGGCGATGTGACCCGGCCTTTGGTTCCGGCAGTCACAGACGCTTTTGCCAACGCTGCCCGTGCCATGGGCACAAAAGAAGGCTTCCGCGGCTACGGCCCGGATTTCGGCTACAGCTTCCTGCTTTCCGCCATTGCAAAGAATGATTATCAGTTAAAAGGCGTCATGATCGAGGAAGACGAAATTTTCCTCTCCGACGGTGCCAAGACGGACTGCGGTGCCCTGCAGGAGCTTTTTGCCGCCGATGCCACCATTGCCGTGACTGACCCTGTCTATCCCGTCTATATTGACGCCAATGCCATGGCAGGGCGTCTGGGCGTGTATGAAAACGGCCGCTGGTCCCGCCTCACCTATCTCCCCTGCAATAAGGAAAACGGCTTTGTGCCGCCGCTGCCCGAAAAAAGGGTGGATGTTATCTACCTGTGCTATCCCAATAACCCCACCGGCACCGTGCTCACCAAAGCGCAGCTGAAAACGTTTGTAGACTGGGCCTTAGAAAACGAAGCCCTCATCATTTTCGATGCCGCTTATAAGGCCTTCATTACCGATGATGAAATCCCCTTCAGCATTTATCAAATTCCCGGTGCCGAAAAGTGCGCCATCGAATGCTGCTCCTATTCCAAAACAGCCGGGTTCACCGGCACTCGCTGCGGCTATACCGTCATCCCCAAGGCTCTGTGCTTTGATGGGCTGAGCCTGAACAAAATGTGGGGCCGCCGCATGTCCTCCAAGTTCAACGGCGTTTCCTTCCCCGTGCAGAAGGCCGCAGAAGCCATCTATACCCCCGAAGGACAGGCACAGATTGAAGAATGTCTCGCCTATTACCGGGTCAATGCCGCTATCATCCGGGACGGCCTCATCAAGGCCGGCATCGACGCTTTCGGCGGCGTGCATTCCCCCTATGTGTGGATGAAAACCCCCGGCAATATGAAGAGCTGGGATTTCTTCGATATGCTGCTGAAAGAAGCGCAAGTGGTAGGTACCCCCGGCGAGGGCTTTGGCCCCAGCGGCGAAGGCTATTTCCGCTTAACCGCTTTCAATACCTTGGAAAACACCAAGGAAGCCGTGGCTCGTGTGCTGAACGTGCTGTAAATTCTTTCCCCTCCCTGTGCAAAAACAGCGGAGGGGTTTTTCTATGGAAAAATTTACACAAGTAACCCGGAAAGCTGCTTGTTTTCTTCCTTTCCCTATGATATAATTGTTACAGAATTGTTAAATTGTAATGATTGCCCGGCACTGAACGGGGTTGACAAGGAGGAAAAAGTGGTGAAAAATGGCCGAGTCCTCAAATGTTTTCTGACGCTTATCTGTATCTTTGCCCTGCTGCTGCCCACTTCTGCGCTTGCCATGACGGAGCTGGAGTGGAACCGCACCTGCTGGTCAAAAACACGAATCGTCACCCCCATCTATGAACGGATCACCGTTCAAGAAGCGGAGGAGAACAACCTCATGCCGCAATATGAGTGGCGTGAAATCGGTTCTCTGCCTGCCAACGCCTATGTAAACGTCCACAGCCGGGATGATGGTTCCGGATATCAGAAAATCAGTTTTTACAAAAACGGTGAAGGTGCCTATGCTTACATTAAGATGAGTCCTTATCCGCTGGCAAAAGCCTCGGAATATGTGAATATCGTCGAAATCGGCAAATCGATGGTTCTCGTGACAGAAGTGCCGGAAGCTTACCTGAATGACAAAGCCGCATTGAGCAAATACATCCGTGAAATGCGTCCGGGCTATCGTCTGCTGGAAGATGACGAAAGTGACAATTTGGTCGAAGGGCCGGGGGATTCGCTCCATGTTCCGGGAAATGGTACGGGCAAGCAGCCTTCCTCCTCCGGCAGCAAGAAAACCGCCTCTGCGCAGGAAACGGTCATTGTCCGCTATGAATCTGACGCCGTGGAGCTGCTTTCCCTTGGCGTTGCCGCCAGCACCATCCGGCATAACGGCGAAGAAAAGCAGGTGCCCACCGCCCAGCTGGAATTTGGCAGCACCGCCGGAAAAGATAAGCAGGTGGCGCATATCCATGCCCCCAAGACCGGCAAATGCACCCTGCGCCAAAGAGCCTCCGAAAGCAGCAAAATGGTGAAAAACTGTAAGGCTGGCCGCATCGTGATGGTGCTGGAAAGCGGCAGCTCTTGGAGCAAAATTATCTATAACGGGGCTACGGGCTATGTGAAAACCGCTTGCCTCAAATTCCATGGCAGCGATGCCAGCCTGACCGGCACCGGCCTGCTCTCCTATAAAGGCCGCACCAACGGCAGCACTACCATCAATGTTCGTAACACCGCTTCCGGCGATAGCTGCAAAATAGCTGAATGGGAAACGGGCACGGAAGTGAGCATCCTCGGCCTGCAAGATGGCTTCTATGCCATCGAATATGACGGCATCTATGGCTTCGTACAGGAAAAATTCCTGACCCTCCAGCCTGCACAAAACGAGCCTTGACGTGTTTGGGAACGACGAAGAGACGACGAACCAGGAGACTGCTCGTCCTCTGTACCCCACGGCAGGGAGTTTGATCCGCAACCTCAATCTACGCCTTGGTCGCTACCGCTCCCAATGCTTGTTTCGGTTGATTCATTCGTCTTCCTGCGGCTTCCAGCCGCTCCCTCCACCGGAGAGCCGGTCGCCTCTTCCCCGCAACCTCAATCTACGCCTTGGTCACTACCGCTCCCAATGCTTGTTTCGGTTGATTCATTCGGCTTCCTGCGGCTTTCAGCCGCTCCCTCCACCGCAGGGCCGGTCGCCTCTTCCCCGCAACCTCAATCTACGCCTTGGTCGCTGCCGCTCCCAATGCTTGTTTCGGTTGATTCATTCGGCTTCCTGCGGCTTTCAGCCGCTCCCTCCACCGGAGGGCCGGTCGCCTCATTCACCCTGCAC